>DAITPJ010000001.1:0-4733 GCA_036833635.1 Terrimesophilobacter sp.
GCCCGCGCGCACGTGAGCATCGCGGTCCCCCGCGACGTCGCCCTCAAGTTCGGCGTCGTCTCGGCGAACGGCCTCGTGAGCGGCCTCACCGAGGACGCGAAGATCAGCACCGTGAGCGGCGACATCGTCGTCGACAACGTCTACGGCGACCTCGATCTCGGCTCGGTCAGCGGCGAGATCGCAGTGCGCAACCACTACGGCAATATCACCTCGAAGACCGTGAGCGGCGGGCTCACGGCGAGCGGCGAGATCATGCAGTTCACCTCGAACGGCGTCTCGGGCGACGTGTTCCTCGACCTGACCGGAACGCCGGATTCCGCGAGCGTCAAGACGGTCTCCGGCGACGTGACGGTACGCCTCGAGGCGGGCGTGCCTGCGCAGTACAAGGTCTCCACGGTCTCGGGCAAGCTGCAGCTCGACGACTCCGAGATCACCGGCGTGCGCGGCCAGTACACGGGCAAGTACGGCGAACTCCACGGCCAGTGGCTCGAGTTCTCTGCAACAACGGTCTCGGGTGACGTGGCCGTCGTGCACGCGAACACAGCACGCACCGCGGGCGCCTCGGCTGGCGGTTCTGGCCGATGACGCCCCCGGTCTTCGCGCATGGACACCTGCGCCTCTACCTCCTGAGCCTCCTCGCCGAGGAGCCCATGCACGGTTACGAGGTGATCCTCGCCCTCGAGGAGCGCTTCGGCGGCACCTACACGCCGAGCGCCGGCACCATCTACCCGCGCCTCGCCAAGCTCGAGGAGGAGGGGCTCGTCACGAAATCTGCGGATGGGCGCAAGACGGTCTACGAGATCACGGATGCCGGCCGGGCCGAGCTTGCCGCGCGCCAGCCCGAACTGGACGAGATCGAGAACGACTTGACCGACTCGGTTCGGCGCCTCGCCGACGAGGTGCGGCTGAGCGTCAACGAGGCGATGAAGAGCCTGCGCGCCGACCTCGCTGCCGCCGCGCAGGAGGCCCGCACCGAGGCTCGTGGGGCAGGGCGGACGATCCGTACCGACATCCGGAACACGAGCAGCGGGTTTCTGCGCGAGGCGGAGATCGTTCTCAACGACTTTCGGCACGAGGTGCGCTCCGAGTTGCGGAGTATGGCAGCGCGGGGTGAGTTGAAGCCGGAGATGGTGTCAGGGCTGAGGTCCCAGCTGGACGACGTGAGGACGTTCCTCTTCCGCGCGGACTGAACCACCCCGTCGGTCGAGTGCCGCCGAAGGCGGTGTATCGGGACCCTACTTCCCGTCGGTTCGATACGCGCTCCGCGCTACTCGACCAACGGACAGAGTCGCTACTCGAAGCCGACCGGGATGTGCAGGTCCTGCACCCGATCGCTCAGCGCCGTGTGATCATTGCGCGTGTAGATCGCGCACGGGTCGGACCGGCAGTCGATCCCCTCGCCGACCGGATCGGCGACCTCGAGGTAGGCCGTGAACGTGCCGGCTGCGCCGTCGTCGTAGCTTCGCGCGCCGAAGAGGCGCCAGGCCCAGTCGTCGTTGATCCAATTGGATGGCGCCCATTGCACCGTGCCCTCTGCGACATCCTGTTCCTCCTGCTCGGGAACACCGCCCAGGCACGGATGCGGCTTCTCGCCGTCGGGCGTCACCGCGCAGATCGCGACGTAGATGCCGCGTGAACTGTCGTATCCGCTGCCCGTCACGACGATGCGGTCGCCGGCGGAGAGCGCCGAGGTGTCGAGCGAACCGCTCTCCGCGGCCACGGTGAGCGTCCTCGTCCGTCCGTCGTCGCCGGTCGCGGTGACGCTGGTCGGCCAGGGGTCACCGCTGTCGGCCTGGTTGCTGGAGCCTTGAGGGGCATGCGTGAGGATCGGCACGACGACGATCGCGATCGGAATGAGCAGGATGACGAGGACGCCTGCGGAGATCCACCACCACATCCGCCGCCGACGGCGCCTCGTTTCTCCCACCAAAACAGTTTAGTGGCGTGGCTTGCAACCGGAGACGGAAGGAGTAGTGTCGCACCTCGTGACCACAGAAGTCCGGTCCCCCAAACGGTGGCTGATCGGCGAACCTCTCCCCTCCGACAAGCTCGAGGGGCAACTGCTGCCGAAGCGTCTTGCGCTTCCCATCTTCGCAAGCGACCCGCTCTCCTCTGTCGCCTACGCACCGCAGGAACTGCTGCTCATCCTGACCCTCGGCGGACTTGCGATGCTCAGTTTCGCACCGTGGGTCGCCGCCGCCGTCGTGCTGCTGCTCGTCGTGGTCGTCGCCTCGTACCGCCAGATCGTGAAGGCGTACCCGTCGGGAGGCGGCGACTACGAGGTGGCGAGGAAGAATCTCGGGGAGCGGGCCAGCCTCGTCGTCGCCTCCGCCCTCCTGGTCGACTACATCCTCACGGTCACGGTCTCCGTCGCGAGCGGTGTCGACAACATCATCTCGGCGTTTCCCATGCTCGCCGCGTGGCGGGTCGAGCTCGCGATCTTCTTCGTCGTCTTGCTCGTGGCGGTCAACCTGCGCGGCGTCGCCGAGTCGAGCAAGGCCTTCGCGCTCCCGACGTATCTCTTCATCGGAAGCGTGTTCGTCATGGTCGTCGTGGGCGCCGTACGCACGGCGGTCGGGGACATCCCGATCGCCGAGTCGGCCGAGTTCAGCGTCAAGGCGGTCGAACTGACCCAGGTCGGCGTCATCCTGCTGCTGCTGCGCGCCTTCGCCAGCGGATGCTCCGCCCTCACGGGCGTCGAGGCGATCAGCAACGGCGTTCCCGCCTTTCGCATCCCGAAGATCAAGAATGCCCAGGCGACCCTCGCCATCATGGGGGGCGTCGCGATCGTGCTGTTCGTCGGGGTCACCGCACTCGCGCTCCTCAGCAGGGTGCACTACTCCGAGAACCCGTGCGACCTCGTCGGGTGGAACGCCTGCGCCACCGACCCGCAGCGCAGCGTCATGGCCCAGCTCGCGGCGGCCGTGTTCGGCGGCGAGAACACCTTCATGTTCTTCCTGGTGCAGGGGTCGACGGCGGCGGTGCTGCTGCTCGCCGCGAACACCGCCTTCAACGGGTTTCCCCTGCTCGGCTCGGTGCTCGCCCGCGACGGGTACGCACCGAAGTCGCTGCACACCCGTGGCGATCGGCTCGTCTACTCCAATGGTGTCATCGTGCTGGGCCTGGCGGCCATCCTGCTGCTTATCGCCTACCGCGCGAACCTGACCCAGCTCATCCAGCTGTACATCATCGGCGTCTTCGTCTCGTTCACCATCGGCCAGACCGGCATGGTGCGGCACTGGCTCCGGATGCTTCGCGCGAAGACCTCTGGACGTCGTGCGGCCGTGTGGGGACTCGCGATCAACGGGTTCGGGGCGGTGCTCACGGCACTTGTGCTGCTCATCGTCACTGTCACAAAGTTCACACACGGCGCCTGGCTCGTTTTCGCGATCATGCCCGTGCTGTTCGTGCTCATGCTCGGAGTCAACCGCTACTATCGCGGCGTCGAGCGCGACCTCACGGTCGACGACACCACGACGTTCGGGTCGAGTGGCGACCACGCCATCGTGCTCGTCGGCAGGCTGCAGAAGCCCACGCTCAAGGCGCTCGACTATGCCATCGCCGCCCGCCATGAGAGCCTCGAGGCGGTGCACTGCTCGATCGACGACGACCAGACCGCCCAGTTGAAGCGGCAGTGGAAGCAGATGAAGATCCGGATTCCGCTGCGGATCGTCCAGTCGCCGTACCGGGACATCAGCTTCCCGCTCATCAGCTACATCAAGGAGCGTCGCGAGACCCACGGCTCCGAGGTCGTCACGGTGTACATGCCGCAGTTCATCGTCGGCCACTGGTGGGAGAACCTGTTGCACAATCACAAGGCCCGCCGCATCCGCCACAAGCTCATGCTGTGCCACGGCGTTACGATCGCTCTCGTGCCCTGGCTGCTCAACTCATCGAAAGTGCTCTACGCCCGCCCGGGGCGCCCGCTGCCGGGGCAGGTCCGGCGTGGTGAGCCGGTGCGCGCGGTCGTGCGCAAGCCGCTGCCTTCGCCGCAGCCGGGCAGGCGGAGGTAGTGCGGGAGATCCTCGCCGTGCTCCTGGGCGGGATGCTCGGCACCGGGCTCCGGCTCGTCGCTGACCTGATTCTCCCGCACCAGGATTCCGGCTTCCCGCTGGGTACCCTGATCGTGAACGTCGGCGGCTCGTTCGTCCTCGGCTTGCTCGTTTCGCTGGCCTGGCCGCGCGTGCCCCGCTGGCTGAGGGCCGGTCTCGGCGCCGGTGTCATCGGGTCGTTCACGACGTTCTCCGCCGTCATGGTCTCCCTCGTCGCCCAGGCCTCGCTCGGGTCGTGGTGGCTCGCCGCGGGCTACCTCGCGCTCTCGCTCACTCTCGGATTCGCGGCGGCGGTGCTGGGCCTGTGGGCAGGGCGCCCGCGGCCGAGTGCCGAGGCACCGATCGACTGGGTCGACGAATGACGCTCGCCGTTGCGCTCGTGACGGTGGCGGCCGGCGGACTCGCCGCCGTCATCCGGTATCTCGTGTCGGTCGCGCTCGCCCGGTCCTCGGATGCCGAGGGCTTTCCCTGGGCCGTGCTCGCCGTCAACGTGGTCGGCTCGGCCATCGGCGGCGTCGTGCTCGGGCTCGCCCAGCACGCTGCGATGCCCGCGGACCTCCAGCTCATCCTGCTCACCGGGGTGTGCGGCGGGCTCACGACGTTCAGCACGTTCAGTGTCGAGACGGTGCAACTCGCTCGCGCCGGGCGGTGGCGGGCCGCCTCCCTCAGTGTGGGCGCCAA
>DAITPJ010000001.1:4833-55106 GCA_036833635.1 Terrimesophilobacter sp.
GTGTTCAGGTCGGTGCTCTGCCGGGAGATGATGAAGTGCGCGAACTCGTTCCAGGAGCCCTGGAAGCTCAGGATGAACAGGGTCACGAGCGCGGGACGGGCCATGGGCAGCACAATCGTCCAGAACGTGCGGAAGATCCCGGCACCGTCGATGCGGGCGGCCTCCTCGATGCTCACCGGTATCGACTCGAAGAACTGCTTCATGATGAAGATGCCCGCGGCATCCACGAGGAGCGGCACGATCATGCCGGCATAGGTGTTGTAGATGCCCAGCTCCTTGATGATGAGGAACCTCGGGATGAGCAGCACGACGTTCGGCACCGACATGACGGCGATGAGGCCGGCGAAGATCCACCCCCTGCCGGGGAACTGCAGCCGCGACAGCGCATAGCCGGCGAGCGAATCCAGGAAGACCCGACCGAGCGTGACGATGATCGTGACGATCATCGAGTTCATCGCCCAGAGGGGCAGGGGCACCTGCGTGAAGAGTCGCTCATACGCGGCGAACGACCAGGTCTGCGGGAGTAGCGAGAGCGGGTTGTTGGTGGCATCCGCGTCCGTCTTGAAGCTCCCGGCGAGCGAGATCAGGAACGGGTAGATGTAGACGAGGGCGAGCACCGCGAGCAGGACGTAACCGGACAGCGCCCCTGCCCGGAGCCGGTTCATCGCTGCCCTCCCTGCGTGGGCGAATTGCGCAGCGCGATCTGGCGCTGGAGTTCCCTGTCGAGCTTTCCGCTGGTCTTGCGATCCCTCAGGATCCAGCGCTGCAGCAGTGTTAGGGCCACGATGAGCACGAACAGCAGGAACGCCATGGCCGCGCCCTCCCCCCAGTTGAGCCCCCTGAACGACGTCTGGTAGGAGAGGTAGGCGGGCGTCAGGAGCGTCTTGCCCGGAGCGCCGCCGCCGGTCAGGTAGATCTGGTCGAAGACCTGCCAGGTGCCGATGAGGCCGAGGGTGATGACCGTGAACAGGGTCGGCTTGAGCATGGGAAGCGTGATGGAGAAGAACTTGCGGATCGGGCCCGTTCCGTCCATGAGGGCGGCCTCGTCGATCTCGACGCCGATGCTCTGTAGGCCGGCGAGGAAGATGAGCATGAAGGTTCCCGAGGTCGTGAACACCGCCAGCACGATGAGCATGCACATCGCGACGGAGGGCCCGGCAAGCCATTGCCACCAGCTGATCCCGAGTGGGCCGTCGGCGGCGAGGGCGGGCGGCGGTGCGTGCACGCCGAGAGCTCCGAGGATGTTGTGGAACACGCCGCTCGGGTCGGCGAGCCAGTTCGGGCCGTTGATCCCGACGGCGCCGAGGAGCGCGTTGATCGCCCCGGAGGAGGCGAACAGGAACATGAAGATTCCCGTGATCGCGATCGAGCTCGTGACGGACGGGAAATAGAACGCGGTGCGGAAGAACCCCCGCCCCCTGAGGATGCGCCTATTGACCTGCACCGCGAGGAAGAGCGCGAGTGCCGTCTGCAGCGGTACGACGAAGAGCACATAGTAGAAGTTGTTGCGGATGGAGGTTCCAAAGTCCCGCTGCGCCAGGCCGGGATCGACGATGAGCTTCTCGTAGTTCTCCGTTCCCACGAAGTTCGCCCTGCCACTGAGAGGCGAGCCCAGCCCGTTCCAGTCGCTGAAGCTGACCCACAGGGCGAGCAGGATCGGCAGCACGAGGAAGAGTCCGATGATGATGATCGCGGGGGCGACGAACAGCCAGCCGCGGCCGGCTTCACCGCCCCGGATGCCCTTTGCCATCGTCCGCTCCTTCCGCTATCGCCGGTCGAGTAGGCCGGAGGCCGTATCGAGACCCCACCACGTGTCGCGTGGGGTCTCGATACACCGGCGTCGCCGGCACTCGACCAACGGGTTCTCGCTACTGCGCGTTGGCCTCGTCGAGCGCCGCCTGGAGCGTCGTCTGCAGCGAGGCCAGGATGGCCTTCGCATCCCCTCCGATCAACCCTGCGAGCTGGGCATTGAAGTCGGAGATCACGGTGGCTGAGCCGGCGAAGTTCACCGGGCTCACGGCGTAGTCATTGCTCTTCACGAAGGACCCGTTCTCCGGGTACTTCTTCGCGTACTCCGCTGCCGCCGATTCCGTCGACGGGATCACGCCGAAGGCGTCGGCGAACTTGAGCTGCTGCTCGTCACTCGTGAGGAACTTCACAAGGGACTCAGCGGCCGTCGTCGTCTGCGACCCGGCCGGGATGCCCCAGCAGTTCGTGAACGTGAACGTCGACGGGCCGCCGGGTCCGGCCGGCAGTTCGTACGCCTGGTACTTGGTGTCGGGGAAGTCGCCCTTGATGCCCTTGATCCACGGTCCCTCGATGACCATCGCCGCCGCCCCCTTGCCGAGAGCCTCACCGGACCAGCCGGAGTCGATCTCGGACGGGAACTTGAGAACGCCGTCGTCGTGGAGTTTCTGGATCTCCTCGAGGCCCGCGAGGTTCTCAGGAGTGTCGGCCGTGACCGTCTTCCCGTCATCGCTCACGAGCGAACCACCCGCCTGGTTCATGAAGACACCGACGCGCGCATATTCGAGACCGAAGGAGAGCCCCGCCACGGTGTCGGTCGTGAGCTTCTTCGCGGCGGATTCGAGACTCGCCCAGTCAGTCGGGATGTCGGCATCCGTCAGGCCGGCCGCCGCCCACATGTCGGTGTTGATGATGAGCCCGAGCGTCGAGAAGTCCTTCGGCTCGCAGGTGAAGGTCCCCTGGTACGTGAAGGTGTCGACGAGCGACTGGTAGAAGTCGCCGGCGTTCGCCGCATCCTGCGCATACGGCTCGAGATAGCCGTTGCTCGCGTAGTTCGCGAACTGGTCCCAGCTCATGTAGAAGACGTCGGGGGGCGTGCCCCCGGCGAAGCCCTGACTCAGCTGCTGGGTGAGATCGCTCGCGGCGACCACCTCCACCGTGGCGTCGTTCTCGTCGGCCCATGCCGTCGCTGCCGCCTGAACGGCGTTCGTCTCCGCGTCGCCGCTCGAGCCGATGAGCATCGTGAGCTTGGCGCCCGAGACATCCCCGGTATCGCCTCCGCTCCCCGATGAGCAGGCCGCGAGGCCCGCGACGAGGGCGACGGCGGCGAGGCCGGCACCCAGTTTCCTGACATTCATGATTTCCTACCTTTCGTTGTGATTGCCGGCCAAGGGGAAGCCGGAGTCCTCGACGGGCGCGAGCTCAGCGGAGCGGCGCACGACGAGAGTCGGAGTGAGCAGGCGGTGGATCGGTTGCGCCGTCGAATGCTCGCGAGCGGTCACGGCGCTCCCGGACTCTCCGAAGATGAGTTCGAGCGCGCTCCGCGCCACGAGGCCGAGAGGCTGGTCGACGCTCGAGAGCCCGATCGCGGCCGCGACGGGCGTGTTGTCGTAGCCGATGACGGGGAGCGCGTCCCGGCCGAGCCTCGTGGCCGCCATCCTGGCCCCGAGGGCGAGGGAGTCGCTCGCGCAGACGAGGGCATCCGGAGGCATTGCGGACGTCAGGAGGCTCGTGGCGGCGGCGTTGCCCTGCGGAACGCCGTCTTCGACCGCGAGGGCGAGGCGGTCGAGCTCGTCGGGGGCGAGGCCGAGGCGATCGGCGGATGCCGCTGCCCATCCCGCCCTGCGTTCGAGCGCGGTCGTCGTGTCGTCGTCGAAGCCCAGGTAGCCGACCCTCCTCGCACCCCCGTCGATCGCGTGGTTCGTGGCCTGGCTGGCGCCGCTGAATCCGTCGACGTCCACCCAGGCGTGGAGCGGCTCGCCGAGGTCGTCATCGCCCGATGGGCGTCCGAATGTCACGAAGGGCACATCGTTCTCGAGCAGCCAGGCCGTGCGCGGATCGTGGCGGAAAGTCGAGGTGAGAACGAAGGCGTCGACGTCGGCGCCGTCGCGCAACCGACGGAACTCCTCGATCTCGTGCTCGGGATCCCGCGCCGTGAAGAGCATGATGCGCAGGCCCCGCGCGGCGGCCTGCTCGGTGAGCGCGTGGAGGAAGCGGTCGAGAAGCGAGCCGGAGATTCCGTTCGTCATCGGGTCGAGGCGCACACCGATCGTGGAGGACTTGCGCGTGCGCAGCCGGCGGGCGGAGGCGTGGGGCCGGTAGCCGAGCTCCTCGATCGCGGCGGTGACGCGGGTCCTCGTCGCGGGCTTGACGATGTGCGGCGAATTGAGCACGTTCGAGACGGTCTGTCGAGAGACGCGCGCGACGCGGGCGACGTCCTCGACCGTCGGGAGCTTCCGCATCCTGCCTCCTCAACACTGAGATTTGATCGTTCAACTTCCTCCGCCGTTGAGCATGCAACCTGATTTGACGGGGAAAGTTTGATCGTTCAAATGCTTGGTGTTACATTACCTCAAGCGACCCGAATGTCAATGCCCTTCCGAAGCGGAAGATCGGCGACGACCAGGTGAGCCAGTGAGGAGCGGCGAAGAGCACATGTCCGCACCCCTGCAGCCCCTTCTGCACAACGAACTCGTCGTGCTTCGCGCGCCGACTCAGGCCTGGTCGGCGCGGGACGGCTCGATCGGCCAGGCGCCCATCCACGGCCTCTACTTCTCGGATGTCCGGGTCGTCTCCCAGCTGGCGGTGATCGTCGGCGCGGTTCCAGGTGAGCACATCGCGACCGAGCCGCTCGGCGCGGACTCGATGAGTTTCGTGACGCTCCTGCGGCACCTCGACGACCGGGCCGCCGACCCCAAGGTGCGTGCCAGCCACACCCGCACGGCGACGGCGGGAACCATCCAGGAGACTCTCACGGTCTCGTCGCACCTCGACGAGGGCATCACGACGGAAGTGGTCGTCACGCTCAGGGCAGACCTGTGCGACATGGACCGGGTCAAGGCCGGGCTCGAGTCGCCCGCCAGTCCCGAGATCCGGGTGCGGGGTGAGCAGGCCGGCTGGTCGAGCGAGTCCGTGCACGTTCGGCTCGACGCTCCGGATGCGACGGTGTCGGCATCCGGAGGACTCGTCGAACTGCGCTGGCCCGTCGTCGTGCCGCCGCACGGGGAGACGAGCATCTCCTGGACGATCTCGGCGCGCGACGAGCAGGCCGTCGTCACCGGGGTCGACTTTCCGCCGCGGTGGTCGACGCTCCGAGTCCGCGCTGACGACGAGCGGCTTCCGCGCTGGCTCGCGACTGCGCTGGGAGACCTCGACGCGCTGCGCATGGCGACCGTCGACGCTCCCGACCTCGTCTTCCTGGCCGCCGGCGCGCCGTGGTTCTTCACGCTCTTCGGCCGCGACTCGATCTGGGCGGCCAGATTCATGCTTCCGCTCGGCACCGAGCTCGCCCACGACACCCTCCGCGTGCTGGCCGGCCTGCAGGGAACGCGGGAGGTGCCCGCGAGCGCTGAGCAGCCTGGCAAGATCATGCACGAGCTGCGGCGCGAGACCCTGCGCATCCCCGACGAGGCGATCACCCTGCCGCCGCTCTACTACGGGACGGTCGACGCGACCGCCCTATGGGTTTGTCTCCTTCACGACGCGTGGCGCTGGGGGCTCGCGGATGACGATGTGCGCGAGCTCATCCCCCACCTTGAAGCAGCGCTCGGCTGGATGCGCGACTACGGTGACGCGGACGGCGACGGCCTCCTCGAGTACATCGACCTCACCGGCCACGGCCTCGCCAACCAGGGCTGGAAGGACTCCGGCGATTCGGTCCAGTGGCGTGATGGCACGCTCGCCGAGGGACCCATCGCGCTGTGCGAGGTGCAGGCCTACGCCTACGAGGCGGCGACCCACGGCGTCGACCTCCTCGAGCACTTCGGCCTCGACGGCGCTGAGTGGCGCGCCTGGGCCGCTGCTCTCAAGTCGAAATTCCACGAGTCGTTCTGGATCGAATCGGCAGAGGGCGCATATCCGGCGATCGCGCTCGATGCTGCCAAGCGGCCCGTCGACACCGTGACGAGCAACCTGGGCCATCTTCTCGGAACGGGACTGCTCGACGAGCGGCACGCCGCCCTCGTTGCACGACGGATCGTCTCCCCCGAGCTCGATTCTGGCTTCGGCCTCCGCACGATGTCGACCGACTCGAGCGGATACTGGCCGCTCAGCTACCACGGCGGAAGCGTCTGGACCCACGACACCGCCATCGCGATCGCCGGGCTCGCGCGCGAAGGCTTCGCGAAGGAGGCCGGCCGACTCGTCTCAGGCCTTCTCGCGGCAGCGAGCGGCTTCGAGTACCGGATGCCGGAGTTGCATTCCGGAGACCCGGCATCCCGGCTCGTCGTTCCGGTGCCCTACCCTGCGGCCTGCCGCCCGCAGGCCTGGTCGGCGGCCGCAGCGGTCTCGGTACTCGCGAGCGTGCTCGGCCTCGACCCCGATGCCCAGGCCGGCGTCCTGCGGATGTCGCCCTCCGGCTCCGTCGGGCTGCTCTCGGTCTCGGGGATCCGCTTCGGCGGAGCTGAGGTGTCGGTACGCGTCACGGCCGACGGCGAGGTCGCGTACAGCTCCGGTGCCGCCATCGAGGTGCGCTGACGCGAGGGCGTGCTCCGCGGGCCGGCTCGGATGTGCGACACCGCTAGATTCGAGTCATGAGCTACGACATCGACACGGTTCGCGCGGACTTTCCCGCGCTAGCGGGCGGCTCCGCCCACTTCGACGGGCCGGGCGGCACCCAGACGCCGCGGCGGGTGATCGACGCGATCGCCGGGGCGCTCAGCGGGCCACTGTCGAACCGGGGGACCGTGACGGCGGGCGAGTCCAACGCCGAGAGGACGGTGCAGGATGCGCGGTCGGCGATCGCCGACCTCGTCGGCGGCGATGCCGGTGGTGTCGTGTTCGGCCGGAGCGCGACCCAGCTCTGCTACGACTTCTCGCGCTGGATCTCACGCGATTGGGGCGCAGGCGACGAGGTCGTCGTGACCCGCCTCGACCACGACTCCAACGTGCGCCCGTGGGTGCAGGCGGCCGAGCGTACGGGCGCGACGGTGCGCTGGCTCGACTTCGACCCGCAGACCTCGGAGCTCGACGACGTGGCCAGCGTGCTCTCCGACCGCACGAAGCTCGTCGCGGTGACCGCCGCCTCGAACCTCATCGGCACGAAGCCGCCCGTCGCCGCGATCGCGGCCGTCGCACACGACGCCGGCGCTCTCGTCTACGTCGACGGAGTGCACTTCACGGCGCACTGCTCGGTCGACATGGCCGCGCTCGGCGCCGACTTCTTCGCGTGCTCGCCCTACAAGTTCCTCGGGCCGCACCTCGGTGTGCTCGCGGCCTCGCCGGCACTCCTCGAGACGCTGCATCCCGACAAGCTCCTCCCCTCCACCAACGACGTGCCGGAACGCTTCGAGTTCGGCACGCTCCCCTACGAGCTGCTCGCCGGGGTCGCCGCCGCGGTCGAGTACCTCGCGGGGCTCGGCGGGGGCGCGCGTGCGGATGCGTCGCGCCGGGCGTCGCTCGTCGATGCCTTCGGGCGACTCGAGGCCTACGAGGATGCCCTGCTCGCCCGGCTCGAGGCCGGCATCCGGAACCTGCCCGGCGTGACGCTGCACTCGCGCGCCGCGCGCCGCACGCCCACCCTGCTGCTCACGATCGACGGGCGCGACACCGTCGATGCTTACGAGTTCCTCGCCGCACGCGGTGTCGATGCGCCGTCCTCGAACTTCTACGCGCTCGAAGCGAGCAGGCGGCTCGGGCTCGGCGACGAGGGAGGCCTGCGCGTCGGACTCGCCCCCTACACGAACGACGACGACGTCGACCGCCTGCTCTCCGGCCTCGCCGCCTTCCTCGCGGCCTGAACGAAAACGAAGGAGATCCGGGCGTTCTCGACCACTTCGTGCCCGAAGTGGCATGAAACGCGCCGATCTCCTTCGTTTTCGTTCACCACGACGGATGCCGCGCTCCGGGCGCGGGACTGCCAGCGGATGGGCGCCGCTAAAGATTACTGAGGGTCGCGATGACCTGGCGCGCGATCTGGCGGCCGGCACGGTTCGCGCCGATCGTGCTCGCCTGCGGGCCGTAGCCGGCGAAGAAGATGCGGCCATCCTTCCACGACGAGCCGTTGCCGACGGTCACGCCGCCCTCCTTCTCGCGCAGCTTGAGCGGCGCAAGGTGCCGCAGCTCTGGGCGGAACCCGGTGGACCACAGGATCGCGTCGGCCTTCTGGAACGTGCCATCCGACCAGCGCACGCCATCCGGTTCGATCGCGGAGAACATCGGCTTCGCAACGAGCAGCCCCCGGTCGATCGCCGCCTGCACGCGGCGGGTGCGCGGCACGCCAGTCCCGCTCACGATGCTCGGCAGCGCCCGACCGGCGCGCGCGGCCTCGTCCTGCATGGCGACGGCGGCGGCGCCGGCCTCGAGGTTGAGCTCGCCCTCATCGAGGAACTCGATCGGGCGCCGGCTGGCCCAGACGACGTCGGCCGCGACTCCCTCGAGTTCCATGAGGAAGCCGATCGCCGATGTCCCCCCTCCGACGACCACGACGCTCTTGTCGCGGAACTCCTCCGCCGACGTATAGTCGCTCGTGTGAAGGTGTCGCCCTGAGAACGAGTCGAGACCCGGATACCACGGGATGAACGGCGCCCCCCAGGTGCCTGTCGCATTCACGACGATGTCGGTCGTGAGCTCATGGGACCCGCCCGCGGCATCCGTGTAGTCGACGACGAGGTCGAGGTCGCGGTTCGACACCGAGTGCACGTCGGCCGGGCGTACGATCCGCAGGTTGTAGAAATCCTCGTACTGCCGGTAGTAGTCGGCGACGACCTCCCTGGCCGGGAGCGTGCGGTCGGCCTCGTCGAACGTGAGGCCGAGAGCGTCCATGCCAGGAAGGTCGTTGATGCGGTGGGCTGAGCCGACCCGCAGCGCCTCCCACCGGAGCTGCCACGCACCGCCGGTGCCGGGACCGCGATCGAGCACGACGAAGTCGCTTGCGGGCTCGAGACCGAGCCGCTGGAGATAGAACGCGACCGAGAGCCCGGCCTGGCCGCCGCCGATGATGACGACCTGCGGATGCGACGGGGCTGGGCTCACACGATTACGTTACCCGGCCCATCCGGGAAGGCCGAGAGCGGCCGCCTGCATGCTAAAGTTGGAAGTTAGTTTTGGAATCCTTGTAGGTCAATTCTGAGCCCCGGCGTGTAGGTTCAGGCTGGAATCGTGAGGGGGTAACCCATGGGACGTGGTCGCCAGAAGGCCAAGCACACCAAGGTTGCCAGGGAGCTGAAATATTTCAGCCCGGACACCAACTACGACGCGCTCGAACGCGAGCTCACGAAGGCCGAGAAGAACGAGGCCATGGAGAAGTGGCCGGAGTACAGCCACGCCGGCGAGGAGTCCGAGCAGGCCAGCACGTAGCTCGCCTGAGCAGGCTCTGCGTGGCGTCAGTGCTGTTTCGCCCACTCCCGGATGAGGGAGTTGGCTTCCGGATGATCCGGCACCCGATGTCCGAACCCGGCGAGTTGTCGATGCGTCGCCCCGAGTCGGACGAGTGCGGCGGCGATCTCCTCGAACTCTTCGTTCCAGCCGCCCGTGACGACGAGGGTCGGGATCTCGGCGAAGACCGCTGTCGGCGTCGGGATGTCCCAGGGCGCCGGCAGCAGGCGCAAGCGTTCGGCGCTCCTCAGCTCCGCCGCGGTCGTGGGGGCTTTCGGCTCCGGAATACCGATCGCCGTGAACCAGGCCAGACCGTACTCGGCGGCGGTCAGTCCCGGCGCCGCGGCGATGACCGGCGACATCCGGCCGATGTGATCCTCGACGTGCTCGGCGCCGCTGGCGAGCGAGTAGAGCGCGGGCTCCATGAGGGTCATGGATCTGACGGCTCCCGATTCGGTCGCCGCCTCGACGGCGGGAAGTGCCCCGTAGGAGTGGGCGACTACGTGGGCACCGCCGCCGCAGGCCTCGAGGATCTGCGCGGCCCAGTCCCGGATGTCCGGCACAGCGGGCTCCTCCTCGCCGAACCCCGACAGCGTGAGGTAGGCGGCGGACGGGAACACGGACTGCTGCTCCGGCCAGTTGGCCCGACCTGCCCGGCCGGCGCCGTGCACGAAGACGAGGTGCGGTCGCGCATCCATGCCTTGAGTATTCCACGGCCGCTCAGCCTGGCTACAGCAGACGATCGCGAGGCGCGTTGAGCGGCATCTCCTCGTCCCTCACAGACCCATCTCCTTGTCGCACTCCACAATCTCTGCCCCGGTGGGTCCGAGCGCATCAGCACGGTCGCCATCGTTGAGCCCGGAGGTGGAGATGTGCCGACGGTCGCCCGCGTCAAGGGTTATCGATTCTTCTTCTACAGTCTGGAGAATCGCGAGCCCGCCCACGTTCACGTCGAGCGCGGCCGCAGCACAGCCAAATTCTGGCTGACGCCGGTACGATTGGCATCAAGCAAGAGATTCCGCCCACACGAAATGAACCGGATCGCACGAATCGTCGAGCGTAACCTCGAGACCTTTAGAGAGGCTTGGAATGAGCACTTTGACGAAGGCGAACTCGACCGCCGTCAGCGTGAAAGTGACCACTGATGCACTCCAGGTAGTCCTCGCCGATGGGCGCGAGATCTCCGCACCCCTCTCCTGGTTCCCGCGGTTGATGGCGGCGACCGAAGCCGAGCGGCGGAACTGGCGGCTCATCGGTGCCGGGGAGGGCGTGCATTGGCCGGCCGTCGATGAGGACGTGTCCGTCGCCAGCCTCCTCCGACTCCGCTGAGCCGACAGAAGGGTCCCACATGGCCCTTCGGAGCGCCCGCGAAGGGCACTTTGGGACCCCTCACGACACCCTTCGCGCAGCTCAGTCGCGGTAGGCGCCAGTGAGGCGCACGGCACCGCCGCTCACGCCCTTCGCGCCCTGCTCGAAGCCTTCGAGCGGGCGTGGTGCGGTCGAGACCTCGCCGACGACCCAGGCCGGGATGCCGCCGGCCGCCCACTGCGCGATCAACGCGGCCGCAGCATCCGGGCCCACGATCGCGAGCATGCCCACGCCGAGGTTCCAGGTGCCCTCGGTGTCGGCGAGCGCGAGCCCTCCCCAGTCCGCGAGAACGCGGAACACCGCTGGCGGCGACCAGCTCGCGCGGTCGAGTTCGACCCATGCCCCGACCGGGAGAACGCGCGCGAGGTTCGCCGCGATCCCGCCGCCGGTCACGTGGCTGAGTGCGTGCACGGCATCCGGATGCCGCCCCAGCGCGTCGAGGACCGCCCGCGTGTACAGCCGGGTCGGCTCGAGCAGTGCCTCTCCCACGACGCCGAGGTCATCGGTGCGGTCGCCGAAGCCGATGCCGCGATCGGCGAGGATGTGCCGGACGAGCGAGAAGCCGTTGCTGTGGAGGCCCGAGGATGCCATGGCGACCACGATGTCGCCGTCGCGGACGCGCTCAGGGCCGAGCACGGCATCCGCTTCGACCGCACCGACCGCGGCACCCGCGACGTCGTAGTCGTCTGGCCCCAGCAGCCCAGGGTGCTCCGCGGTCTCGCCGCCGACGAGCGCGGTGCCGGTCGCCTCGCACGCGCGGGCGATGCCGGCCACGATCGCAGCGATGCGCTCAGGGACGACCCGCCCGCACGCGATGTAGTCGGTCATGAAGAGCGGCTTCGCGCCCACGACGACGATGTCGTCGACGACCATGCCGACGAGGTCCTGCCCGATCGTGTCGTGCTTGTCGAGTGCCTGCGCGATCGCGACCTTGGTGCCCACGCCATCCGTCGACGTCGCCAGCAATGGATGCCGGAAGGCCGTGAGCGCGGACGCGTCGAAGAGCCCCGCGAATCCGCCGACGCCACCGAGCACCTCCGGCCCATGGGTCTTCGCGACCGCGGCCTTCATGAGCTCGACCGCGAGGTCCCCGGCCCGGGTGTCGACGCCGGCGGCAGCGTACGGGTCCGTCATCCGGAGCACCCTGTGGAGATCCGTCGTTCGCACCACTGCGAGGGGTCAGTAACTGCTCTTCCGGGGGCCCGCGAAGGACAGTTACTGACCCTTCGCGGGCTTGAGAGGGCGGATGCCGCCGCGATGCCGGGGCGACCGCACACACGCGGACGAACGCCCACCGTCACTCCTGCCGCCCAGGGTCGCCGAACACCACGGGTGCCAACTCACGTGCCGGCAGCTCCCGCTCGAGCAGGTTCTTGCCCATGAGGTGCGCGTCCGAGAGCGGGATCGGGTAAACCCCCGTGAAGCAGGCGGTGCACAGGCTCGAGCGCGGCTGCTCCGTCGCCTCGATCATGCCGTCCTCCGAGAGGTAGCCGAGACTGTCAGCGCCGATCGCCTGTTGCACCTCGTCGACGCTCAGGCCCGTCGCGAGCAGCTCGGCCCGCGAGGCGAAGTCGATGCCGTAGAAGCACGGCCAGGTGATGGGCGGGCTCGAGATCCGCACGTGCACCTCGGCTGCTCCGGCTTCCCGCAGCATCGCGACGAGGGCGCGCTGCGTGTTGCCGCGCACGATCGAGTCGTCGACGACGATGAGCCGCTTGCCCTTGATGACCTCGCGCAGCGGGTTGAGCTTGAGCTTGATGCCGCGCTGCCGAATCGTCTGCGACGGCTGGATGAACGTGCGACCGACGTAGGCGTTCTTGACGAGCCCCTGCCCGTACGGGATTCCGGATGCCTCCGCGTAGCCGATGGCAGCCGGCGTGCCCGATTCCGGCGTCGGGATGACGAGATCCGCCTCGACAGGATGCTCCCGGGCGAGCCGCCGACCCATCTCCACCCGCGCCTCGTACACGCCGCGCCCGGCGATCGTCGTGTCTGGTCGGGCGAGATAGACGTACTCGAATACGCATCCGGCGCGCTTGACCTCGGCGAACCGCTCCGAGCGCAGCCCGTTCTCGTCGATTGCGATGAGCTCGCCCGGTTCGACCTCGCGAACGAAGGATGCGCCGACGATGTCGAGCGCCGCCGTCTCGCTCGCGACGACCCAGCCGCGCTCGAGCCGCCCGAGCACGAGCGGGCGAACCCCCTGCGGGTCGCGTGCAGCGTAAAGCGTGGTCTCGTCCATGAAGACGAGGCAGAACGCGCCGCGCAGGCGCGGCAGCACCTCGAGGGCCGTCGCCTCGAGCGTGTGGTCGAGGTCGCCGGCGAAGAGCGCCGTGATGACCGCGGTGTCGGTCGTATTGCCGCGGGCGAGCTCGCCGTCGACCTCGGGGTGCCGTTCGTGCACGAGCTGCAGGAGTTCGGCGGTGTTGGTGAGGTTTCCGTTGTGGCCGAGGGCTACCGTGCCGCCCGCGGTGCGCCCGAGCGTCGGCTGGGCGTTCTGCCAACTCGACGAGCCCGTCGTCGAGTAGCGCGTATGACCTACCGCGAGATGGCCGACGAGCGTGTTGAGCGCGGCCTCGTTGAAGACCTGCGACACGAGCCCCATGTCCTTGTAGACGAGGATCTTCGAACCGTCGCTTGTGGCGATGCCCGCGGACTCCTGGCCGCGGTGCTGCAGGGCGTAAAGGCCGAAGTAGCTGAGCTTGGCCACCTCTTCGCCCGGTGCCCACACGCCGAACACGCCGCAGGCATCCTGAGGGCCCTTCTCCCCCTGGAGAAGTTCGTGACCCAGCCGACCATCGCCACCGGCCAACCGTGTGCCCCTATCCGTCGCCCTGCGCTGAGCCGTCGATGTCGTCGAGCCCGAGTTCCTCCGGGACCACCCCTCCTGCGGGCAGATCGGCCGGGTCGACGTGCACGTCCAGTTTACCCGCGACGACCTCGGTGGCCCGACGGGTCGCGCGTCGATCCAGCACGATCGCGAGAAGTGCGCCGAGCGCCGCTCCGACCGGCACGCCGAAGAGCGCGAAGTAGCCGAAGGTGGCCGAGAGACCGACCGCGGGATCTGCCGGGAAGAGAGAGGTGACGATGAGCGTCGCGATGAGGCCGACGAGCGCGCCGACGACGATGAAGGCCGAGAACCGCGGCGCCCGGCGGATGCTCACGGTCGTGCGCTCTTCATGGCCCGCGTCGTTCTTCTGCTCGCTCATGCCCCTATTCTCCCGCAGTCCAGTCGAGTGGGAGCAGTCCGTCGAGATTCGCGCGGGTTCCGGATGCCGAGACGCGCGATTCTGCGACCGCGGCCGGCCAGTCGGTCGCCCCGGTCGCGAGCTCGATCCAGGTGGCGGCGTCCGTCTCGATGACGTTGGGCGGGGTGCCCCGCGTGTGTCGCGGTCCCTCGACGCATTGGACTGCGCCGTAGGGCGGAACACGCACCTCGAGGGTGTTGCCCGGCGCGACATCGGCGAGCAGCTGAAGCAGATAGCGCACCGCGAGCGCCGTCGTGTCGCGCCCTCGCGCGGCATCCGAGTCGGCGGCATCCGGTGTGAGCGCGGCGCGCACGGCCGCGACCCCCGCCGCCGCCGCGATCCGTGCCCTGCCCATGCGCCAACGCTATCCCGAGCGGGGGCCGGTAACCTGTGGTGGTGCGAATCCTCCTGCTCGGTTCCGGCGCGCGTGAGCACGCCATCCTGACCGCACTGCTCGCGGAGGATGCCGGCCACGAGGTCACGGTCGCGCCGGGCAACGCGGGGATCGCCGCCGACGCCGACACGATCGGGATCGATCCCGAGAACCCGAAGCTCGTCGGCGACTTCGCGGCCGACAACGGCATCGAGCTCGTCATCGTCGGGCCGGAGTCGCCCCTCGTCGCGGGCGTCGCCGACGCGGTGCGCAAACGCGGCATTCCGGTCTTCGGGCCTGGGAAGGCGGCCGCCCAGCTCGAAAGCAGCAAGTCGTTCGCGAAACGCGTCATGGATGCCGCCGGCGTGCCGACGGGCCGGGCCGTTCGCGCGGGCACGCTCGAGGAGGCCGCGGCCGCCCTCGACACGTTCGGCGCACCGCACGTCGTCAAGGCCGACGGGCTCGCCGCGGGCAAGGGTGTGCTCGTCACGAGCGACCGCGACGCCGCGCTCGCCCACGCCGAGCACTTCCTGCAGCTCGGGCCGGTGCTCATCGAGGAGTTCCTCGACGGCCAGGAGGTCTCGCTCTTCCTCCTCGCCGACGGCGTGACCGTGCTGCCGCTCTCGCCCGCGCAGGACTACAAGCGCGTCGGCGACGGCGATGCCGGCCCCAACACCGGCGGGATGGGTGCATACTCTCCGCTGCCCTGGCTGCCGGCTGGCTTCGTCGACGAGGTGGTCGACACGGTCGCGCTCCCGGTCATCCGTCAGCTCGCCGGCGAGGGCACGCCGTTCAGCGGCCTGCTCTACTGCGGGCTCATCGTGACCGGGAAGGGGCTGCGCGTCATCGAGTTCAACGCGCGCTTCGGCGACCCGGAGACGCAGGTCGTGCTCCCGCGGCTCGTGACGCCGCTCAGCGGGCTGCTGCTCGCGGCGGCGACCGGCGCGCTCGGCGGCCTGCCGCATCCGGAGTTCTCCGACGATGTTTGCGTCGCGGTCGTGCTCGCGAGCGAGGGGTATCCGGATGCCCCGCAGACCGGGCGGGAGATCACCGGTCTCGAGGCCGCAGCGGCTGTACCGGGCGTGCGGGTGCTGCACGCCGCGACAGCGCGCGCCGGGGAGGTGTGCGCCGCGACGGGCGGACGCGTGCTCAATGTCGTCGCGACCGCGGGCGACTTCGCCGAGGCTCGGGCCCGCGCCTACCGTGCGCTCGACGCCATCCACCTCGAGGGCTCCCACTACCGCACCGACATCGCCGCCCGCGTCGCCGACTGATGCTTTCATCATTCAGGAGGTTGTGCGACCGATGAGGCTGGTGAGGTTAGTCTCCGCACTCCCGCACCACAACCTCCTGAATAATGAGAGCGTGACAATGGATCTCGCCGGCTGGGAGCTCGCCTACTCGGGCAAGGTGCGCGACCTCTACCGGTCGGCCGCG
Organism: Terrimesophilobacter sp.; assembly: GCA_036833635.1. Classification (GTDB taxonomy): domain Bacteria; phylum Actinomycetota; class Actinomycetes; order Actinomycetales; family Microbacteriaceae; genus Terrimesophilobacter. The sequence continues at coordinate 20,539 of DAITPJ010000001.1, forward strand.
CGGCCGGGCGAGGTGCTCATGGTCGCGAGCGACCGCGTGAGTGCGTTCGACCACGTGCTCGAGCCGGGCATCCCCGGCAAGGGCGAGCTGCTCACGCGGCTCAGCCTGTGGTGGTTCGACAAGCTCGACGGCATTCCGAACCACCTCGTGAGCGAGGCCGGCGCGATCCCGGATGCCGTGGCCAGGCGAGCGATGCTCGTGCGCACGCTCGAGATGTTCCCGATCGAATGCGTCGTGCGGGGCTACCTCGCCGGGAGCGCGTGGGCCGAGTACCGGGAGGGTGGGAGCGTCTGCGGGAGCGCGCTGCCGGCCGGGCTGGAGTTCGGTGACCGGCTGCCGCATCCGTTGTTCACTCCCGCTTTCAAGGCGCCGATGGGCGAGCACGACGAGAACATCACGTTCGAGCGCACGGTCGAACTCGTCGGGGCGGATGCTGCGCAGCGGCTTCGCGCGCTGAGCCTCGAGATCTACACGCGCGCCGCCGCGATCGCCGAGGAGCGCGGCCTCATCATCGCCGACACCAAGTTCGAGTTCGGGTCGAGGGCCGACGGCACCATCATGCTCGCCGACGAGGTGCTTACGAGCGACAGCAGCCGATACTGGGACGCCGAGGCCTGGTCGCAGGGCGAACGCACGGCGAGCTTTGACAAACAGGTCGTGCGCAACTGGCTCTCCGCGAACTGGGACCCGGCCTCAGCGGGCGCGCCACCGCGGCTGCCCGACACCATCGTCGACCTCACCGCGGCCCGCTACCGCGAGCTCATCGACCGCCTCACCGCCTGATTGCTTTCACCATTCAGGAGTTGGTGTGGCCAAAGTTTCCCATGTTGCGATTGAACAGGAGACCCGCCCCAGCCGCCTCACCAGTCACAACACCTCCTGAATGATGAAAGCTGAAAGAGATACTTGAAAGTTCAAGTAAATTGTGATGGACTAGAGGCATCATGACCGAGCACACGAAGACCACTCAGAGCGCACGCCCCTCCCAGAACACCCAGGACATCCTCTCGGCGGGCACCGGGATGGGCGCAGTCACGCTCAAGGTCGCCGATCTCGACCGGATGATCGGCTTCTATCGCGACGGCGTGGGCCTCGACCTCCTCGCGCAGGACGGCGACAGCGCCATACTCGGCCGCCCTGGTCGGCCGTCCCTCGTCCTCCAGGTCGCTCCAGAGCTCAAGCACGCCGGCGAGCACGAGGCCGGCCTCTTCCACACGGCGTTCCTCTTCGCCGAGAAGGCCGACCTGGCCGCGGCGGTCTACTCCGTCGCCCGCAAGCATCCGTCGAGCTTCACGGGAAGCTCCGACCACTTCGTGAGCAACGCGTTCTACTTCGACGACCCGGAGGGCAACGGGGTCGAGCTCTACTGGGACACCGAGCGGGACCTCTGGGAGTGGGACCGCGGCTCGGTACGAATGGGCACCGTCTACCTCGACCCCAACCGCTTCCTGCAGGAGAACCTGACCGAGGTGGGCGCCGAAAAACCGGGCGACGGCGACGCCGGCGTCGGCCACGTACACCTCAAGGTCGGAGACATCTCCACGGCGAAGCGCTTCTACGTCGACACGCTCGGCTTCGAGACGACCTTCGAGTACGGCACGCAGGCGCTCTTCGTGAGCGCGGGCGGCTATCACCACCACGTCGGCATGAACACCTGGCACAGCTCGGGCGCCGGCACCCGCACCCCGGCCCTCGGGCTCGGCCAGGTCTCGATCGAGGTCCCGTCAGCGGATGACGTGGGTGCCCTGCGCGAGCGTCTCGCGAGCGCGAGCGTCCCGGTGGCCGACGACGGCAGCAGGCTCGTCTTCGACGACCCGTGGGCGAACCTCGTCACGGTTCACACCCCCGCCTGACCCCGACTTTCATCATTCAGGAGGGTGTGGGGCTGAAGTGACGGGTGGTGTGTGTGATGTATCCGGTGGTGTACTCACCCGCCACTCGGGCCCCACAACCTCCTGAATAATGAAAGCTCAGCGGAGGACGGAGCTCAGCAGCAGGCTCGTCTCGCTGTTGACGACGCCTTCGATCGACCGGATGCGACCCAGTACGCCGTCGAAGTGCGCGAGCGTCTCGGCGCCCAGCTCGGCGACGAGGTCCCACCCGCCGTTCGTCGTGTGCAGCGAGCGGATCTCGGGAAACCCCCTCAACTGGCGGATGACGTCGTCTGTCGTCCTGCCCTCGACCTCGATGAGCGTCATGGCGCGCACGGCGAGCGGGTCGAGTTCATCGCGCACCCGCACGGTGAAACCGACGATCGTACCCGACTCCACGAGCCGATCGATGCGGCTCGTGACGGTCGCGCGTGCGACACCGAGCCTGCGGGCCAGGGCCGCCACCGGCATCCTGCCGTCCTCGCGCAGGGCGGAGAGGAGGCGTCGGTCGGTGTCGTCCAGCGACGTCTTTGTCATAGTGCACTATGGTACCCAGCAGATTGCGCAGTTCGAAGTCATACTGTGAGCACACGCAGCCTTGTCGTCGCATATCGCCAAGTCGTACGGTGGAATGAGCAGCAAGGAGCACAACGATGACCCGATTCGTCGACGTACACAACATGGTCCGGTGGATCGGACATCATGGGCCGATCAGCATCATGGAGGGGATGGTCGGTTACCTCGAGGACGATTTCCGCCGCTGGGAGCGCTTCGACAAGACCCCGAGGGTCGCGAGCCACACCCCGTTCGGCGTCATCGAGCTCATGCCCACGAGCGATACAGAGACCTACGGGTTCAAGTACGTCAACGGCCACCCGTCGAACCCTGCGCGCGGCTTCCAGACCGTCACGGCCTTCGGGATGCTCGCCGACGTGCACAACGGCTACCCGACCTTCCTCTCCGAGATGACCGTGCTCACCGCGCTCCGCACTGCCGCGACCTCCGCCATGGTCGCCAAGGCACTCGCCCGCCCCGACAGCACGACGATGGCGCTCATCGGCACGGGCAGCCAGGCCGAATTCCAGTCGTGCGCCATCCGCTCGGTCACGGGCATCGAAACCCTGCGGGTCTGGGACACCGATCCGGATGCCATGGCCAAGTTCGTGCGCAATCTCACCCCGCTCGGCTTCGACATCACGGTGGCAACCTCGGCAGCGGATGCCGTGGCCGGCGCCGACATCGTCACGACCTGCACGGCTGACAAGACGAATGCGACAGTGCTCACCCACGACATGGTCACGCCGGGGATGCACCTCAACGCGATCGGCGGCGACTGCCCTGGGAAGACCGAACTCGACCCGGCCATCCTCGACGCGGCTACGGTCTTCGTCGAGTACCCGCCGCAGACGAGGATCGAGGGCGAGATCCAGAACCGCCCGGCCGCCTTCCCGGTGACCGAGTTCTGGCAGGTGCTCACGGGCGCGGCGCCCGGCCGCACCTCGGAGAGCCAGATCACCGTCTTCGACTCCGTCGGCTTCGCGATCGAGGACTTCTCCGCGCTGCGCTACGTGCGCGATTCCGTCGATGCGACCGATTTCTACGAGGACATCGACCTCGTCGCCAACCCGGACGACCCGAAGAACCTCTTCGGCTTCGTCGGCGCGCTCTCCCCTGTCGGGGGGTAACGTGTCAGCCCAGGCACCGTCCTCCGTCGTTCTCGTCCGTCCGCACCACTTCAACGTCAACCCGGTCACGGCTGTCGACAACGCGTTCCAGGCCGAGACCGCCCGGCCTGCGGAGGAACTCGCCCGCGACGCGTACCGTGAGGTGACCGCGCTTGCCGCGGCGCTTGAGGGCGAGGGCGTGCGGGTGCACCTTTTCGAGGACGAACTCGAGGAGCGCCCCGACAGCGTGTTCCCGAACAACTGGCTCTCGACCCACATCGGCGGCCACGTCGCGGTCTACCCGATGTTCGCGCCTAACCGGCGGCTCGAGCGGCGCCAGGACATCCTCGAAATGCTCAAGACGCACTACCGGGTGCAGGACATCATCGATTACTCGGGCCTCGAGCACGACGGCATCTTCCTCGAGGGAACCGGAGCGATGGTGCTCGACAATGACGAGCGCGTCGCCTACGTCGCGCGCTCGAACCGCGCAGACCCCATCGCGCTCGAGCGCTTCTGCACGAACTTCGGCTACGAGCCCATGGTGTTCGACGCCGCCGACCCGAGCGGCACCCCGATCTACCACACGAACGTGCTCATGTGCATCGCGACGGACTTCGTGCTCGCGGGGACCTCGATGATGCAGCCGGATGCGCGCCGGGCCGAGATCGTCGAGCGGCTTTCCGCGGGCGGCCGCGAGTTCATCGACCTCGCCTTCGACCAGATCGCCGACTTCGCGGGCAACGCGATCGAGCTCACCGGCTCGAACGGCCGCATCCTCGCGATCTCCCGCCGGGCGGCCGACAGCCTCCGGCCCGACCAGCTCGCGATCATCGAGCGCAGCTGCACCCTGCTGCCGGTCGACGTCCCGACGATCGAGCTCTCAGGCGGCTCCGTGCGATGCATGATCGCCGGCATCCACCTCACCCCGCGCCCGGTGGTCACCACGGCCTGACCGCGAGTCCGCGACGCGTGGTCAGTCGGCGGCAGCCTCCGCCGACTCCTGGCCAGGCTCATCGCGCGAGGGCGCGACCGCGCTCTGGTTGGCGTACTGGGTCCAGGCGACCGTCTGCTGCGGCTTGGCGAAGAACGCCACGATGATCGCGCACACGAGGGCGATGCCCGCCGGAAGCAGGAGCGACTGCGCCATGGCATTGCTGAATCCCGTGTGCAGGAACTCCGGCAGGGCCCCGGAGAACTCGGTCGCCCCGGATGCCGGCCCCGGCAGCTCCGCCGTCAGGCGCACCTGCATGAGGGCTCCGACGGCCGCGCTGCCGAGCACCGAGCCCACCTGCCTCGTCGTGTTGTAGACGCCGGACCCCGCCCCGGCCTTGCTCTGCGGAAGGTTGCGCGTCGCGGTCGTCGAGATCGGCGACCAGACGCAGGAGTTCGCGACGCCCATGAGCGCGCTCGGCGCGAGAAGCCAGATGATCTCCGCATCCGGGGTCATGAGCAGCGAATACCAGACGAGCGACGCGGAGAGGCACACTGCGCCCACGATCGCGATGTAGCGCGGGTTGACCCGGTCCACGAGTCGCCCGACCGGCTGCGCGAGCCCGGCGCTGATGACGGCCATAGGCACGAGCATGAGGGCCGATTCGGTCGGAGTGAGTCCGAGCACGAGCTGGAAATAGAAGACGAGCGGGAGAGACATGCTCGTGACGGTGAAGCCGACGGCCGACATTGCGCCGTTGGCGAGCGAGAAGTTGCGGTCCCGGAAGAGGCCGAGGGGCAGGAGCGGCTCGCCCTTCTTGTTGACTGCCTGCCAGACCACGAAGAGCGCGAGCACCACGACGCCGGCGGAGATGAGCCCCCACACCGAGATCGGTCCGACGATCTGACCCCAGTCGTAGGATTCCCCCTCCTGGAGCCCGAAGACGAGCAGGAACATGCCCAGCGCGCTCAGCACGACGCCGGGAATGTCGAAGCGGTGCGCATGCGTCTCGAGCCGTGGCACGAGCCGGTACGCCATGACGAACGCGACGACTCCGATCGGCACGTTGATGAAGAAGATCCACTCCCAGCCGAGACTGTCGACGAGCACACCGCCGAGCACGGGTCCGACGAGCGTCGCGACGCCGGCCGTCGCGCCCCACAGGCCCATGGCCTGCCCACGCCGGTCGGGCGGGAAGATCCTGGTGATGACAGCCATCGTCTGGGGTGTCATGAGAGCGGCGCCGAGGCCCTGGAACACGCGGGCGAGGATGAGCTGGCTGATGTCGCCGGACAACCCGCACCACGCAGACGCGACTGTGAACACGACGAGGCCGGTGAGGTAGAGCCTCTTCGGCCCGAACCGGTCGCCGAGCCGGCCGGTGATCAGCAGCGGTACGGCGTAGGCGAGCAGGTACGCGCTCGTGACCCAGATGACCGAGTTGATGTCGGCGTGCAGCCCCTCCATGATCTTCGGGTTCGCGACCGAGACGATCGTCGTGTCGATGAGGATCATGAAGAAGCCGATGACGAGCGCCCAGAGGGCGGGCCATGGTCGGTAGGTGTTGTTCATCGCCGTGTGAATCTACGCCGACCAGACGACATCACCAAAATGCCCGCAGCTAGACTGGGATATCCAGACCCCCCTTCGCATCAGGAGTCCCCCGTGCCGGTCATCGTCGTCGAGGTCATGCCCAAGGCCGAACTGCTCGACCCGGCAGGCAAGGCTGTCGCCGGTGCGCTCTCCCGGCTCGGAAACGACCGCCCTGGCTACACGAGGTTCGGCGGGGTACGCATCGGCAAACGCTTCGAACTCACGATCGACGGGCCGGCCGATGACGCTGCGCTCGCCGCGGCACGCGAGCTCGCCGAGTCGCTCCTGTCGAACTCGGTGATCGAGGATGTCGTGGGCGTCCGGTTCCTCGACATCGAGGTCGCCAGCAGCTCAGCCGGTGTCGCGGGGGAGACGCATTGAAGAACATCGGCGAGATCACTTCGACAAGCTCAGGGCGAGAATAGTGCGCATCGGCGTCATCACGTTCCCCGGCTCTCTCGACGACCGCGACGCGCAACGTGCCATCCGTCTTGCGGGCGCCGAGCCGGTCGCCCTGTGGCACGGCGACCACGACCTCCACGGCGTCGACGCGCTCGTCCTCCCCGGCGGCTTCAGCTATGGCGATTACCTGCGCTGCGGAGCGATCGCGAGCCTCTCGCCCATCATGAGCGAGGTCATCGACGCGGCGAACAAGGGCATGCCGGTGCTGGGCATCTGCAACGGCTTCCAGATGCTCGTCGAGGCGCACCTGCTCCCCGGCGGTCTCGTGCGCAACGACCATGGGTCGTTCATCTGCCGCGACCAGCGCCTGCGCGTCGAGAACACCGCCACGGCCTGGACGAATGGCTTCGAATCCGGCGCCGAGATCACCATCCCGCTCAAGAACGGCGAGGGCGGCTACCTCGCGGATGCGGAGACGATCGCGCGGCTCGAGGGCGAGGGCCGGGTCGCCTTCCGCTACCTCGAGGTCAACCCGAACGGCTCGCTCAATCACATCGCCGGCATCGCGAACGAGCGCGGGAACGTCGTCGGGCTCATGCCGCATCCTGAACATGCGACCGAGGAGGGCTTCGGCCCCGACACGGATGCCGCCATGCGCAACGGGACCGATGGCCTCACCGTTTTCACGAGCGCGATCGGAGCCCTCGCGCTGTGACCGATACCGTCGCCAACGCCGCCGCGACCCCCGACCACGAACAGCCGTACGCCGCCCTCGGGCTCAAACCCGACGAGTATGCGCGCATCCGGGAGATCCTCGGGAGACGCCCGACGAGCGGCGAACTCGCGATGTACTCGGTCATGTGGAGCGAGCACTGCTCCTACAAGAGCTCGAAGATCTACTTGCGCCAGTTCGGCCAGAAGGTGACTCCGAAGATGAAGGAGAAGCTCATGGTCGGCATCGGCGAGAACGCCGGCGTCGTCGACATCGGCGAGGGCTGGGCCGTGACCTTCAAGGTCGAGTCGCACAACCACCCCTCGTTCATCGAACCATTCCAGGGCGCGGCAACGGGCGTCGGCGGGATCGTGCGCGACATCATCTCGATGGGGGCGCGACCGGTCGCGGTCATGGACCAGCTTCGGTTCGGTGCCATCGATCATCCGGATACCGCGCGCGTCGTGCACGGCGTCGTCTCCGGGATCAGCTTCTACGGCAACTGCCTCGGCCTGCCGAACATCGGCGGCGAGACGTATTTCGACGCCTGCTATCAGGACAATCCGCTCGTCAACGCGCTCGCCGTCGGGGTTCTGCGCCACGAGGACCTGCACCTCGCGAACGCGCGCGGCGTCGGCAACAAGGTCGTGCTCTTCGGGGCGCGCACAGGCGGCGACGGGATCGGCGGGGCTTCGATTCTCGCCAGCGACACCTTCGCAGAAGGAGGGCCTACCAAGCGACCTGCCGTGCAGGTCGGCGACCCTTTCGCCGAGAAGGTGCTCATCGAGTGCTGCCTCGAACTGTTCGCCGGCGAGCTCGTCGAGGGCATCCAGGATCTCGGCGCCGCCGGCATCAGCTGCGCCACGAGCGAACTGGCCTCCAACGGCGACGGTGGAATGTTCATCGAACTCGACCGAGTGCTGCTGCGCGACCCCACCCTCACGGCAGAGGAGATCCTCATGTCGGAGAGCCAGGAGCGCATGATGGCGATCGTGCGGCCGGACAAGCTCGACGCGTTCCTCGAGGTGACCGCGAAATGGGATGTCGAGACGAGCGTGCTCGGCGAGGTCACCGACACCGGGCGGCTCATCATCCACTGGCACGGCGAGGAGATCGTCGACGTCGAACCGCGCACGGTCGCGATCGACGGGCCGGTCTATGAGCGGCCGCTCGCCTACCCCGCCTGGCTCGACGCGCTGCAGGCGGACTCGGCGTCGTCGCTTCCGCGCACGGATGAGCCCGACGTGCTCCGCGAGCAGTTCCTTCGGCTGCTCGGCTCCCCGAACCTCGCGTCGAAGGCGTGGATCACCGATCAGTACGACCGCTACGTCGGCGGCAACACGGCGCTGAGCTTCCCGGATGACGGCGGCATGGTGCGCGTGGACGAGTCGAGTGGACTCGGTTTCGCACTCGCGGCGGATGCCAACGGCCGCTACGCCCAGCTCGACCCGTACGCGGGCGCGCGGCTCGCGCTCGCCGAGGCGTATCGGAATGTCGCGGTCACCGGCGCGGTGCCCGCCGCCGTCTCGGACTGCCTCAACTTCGGCTCGCCGGAAAATCCAGAGGTCATGTGGCAGTTCGCCCGCGCGGTCGAGGGCCTCTCCGACGGATGCCTCGAACTCGAGATCCCCGTCACAGGCGGCAACGTGAGCTTCTACAACCAGACGGGCGACGTGCCGATCCACCCGACCCCGGTGGTCGCGGTGCTCGGCGTCATCGACGACGTCGGCAGGCGCGTTCCGAGCGGATGGCAGGACGAAGGCAACAACATCTACCTGCTCGGGACGACATCCGCAGAACTCGACGGCTCGGCCTGGGCCGGGACTGTGCACGGGCACCTCGGAGGTCGCCCCCCCGCGGTCGACCTCGCCCGGGAGAAGAGGCTCGCCGCGCTGCTCGCGGCCGGCGCCCACGAGTCGCTCATCGCCTCAGCCCACGATCTCTCCGATGGTGGCCTCGCCCAGGCGCTCGCCGAGAGCGTTCTGCGGTTCGGGGTCGGCGCCCGGGTCTGGCTCACCGAGATCATGCAGCGCGACGGGGTGGATGTGGCGACGGCACTCTTCAGTGAGTCGACCGGCCGAGTCATCGTGAGCGTGCCACGCGAGGACGACGTCAAGTTCCAGGGCCTGTGCGAGGGGCGGAACTACCCTGTGCTTCGCATCGGCGTGACCGACAAGCTCGCGCCCGCTCTCGAGATTCAGGACCTCTTCACGATCGGGGTCGACGAGTTGCGGGCGACCCACACGGCGACCCTGCCGACGGCATTCGGCTGAGCGATCCTCGGCAGGTCAGGCCTGCTCGCCGGGCTCGTCGTGGATCTCGATCGCGCCCGTCGATGCGATCCGCTCATGGTGGTGGATGACCTCGGCGACGACGAAGTTGAACCACTTCTCGGCGAACGCGGGGTCGAGGCGACTCTCCTCCGCGAGCGCCCGCAGCCTCGCGATCTGCACCTTCTCGCGCGCCGGGTCCGAGGGCGGCATCCCGTGCGCGGCTTTCAGCCGGCCGACCTGCTGCGTGAACCGGAAACGCTCGGCCAGCAGGTGGACGAGCGCGGCGTCGATGTTGTCGATGCTCAGACGGATGCCCTCGAGCTCGGCACGAACCTCGTCGTCGCGGGCCTGCTGGTCACCTGGCATGCTACGAGGCTACTGTCCCCTGTGCGGTCTTCGCGCCCCTCCCGAGCCGAAGCCGCTGCTGCGTGTACAGGATTCCGATGAGAACGAGAACGGCTCCGACCGGCTCGTGCCAGGAGAGCGTCTCGCCGAGCACGAGGAATCCGAGCACGACGGCGACGACCGGGATGAGGTAGGTCACCGTCGACGAGGTCGTCGGTCCCCACGCCCGCAGCACGGCGATGTTCCAGATGAAGGCGAATCCTGTGCCGAAGGCGCCCAGCAGCACGAGACTTGCGACGACGGGGAAGGTCAGCTCGACGGGGCCGATCGCGAGGAACGGCGTGAGCAGCAGCATGACGATGGCGGCCATGCCGATGTTGAGGAAGGCCACCGTCGTGCCGCTGATCGGCCGATGGCTCACGAACTTCCGCATGTAGCCGATCGCGACCCCGTAGGAGACCGCCGCCGCGATGCAGGCGAGCTGGCCCCAGAGATCCCCGCTCAGGTCGTCGTACTGCCACGGGGCGATGATGACGATGACGCCGAGAACACCGAGCACGACTCCGAATACCTGGCCCCGGTTGAGGCGTTCGACCCGGAACGCGACGGCGACGAGGATGGCGGTCGCGATAGGTGTCACCGAGTTGTAGATCGCCGCAAGCCCGGAGGACACGTGCTGCTCTGCCCACGCGAAGAGCGTGTGCGGGATGACGCAGTTGGTGATCGCGATCACGACGAAGTGCAGGTAGACGACGCGCTCACGGGGAAGCCGGTGGCGACCGACGAGCATGACGAGGCCGAGGGTGATCGCCCCGAGGATCTCCCTCGACCACGCGATCTGGCCATAGGAGACCCCGTCGAGCGCTACCTTCATGAAGAGGAAACTCGCACCCCAGACGAGCCCCATCGCGAGGAACTGGAGGAGCGCGCTGTACTTTCGGATGCCCGTGGGACTGTCGTTCACAGGCCGACACTACAGGGATCGGACGACAAGGCTTTCACGTCCGCGGCGTCCGGAACAGCACCGGCCGGCCGTGGTAGACGGAGAGCCGTTTCTCGAGACGCTCACGGACATCCGGCCACTCCTCGACGATGACGGAGTACGTCGCAGTGTCGCGCCAGGTGCCGTCTGCACGGGGCTGCTCCCGGCGCACGACACCCTCGAAGGTCGCGCCGATGCCGGCGATCGCGGCTCGCGACCGCGCGTTGAGCACGTCGGTCTGGATCTTGACCCTCCCGAAACCCGCATCGAAGGCGTGCTGGAGAAGGAGCAACTTCGCCTCGGGGTTGACCGCCGTGCCCCACACCCGCGGGTCGTAGGCCGTCCAGCCGATGTGCGCAGCCTCGCGGCGCGTGTCGAAGTCGCCGAGCGTCGTCGTTCCCACGACGGTTCCGTCCCGTGGACCCCCGACGAGCACGACCGCGAACGCGTTGTTCTCCGGCCGGTGATAGCCCGACTCCCAACGCTCGAACACCTCGAGCGTCTCTGGAAGTGCGGAGAGGCCCCCTCCGAAGCCGAACTCGAAGACCGAACGATGCCCGATCGCGGCATAGAGTCCAGGAATGTGGCTGCGGTCGACGGGCTCGAGCCGGATGAAGTCACCGACGAGCACGGTCGGGGTGGGTCGAGTCGCAGTCACCCTTCGATTCTTGCACCGCGCGACAGCATCGAAAGTGCAAGCATGATCGGCTGCCGCTGCCCGAGGAATTCAACGTCGTCTGATCCCGCGCCGGGAGCCTCCAGCGTGGTCTAATTCTCGTGTGCCGCTCATCCTGCGCTATCTCGGAATGGCCGCGTCGTGGGTGGGATTCTCGCTCGCCTTCACCCTGCTGTTCCTCGGCATGCGCGCCGTCATCGCCGTCGGAGGATTCTGCGCGGAGGGCGGCCCGTACGAAATCGCCACCCATTGCCCGGGAGACGTCGAACTGCTTCTGCCCGCGAGCGTCTACATCGGGTTGGCTGCAGTCGGGCTCAGCCTCTACCTGGCGCGCGGCCTCGGCGCGTCACTGGCTCTCCTCGCCTGGCCGATCCTGTTCGTCGGGCTCTCGCTGAACTTTCTCCAGTCGGGCCTGGACCCGCGGTCAATGAGTGGCGTCGGCGTCGCGCTCGGCGCCATGTTCTTCATCATGGGTGTCGTTCCGCTCGTCGCCTGGCTGCGCCAGCCCGGGAACGTCTCTGCAGCAGTCGCAGGGACGAGCCACCTCGACGGGACGCCCGCGGGGAGCATTTCCTTTGCCTGGCGTCGAGCCGCAGGCTCGGAACAATACGGCGGTTTGAGGCCCGTCGACTATCTCGTGCTCGTCCCGCTGTGGCTCATCGCGGTCCTGCTCGGTATCTGGCTCGCCATCTTCTGGTTCAGCGTCTAGTTCCGGGCGGCGGTACTACCCCACGAGATCGTGGCGCACGACGATCGCGTCGCGGGCAGGCCCAACCCCGATCGCCGACATCCGGGAGCCGCTCATCGCCTCGAGCGCGAGCACATAGTCCTGTGCGTTCTTCGGCAGGTCGGCGAACTCCCGAACGCCGGTGATGTCCTGGGTCCAGCCCGGCAGGTACTCGTAGACGGGCTTCGCGTGATGGAAGTCGGTCTGCGAGACCGGCATCTCGTCGAGCCGCCTTCCCTCGACTTCGTAGGCGACACACACCGGGATCGACTCGACCCCGGTCAGGACGTCGAGCTTGGTGAGCACGAAGTCGGTGATCCCATTGATGCGCGCGGCGTAGCGGGCCATGGGTGCGTCGTACCAGCCGGTGCGGCGCTTGCGACCCGTCGTCGTGCCGAACTCAGCGCCGTGCTCGGTGAGGAAATCCCCCCACTCGTCGAACAGCTCGGTCGGGAACGGGCCGGCGCCCACGCGTGTCGTGTACGCCTTGATGACGCCGATGACCCTGTCGAAACGGTTGGGCGCGACACCAGATCCGGTCGCCGCCCCGCCGCTTGTCGCATTCGAGGATGTCACGAACGGATAGGTGCCGTGGTCGACATCCAGCATCGTCGCCTGGCCGCCCTCGAAGAGGACGGTCTTGCCCTCATCGAGCGCCCTCGTCAGCTCGAGCGCCGTATCGGCCACCATGGGCCGCAGCCGCTCGGCGTAGGAGAGCAGCTCGGTCACGACGTCCTCGACCGCGATCGCGCGCCGGTTGTAGATCTTTGCGAGGATCTGGTTCTTCTGGTCGAGTGCACCCTCGACCTTCTGGCGAAGGATGTTCTCGTCGAAGAGGTCCTGGATGCGCACGCCGACCCTGTTGATCTTGTCCGCGTAGGCCGGGCCGATCCCACGACCGGTCGTGCCGATCTGCCGCTTGCCGAGAAAGCGCTCTGTGACCTTGTCGAGCGTGCGGTGGTAGCTCGTGATGACGTGGGCGTTCGCGCTCACCCGCAGCCGCGAGACGTCGACGCCGCGCGCGGTGAGTGCGTCGAGTTCCTCGAACAGCACGGCGATGTCGACGACGACGCCGTTGGCGATGACCGGCACGACACCCTCGGTCAGGATGCCGGATGGCAGCAGGTGCAGCGCGTACTTCTCGGTGCCGACGACGACCGTGTGCCCGGCGTTGTTGCCGCCGTTGAACTTGACGACGTAGTCGATGCGGCTGCTGAGGAGGTCGGTGGCCTTCCCCTTGCCTTCATCGCCCCATTGGGCGCCGATGAGCACGATGGCGGGCATGGCGAAGGTCCCTTCGTTTGGCGGGGGATTGCGCTCCAGTCTATCGGGCGCTACCTGTCGAACGGCACGTGCTGCAGGATCCAGGCATGCATCGCAATGGCGGCCGCGGCCGACGCGTTGATCGACCGAGTCGACCCGAACTGGCTGATCTCGACGACGGCTTCGGCGGCGGCGACCGCCTCGGCGGTGAGCCCTGGCCCCTCCTGCCCGAACAGCAGCACGCAGCGCTCCGGGAAGCGGAATGTCTCGACCGCGACGCTGCCCTCGATGTTGTCGATGGCGATGACGGGAATCGCGTTCTCCCGTGCCCACTCGGCGAAGGCGGCGACATCCGGATGCTGGAGCACATGCTGGTAGCGGTCCGTCACCATGGCGCCTCGCTTGTTCCATCTTCGGCGCCCGATGATGTGCACGGTCTCGGCCGCAAACGCATTCGCGCTCCGCACGATCGACCCGATGTTCATGTCGTGCTGCCAGTTCTCGATCGCGACCTGGAACGGGTGCCGGTGCTCGTCGAGGTCGGCGACGATCGCCTCCATGCTCCAGTAGCGGTAGCGGTCGATGACGTTGCGGGTGTCGCCCTGCTCGAGCAACTCGGGATCGTAGCGCTCGTCCTCCGGCGGCAGCCCCGGCCAGGGACCCACCCCGTGCGTCGTCAACTCGGGTTGGTCCATGTTCCCAACGCTAGTGGGCCCGACGCATCCGACGCCCAGGACGTCGCCTCAGGACCCCGATTCCGACGAGCAGCCCGCCGGCGAGTATGAGCCCGAGCGGCACGAGCAGAAGCAGGCCGGGGTCGGCGTTCGACCCCGTGTAGGCGAGCCGGAACGAGTTGACGAACTCGACCCGGTTCGGCGCAGGATCGCCCGTCCAGCGAAGCGGAAGGAGGTCGATGGCGGTCGTCTCGACGGCGGAGCCGAGTGAGCCATCCGCTGCCGTGAGAGCGGCCGTCGTACGCACGGCCCCGCCCGTTCGCGTCTCCTCGACGGTGCAGTCGGCACCCTCGGCCAGCTCGGTCCAGGTCACCGTCTCTCCGTCGCGGATGACGGCGGCACCTGGTTCGGCCGGGTCGATGCTGCGTCCGTCCAGCGTGCACTCGAGGGTCACCTCGAATGGTCCGGCGCCGCGGGTCCCGCTCGCGTCGACGACCTTCTTGGCCGCCGAGACGTCGGCGAATCGGAATGTGTTCTCGATCGAGATGCCGTCCTGCGCCTGGTCGGCGGCGGACAGCACCGCGGCGTCGAGGGTCACCGTGAACTCACCGTCTATGAGATCGTTGCCGTTCTCGTCGAGGATCCGCGTCGCGCTCGCACCCCCGTCGCGGGTCTCTTCGACTACGCAGTCTGCGCCCGAGGCAAGGCCCGTGTACTGGGCTACCGGCGAGGCAGCCGTCACAATTCTCGTGCTGCCGCCCGGGATCACGACCGCCACGCCGTCACGTGTGCAGCTGAGCTGGAACTCGAACTCGATCTCCGGCACGGGGAGGCGCGCGAACTTGTCGATCGCGCCCGTATCGCCCGCAAAGGTCTTGGTGATCTCAACGGAGCCGGTGAGGTACCAGTTCCTCACGTCGATGTCCACGATCGGCGACGGCACGGCCTGGGTCGGACCAGGAACCACGAGAACGCCGACCGACGTGTCGGTGCCGTCGTTCGGGGTGACGACCACCGCATCCGCCCCCTGGAGCCCGACCTCGGTGAAGGTGCACGAGGAGCCCGCGATGATGTTCTCGAGCACGATCTGCCAGGCGTTGCTGGCATCCAGTTGGACTATGCCTGCGTACTGCGTCGTGGCACCGAACGTGCACTGCACATCGACCGAGAAGGTCTTGTCCAGCCCGAACTGGGCGGAGCCGCTTCCGGCGAAGCGCTTCGTGACGATGAGGGCTGCCGGGGCGTCGAACCGGTTGTCGGCATTGGCGACGTTCGTCACGCCACTCACCGTGTCGGGGCTGAGCCGGGTGAAGGTCGCCGTCCGCGCGACGTTGTCGACCACGACTGCTGAGCCAGGGCGGGCCGGAGCGGTCTGCGCGGTCATGATCGTCCCGTCGGCTCCCTTGGCGTCGGTCTCGGTCACGACGCAGTCGGAGTTCGCGGGAATCCCGAGGATGGTCCTCGCCTGCGTGTCATCGAGCACGAACGCCGAGTCTGCTGCCGCGAGCGGCACGGCTGCGCCGAGAAATGTGCATCCGACCGAGAAGGCGTAGTCCTCCGGGATGACTCCGGCCGTCGTCGTCACCGTCTTCGAGATGCGGATCCCGGCGAGCTGGTAGTCGTTCACGAGTTGCACGGTCGGCAGCGCGGTCGGATCGGCGAGCGGGTCCACGGTGATAGTGGTCGCCGTGTAGGTGGTCTGCCCGCTCGCATTCGTCTCCGTCACGGTGCACGTGGCGCCGCCAGGGAGGTTGTCGAACTGCACGCCTGGGACGGTGGCCGGCACGGTCGACGTGTCCGCCGTGAGCGTGAACGGACGCGTGACGACCTCGCCGAGCGAGGAGCAGACGAGGTCACCTGCGAACACCTGGCCGTTCGGAATGAAGGATGCCGCGGGCCCCGTGACCTCCTTGTCCAGCAGCACGCTGCCGGTCGCGAGGGCGACCGAGACGACGGAGTAGTCGAGGGCGGTGACTGCGGTGTCCGTCACGCCCGTGCGGGTGATCGCGGATGCCGAGAGCGAGTTGCTCGCGACGGTGTCGGCCCCAGGGGTGCTCGAGAGCGCCGCCGTGCGCGTCAGGACGTCGATCGTGACAATCTCTGCAGGTTGGAAGAGGTGACTCGACGGAAAGTCGATGACGAACTGGAGCGCGGTGACGACGGTCGGATCTGCGAGGCTGCCGGCCGTCCAGACGGCCCATCCCGTCGCGGGGTCGCTTCCGCAGGCGTTCGCGTTCGTCGGGTTCTGCAGCACGAGCTTGCAGGGAGCCGTCGCCGTCGTGTAGTACACGGTCATGGTCGCGCCCGGGATACCGAGGTTCGCAGTGATCTCGTCGGCGAAGCCCGCCGCCCATCGCGAGTTCCTCAGGAACCCGTCGAGGATCGTGCTGTCGGCGACATCCGGGAGTCGCGTGGAGAGCACGAGTCTCGGCATCTGCGTCGTGCCGGTGTTCTGCGCTGTGAGCCGCCAGGTCTCCTTCTGGCCCGGCAGCGTCAGTGGGATGCAGGGGAGACGGGAGAAGCCATCGCTGTCGATGAGCGCCGCGCATCCGCTCGCACCGGTGAAGCCCTGGTCGGTCGGGTAGTCGATGTCGAGGTCGGCCTTGACCGTCATGAGGGCGCGAAGCGCCGCCTGCTCAGAAGGTCGGACCGTCGTGGCAGTCGAGCACTCCCGCGTGGCCGAGTCGTAGCTGGCAGAGAATCCGGCAGGAGCGGTGCACGTGTCGAACTGCCGGTCTCCGCGGATGCTGAAGCTGTTCGTCACATTGGTGTTGTTGACGAGGCCCGGCCGGAACATCATGGGAATCGTGATCGTGTAGGTCTGGCCTACCTCGAGAACCGAGTCGGCGGGGAAGCTGTAGGTGATCTTCTGCGGGCCGTAGCCATCCGCCTGCACCGCGACGATCGGGCCGCTCGTGCCGGTGGGCAGGGCGGTGCCATTAGCGGGAGTGGGGGCGCTCCCGGCGAGCGCGTAGGTGTACGTCCACGGATTGTCCGGGTCGAAGACAAGTTGCGCTCCGACGCCGTCGCTCGGCAGGTAGTCGGTGATGACCGGATTCACGATGGGCCAGTTGCCGGTATTCGTCGCGCTGAGTGTGTAGTTGAAGATGCGCCCCGGCGCTTTCACGCCGGCCGGAGTCTTGTGAACCCGCACCCCTGTCGTCGCGTATGCGTAGAGGTAGTTTGCAGTATTCGTCGCAGAAGCCGTCTTCCCCCAGACCCCCACGACGTCGGCCTGGAGCGCGTTCGTCGTGCGACCGGCGACGGTTTCGCCGGGCGACGGCGCGTTGCCCGGGTAGTTCGTGAGGACCGGATCACCGCTCCGCAGGTCGACCCGGCGCTGCACGAGGAGCGGAATCGCCACGGCCGGCGCCTGCGGGTTCTCCCACTGGGTGTTGTCGCTGCGGCGGTAGGTCACACGCAGCCCTTCGACCTGGCTCGCCGTCACGCCGGAAGGGAGGAAGTTCGCACGCGCCTGCGCCTGGTTCTTCCAGGTCCCCCCACCCACCCAGGTTCCGCCACGAGCCGTGCAGCCCGCATCCGGGCTCGCCGCAATCGCCGTCGCGTCCCAGGTGCTGTTGATGCATGCCTCTACCTGGACGACCATCCTGCCTGCCGCAATGTCAGGCGAGAAGGTCTGAAGGGTCAGCTGCGCCCCCGACGTCGGAAGCCGGGTGAAGTCGAAGGCGTTCCAGAATGTCGCGCGATCGTCGGTGACGGTCAGCGACTGGACTCGCTCGCTGCCGTTCGGCGTTGCATTCAGCGTGAGCCGGATCTCACCCCTGGACGGCTCCGCCTCCGAGGTTGTAAAGAAGACCTTCGAGGTCGCCACGCCGATCGTCGAGTCGACCACGGCGATGTTCGCGCCATCGATCGCTGCGAGCGTCGCGTCGATGAAGGTCGGTGCCACCACCGGGCTCGCGCTGTCCCAGCGCCGGTCCGCAACGATCGCCTCGGTCGAGTTGAACACGGTCCCAGCGGCGACCGGGTTGCCCGTGGCCCGCAGGGTCGCGCGCAGCCCGAGGTCGAAGACGATGACGGCATTCGTCGACGAGCCGACCCCGTTGATGCGACCGGTGTAGCGGATCTGGAACCCAGTGGCGTCCGCGAGCTGGCTCGCGGTCCAGGCCATCACTGCTGCAGCGACCACCGCCGGCGTGCCGCTGGACACGAGATCGCCGCCAGCGGTTCTCGTCACGACGACGGTGAGCCCGGTGGCTCCTGCCGGGTGAGAGAACGAGTGGAACCGAACGAGGTCGAACTGGTCGAAAGGCGAGTCGTTCGGCGTGGCCACACTCGTGTTGGGTTCGCTGACGGTGAGGGAGTCGACCTTGCCGACGGTTTGGTTGACCGCGCTGATCATCACCCGGCTCGTCGGCCGCACAGTGACGCTCGAGTCGGGGATGGGCAAGGCTCCGCCCGTCCAGGTCTTCGTGACGGCGACTGCGAGGTTCGGATCCTGGAGCTGGATCGTGTCCGACGCGCGATCGGTCAGGGTGCCGCCTCCGGCGAGCGTCGCCTGCGACCAGGCGTCGTTGCGGATGACGCTGTGGCCGCCGGGAATTGTCACGGCCTCGTTGTACTGGTATCCGTCCACGACCGGTGAGGTCGCGTCACTGCGAAGGCTGTTCCGCAACTGGAACACGAGGTCGATGCGCCGATTGTGGGCGATCGAGTCGGCGACTCCGCTGCCAGGGGCGGGGCTCAGCCCGGTGCGGCCGGGCCGTTCACTGAAGACGAACCGGATGGCGACGTACTGGTCCCGCTGGGTCGCGTCGAGCGTTCGCGCCGGGAAGGCCCCCGCGCAGGGGGCCGCCGCGGTGCACCATCCGGATGGTGTCTCCCACGTGTTCGTCGTGCGGTTGTAGAGCTCGGCGTAGACCTGGTCGTACTGCAGGAGCGGGTCGAGGGAGTTGCCGATCGCGGGAATGCTCGCGAGGTTGAACGCGTCGTACATGCCCTTCTGGCTCCAGAGGTCCGGTGCAGGGTCCCCCGCACCATCGGTCGGCCCGTCGTAGACGACCACCTGGTCGATTTCCGAGTACCCGTCGGTCGACCACGACAAACGGACTCGGGTCTGGTTGTCGTTACGCGTGTTGATGATGTTCTGCGCACTCGTGTTGCCGACGTTGATGAACGCCTTGTCGAGCAGGTCCGCCGCGCCGGAACCGGGACCACTTGCCACGGGAACGAGCGTGACCGTCGGGCACGGGTTGGAGGCGGCGACGTTCGACTCGAGCGCGCCTGGGTTGCCGACGCTCGTTCCCTCGGACGCGCTGCAGTTCTGAAGCGACTTCGCCGCGTTGGGGAGCGGGGTCGCGCTGTCGCGCAACTGCGAGCGCAGCGCGTAGCCGAGGTTCGCCGTGAGGGACTGGCCGGGTTGGAATCCCGTCGTCGAGTCCCAGCTGAGCTTGACGCCGTAGACATCGTTCCGGATCGCGGTGGGGATGTCGTAGGTGTGCGTGCCGGGCCCGAAGGCCTGCAACACGGTGTACACACCCAGAGCGTCGCGATAGGACAGTGTCAGGGTCGCGTCGCCTGGGACCTGAGTGACAACGAGCTGCGTCGCATCGAAGTACCGGTACCAGTCGGTGAGTCCGGTCGGCGCGCTGGGGTCGACCATCTCGATGTGATCCATCGCCCTCGTTGAATCCGGATACCCGGCCACCGTGGTCGTGAGTGTCGCGATGGTGGACTGCCCCGCGCTGGCGCGAATCGAGCCGCGGGTCAGCGACTTCGAGGTCGAGACGTTCACCTGGTCGGAAAGCACCGTCACCGTGTCAGAGGCGAACGCGGGCCCGACCGCCTGGCTGTATGCGTCGACGCCGGTGACCTGCACCTGGTTGGTGTAGAGCTGGCTGAAGTTGGGGGCGACCTGGGCGGGGTTCGCGTCGATCGTGAACGGGATCGTCGCGTTGGCACCCTGCAGCATCGTTCCGGTGAAGGTCACGCTGAAACCGGTCACGCGCTTTCCCGGATCCGCGGCGGGGAGGCCTGGTCCCGACCCGCCCGAGGTCGAGGTCGTACCGTCCGAATAGTTGTAGCTGATCGAAACCGAGGTCGCCCCCGCAGGCCAGACGACACCGGTGAAGCCATCGAAGATGAGCCCGCCGCCCGCATGCGCCGGCGCCAGCGGGTTGGCGCTGCTGAGCTCCGCGGGGTCGGACGGCTCCGCGATCGTGAGTGAGGCCAGCGGAATCGACCCGGTGTTGCTGCCCGTAAGAGTGACGGTGGCCGTGGTGAGATTCGACGGCCCGAAGGCGACCGTGGAGATCCGGTCAGGGGTGATCGACTTGCCCGCCGACACGGCGCTCGTCGCGGCCGTGATGCTGTACGCGGCGGTCACCGGGGTCGTCGCGGTGAGGCTGTCCCGCACGACGGTGGACTGGGCGGTGTTCGGATGGCTGCCCGCGGTGACTCCGGCCCGGTTCGCGAGAGTCAGCGCGACGCTCGAGGACGCGGCGCGCGGAATCTCCGCGGTCGCCCCGGAGGAGAACTCGATGCGAATGCCGCGGGCATCCGCGGGGGTCACGGCGGGCGGCAGGACGAGCGGGTTGCCCACGGCGACCGGTGCCGCCGCCACCCAGCCGGGCGTGACGAGCGTCGAGTCCCACAGCGACAGCGTGGCCGAGCTCGCACCGGTGGGCCAGGTGACGGTATCGAGCGATTGGAGGGCGAGGGTGGTCTGGAAGATATTGCCTGCAGCCGCGGGGTCGACCGGGTCCTGGATCGTGAGCGTCGAGACCGCGGCGTTCGAGGTGTTGGTTCCACCGAGGGTGAGCTGGGTCGTCAGGCCGGGTACCGCGATATTCGAGGAGGGAGAGAATGCCTTGGTCGGCTGGGTGGCCAGTTCGAGCGGCACTTCGAGGTCGACGGATGCCGTGCTGGGCACCATGGGCGCGTTGTCGGCGACCATGTGCGACGTGTTCGCGACCGTGCGCGGAACGGGCGTGTAGTCGAGGTCGGATCGCACCGTCACCGGGATGGTGACGGTGACAGTGCCATTCGTGAGTCCCGTCGACCCGGCCGGTTTCACCAGATCCTGATGGAAGGCGATCGTGACCGTCTGTCCGACGACGGTGATGGTTCGCTCCGACGCGCTGAGCGCCGGGGTCAGGAGGATGTCTGCCGGATCGGGGAGGATGAACTCGGACGGAACGACATCGGTGAGCACGGCATTCACGCATTCGTCGGTGAGAACCGAGCACCCGACCTCGATCATCCAGTTGAAGGTGTCGGCGGGGTGGACGAGTGTCGCGTTGGCCGACTTGGTATTGCGGACCGCGGCCGGGTCGGCCGCGAGCGCCGCGGTCGCCGGCACGATGACGGAGGCAACGACCGCGAGAACGGTCGCGGTGGAGAGCGCCATCCGCGCGGCGAGTCCTCGCGAGCGGCGGCGCGTCGGGTTCACGCGGGCAGCGATAATCGCGCCAGTGCCAGGCATTAAACATCCTCGAGTCGGGTCGGAGGCATCGGGTCGCGGACGCCCGGTCGCGTCGTGTGAATCGGGTTATCACGACGCCGAGGTCCGGCTAGCAGGTGGCAACCGATATATTGAAACCGCCGCCTGCCTCACCACACTATGGCTCAGGGCCGATGGTCGGGCGTTCCCATCCACCCCCAATGATGGGGGAGTCATGAGCTGTCCAGTCGAGGCGCGGCTCGCTCATGTCGTCAGGCGAAGCGGAAACCGAGCATCGCGGGATCGGGCCTCCCGAGCCGCACGGTCGACATCCGCAGCGACTGCTCGATGAGGAAGGGCAGCAGTTCGACGGCGCCGCTCGTCGTCACGGGATCGGCGTAGGCGGCAATGCCTGGCTGCCCGTGGAGCACGCGGGCGAGGATGAGTCGGTCCTTCTCAGGGTCGTGCCCGCCGATGAGCCGGATGCGCGTCGTCACGATGTCGCCTGCCTGCACGCGTGCGCGCCATCGCGCGTCGGACTCCACGAGAACCTCAGCCACCCCGATCGGCGAGTCCGGGGTTCCGAAGAGGTCGATGAGTCTGGCGTGGAGAGGGAGCGCGGTGCTGATCGCGACGGGGGCGCCCGCAAGCGTCGCTGCGGCGAGCACCCTCACGAGGTGGGCATGGGGTGCACCCTCCGCAACACGAACGGTCACCGGGACAGGACTGTATCTCAGGAGCGTCCGCTCAATCTCGAGTCCGCCGAGTTCGTGTGCGCCGGCGAGACCTCGCCACGCCTCGGCGTCGCTCAGGGCCGCCTCGCGCACCGAGCCGAACTCTTCGAAGTCCATCGACGGCAGGGCGGAGTCGATGAGCCGCGCGACCGGTTCGTCGATCCCCTCGAGCGTCACGGTCGCTGCGGGTTCCGTCGGCCTCGGCCACCAGCGTCCGAGTGCGATGAGGTCGTTCGGCCCGCCGAATGCGGCGCCCGGGCCGATGCGCGAGCGGTTCCAGCCGCCGAAGGGCGCAAGCGTGCCTGCGTCGGGAAGCACGGGCAGGTTCGCGAAGAGCATGCCGGCCTGCGCCCGGGCCGTCCACAGCGCAAGCTCGGCGGCGTCGAGCGAATGGAGGCCAGCGGAAAGTCCGAAGCCCGGCGCGTTCTGCAGCTCGATCGCTTCGTCGAGCGTGGCCGCCCTCATGATCCCGAGCACTGGCGCCCGGTTCTCCCTGAACCGGAATGGCGACCCTGGGCGAACGCCGTCGCGGAGCCCAGGCGACCAGAGTCGGCCGGCCTCATCGAGCCGCCGCGGCCGAACGAGCCAGCTCTCGCCCGCTTCGAGCACGTCGAGGGCCTCGAGCGTGCGCCCGGATGCCGGTCGTGCCAGGGCGGAGATCCCCGTGCCGGCCGTGCCAGGCCGGCCGACGGGTACGGAGGCGACGGCGTCGCGGAGCCGGCCGAGAAAGCGGGTGTTGTCGCCAGCGCTCCCCACGAGAATCACGACGTCCGTCGCGGTCGACGACTGGCCCGCATGGTCGAACGCGCTCGCGACGATGTCGGGTACGGCTGCCTCGAGGTCTGCGCTCGGTGTCACGATGATCGCGTTGCGACCACCCGTCGTGGCCATGAGGGGCAACTCGGCGCGCCACGAGTGGAAGAGTTTGGCCGTATGTCGGCTGCCCTCGAGCACGACGCGGTCGACGCGCGCGTCGGTGATGAGTTCCCGCGCGAGTTCCCCCTCGTCGTCGAGGATCCCGAGGACATCCTGCGGAACACCGCCCGCGATGAGCGTCTCGATGAGCACTGCGGAACTTCGCCGCGTCTCGGGAGCGGTCTTGAGAATGACCGCGCTTCCGGCGGCGAGCGCGGTCAGCACCGTCCCCGCCGTGCGCGCGATGGGCCCGGATCTCGGCGAGACGACCACCGTGAGCCTCGGCGGGCTGTAGACCGCGTCGGAGATCTTGTCGAGCGCGCGAGCGTTCTGCGCTGCGCGCAGGGCGCGGCCGATGGCGGCGGTGACCTCGGCATCCGCCTCGTCGATGAGAAGGCCGCTTTCGCTCACGGCGACCTCGATGAGCAGCCCCCGCCACTCTGCGAAGATCTCAGCGACGCTCGCGAGAACCGTCGCGCGCGTTGCGCCGCGCCTCTGGCCCCATTCGGTCCCGGCCGCCGCGGTGCGCTCCACGAGCGCCCGGATGCCGGCGGCATCCTGGATCCTGGTGCGCGCGAGGAGACCCTCCCCCGCCGCGGACTCGCGAGCGCGCTCGAAGACGCCCGCCGCCCACTCCCGCGCCGCCTCGACCGTGAAGTCGGCGGTGACGGCACGCACGGCGTCAGAGCGTCGGTGCGGTGCTGGTGGCGCCTCGGATGCGCGGACGAGCGCCGAATGGAAGCGCTCCTCCTCTCGGCCGAACGCCGCCTCATCCGAGCCCATCGCGGCGGCGAGCGAGAGGAAATCCCCCGCGCGGTCGCCCGCGGCGAGGTCGCGCAGGCGGCGGACGAGGTAGGGAATGGCAAGCCCCAGCTGGCCATGCTGCACGACGGGTGCATAGACCCGGATGCCGCCCAGGTCCCGCCGCGCCGCCGCCGCCTGGCTCGTGGCGACCCCCAGCATGAACTCGTGCTCGAGGCTCCGCTCGACGCGCCGCCGGCGGGCGAGACGCCACGCCCATGCCGCGTCGAAGAGATTGTGCGTCGCGACGACGACGCGCACCGTGCCGGCGAGGGCGGGCGTGAGCAACCGGTCGATGATCCTGAGGAACTGGGCGTCGGTCTCCAGCCGGCTCGCGACGGGCGCTGCCGGGATGCCGCGACGGAGCGCCTCGGCGTGTTCCTCCCCGAGCTGCTCTCCCTTCGTGACCCTGATCGTGAGCGGCGCCCGCGCGTTCGTGCGCTTCCTTGCCCAGGAGGCAAGGTCCTCCGCCGTCGGCAGCGACTCCGGCAGGTAGGAAGGCAGGCCGATCCCCAACTCCAGTTCCGGGTGGTGATTCCCGAGCCGCGTCATGACCCGAAGCGTGAGCTCGAGTTCGTCGAGTCGCTGCACGTCGAACTCGATCGACTTTCCCGGGCGTCCGGCGAGTTCGCACAGGGGCTCGAGCAGCTCGACGGCGTGGTCGACGACGCCGTCGAGATCCACGAGGCGCGGTCGCCCCACGACAGACGAAAGCGAGATCGAGACGGTCGGAACATCCGGTCGCGCGAGGAGCTCCCTGGCATCGGCGACCTGGCGATCCGCCTCCCTGCGCCCACTCGCGACGGCGGTCACCGGCGCGAGAACGGGACGGATGCCCCCTGGCTCGGCGAGTTCGGCGAGTTGCTTTCCGAGCTCAGGGCCGTCGAGCCGAATGAGCAGTGGGCCGACGGTCCTCAGGAACGCATCCCTCGCGAGCGGAACCATGGGAGCGGGCAGGAGCGATGCGAACCCGCCGGCGAACTGCGCGCCGAGCTCGGAGTACCAGGGAAGTGCGTCGGGAATGCTGTGGGAAAGGCTCTCGAGGTTGCGCCCGGCCACCCTGAGGTCGTCCGGCCGGAGGACGCCGTAGACGAAACCGATGGCGAAGTCGGCGCCGGCCGGATCCGCGAGAAGCTCATTGAGCCGGGATTCGGATGCCGGACTCTCGATGAGCGCAGCGGCATCCAGCCATCGCCGCACTGTGGCCGTGGCCTCGTCGGCGAGCTCGGCGACCGGCACGGGCATGGCGCGATCGCGCAAGTCCATGCGAAAAGCCTACTTGGCCACCCTGAGACCCCAGCGGGATGCCGCGCTGCCCTCCAATGATGCCCGTTCGGACGAGCCAGGCCGCCGATGCGCAAACACTCGTCCGCTCCGGCATCATTCGCGGCACGTCGGCGCCCGCCGGGCCGCCCGACGCACTCGGTAGGCTCGGACCATGACAACGGCGACCCTCGGATCATGACCACCCCCAGCGACATCGTCATCGTGGGCGGCGGTCACAATGGGCTCGTCGCCGCCACGTATCTCGCACAGGCGGGGCGATCGGTGACCGTGCTCGAGCGGCTCGACCACGTCGGCGGGGCCGCGGTGTCCACCGAGTCGTTCGCGGGGGTCGATGCCCGGCTGTCCCGGTATTCCTACCTCGTGAGCCTGCTGCCGAAGCGCATCATCCGGGAACTCGGCCTGGACATCCGCCTCGCCCGTCGCCGGTACTCCTCGTTCACCCCGGAACCGGGGAGCGATCGCGGCCTGCTCGTCGACAATGCGGATGCCGCCGCCACGGCAGCGTCGTTCGCCTCCATAGGCGCTTCCCGGGACCACGCCGCGTGGCAGGAGTTCTACGCCGGCACGGCGAGGCTCGCCCGCACCCTCTTCCCCACCGTGTGCGAACCGCTCGTGACGCGCGAGGAGGCCAGGCGCGCGCTCGCGGACGACCGGCTCTGGTCATCCGTCATCGAACGCCCCATCGGCGAGGCGATCGAGTCCGCATTCACGAACGACCTCGTGCGCGGCGTCGTGCTCACGGATGCCCTCATCGGCACATTCGCCGACGCGCACGACGCGACGCTCGCGGCGAATCGCTGCTTCCTCTACCACGTCATCGGAAACGAGACGGGTGACTGGGATGTGCCGATCGGGGGCATGGGTGCGGTCACGACCGCTCTCGCCGATGCCGCACGGCGGGCGGGGGCGAGGATCCTGACGGGCGCCGAGGTCACCTCGATCGCGCCCGATGGCGAGGTCCGCTACATTGCCGGCGGCCACGAGGTCGCACTCGGCGCCCGCACCGTGCTCGCCAATGTCGCGCCGTGGGTGCTCGACAGGCTCGTGGCGGCGGGGGTCTCGACAAGCTCGACCGGAGAAGGGAGCTCGACCGGAGAGACATCTCATACTTCTCGGGTCGAGCCAGTCGAGACCCTCCGCACCAAGCCCGAGGGCGCCCAGGTCAAGGTCAATCTCATGCTCTCGAGACTGCCTCGGCTGAAGGACTCATCGATCGATCCTGCCGCCGCCTTCGGCGGAACGTTCCACATCAACGAGCTCTACACCCAGCTGCAGTCCGCGTTCGACGCGGCGAACGGCGGCACCATCCCCGATCCGCTCCCCGCGGAGATCTACTGCCACTCGCTCACCGACCCGAGCATCCTCTCTCCAGGGCTGCAGACATCCGGGGCGCACACCATCACCGTCTTCGCACTGCATGTGCCCGACCGGCTCCTCACGGCCGAGAACAACGACGCGATGCGCGACCGCCTCCAGTCCGCCGTTCTCGCGTCGCTCGACTCCGTGCTCGCCGAGCCCATCGCCGACGTGCTCATGACGGATGCCGACGGCGCATTGTGCGTCGAGACCAAGACCACGCGCGACCTCGAGCACGCCCTCGGCATGCCGGGCGGCAACATCTTCCACGGCCCGCTCTCGTGGCCCTTCGCCGAGGACGACACGGCGCTCTCCACCGCGGCGGAGCGCTGGGGCGTCGCGACGGAGTGGGACCGCATCCTGCTGTGCGGATCTGGCGCTCGCCGCGGGGGGGCGGTCAGCGGCCTCGGAGGCCACAACGCGGCGATGGCGGTGCTCGAGGCCGAGTAGGGCTGTCGCGAAGATGCCAGCAGGTCTAGCCTCGAAGGGTGCTTTCCCGACCCGAACTCGATGAACTCACGGCACAGGTCTCCGGACCGGTGCTCACCCCGACCGATGACGGCTTCGCCGCCGAGGTCAGCGGTTTCAATCTGGCGACGCGGTACGAACCGGATGCCGCCATCGGCGTCACGAACGAATCCGACGTCGTCGAGGTGGTCCGCTTCGCCGCGAAGCATCACCTGCCCGTCCGCGTGCTCGCGACCGGCCACGGGCCGGCCGAGCCGGTCACCGACGGTCTCCTCATCGTCACCAAACGCCTCGACGCGCTCGCCATCGACCCGGATATCCGCGTGGCGACGATCGGCGCCGGCCTCAAGTGGGAGGCGGTGCAGGCCGCCGCGGCGCCGCTGGGGCTCACGGCCATCACGGGATCCTCGCCCGATGTCGGCGCGGTCGGGCTCACCCTCGGCGGCGGCATCGGGCCGCTCGCCCGCAGCCACGGTTACACCTCCGACTACGCGAAGTCGTTCAGGGTCGTCACCGGCGATGGCGAGGCCGTGACCGCAAGCGCGGAGGAGAATCCAGACCTCTTCTGGGCACTGCGTGGCGGCAAAGGCGGCCTCGGGGTCGTGACCGAGTTGCGCATCGAGCTCGTCCCGCTCCCCATGATCTTCGCGGGAGCCGCGATCTTCGACACCGAGCACATCGAGACCGTGCTGCGCGGCTGGATCGACTGGACGGCGAGCGCACCGGCGGACGTCACGACCTCGGTCGCCATCATCCGGTTCCCGGAGTTCGACGTCGTGCCCGAGCCCATCCGCGGACATCACGGCATCGCGGTGCGGTTCGCGTACCCTGGCGATGCCGGCCTGGGAGCAGAACTCGCCGCACCGCTTCGCGCCCTCGCCCCCTCGCTCATGGACATGATCGGCGAACTCCCCACCTCGATGATGGGTCTCATCCACAACGACCCGACGACCCCATTGCCGGCATGGGATCTCGGGATGCTTCTCTCCAGCGCGGACCAGGACCTCGCCACGGCCATCCTCGACCACGTCGGCGCGGGCACGACGAGCCCTCTCATGATCACCGAGCTCCGGCACCTGGGCGGCAAGGCCGCGGTCGACGTCCCGGAGGGCTCCGCGACCGGCGGAAGGGCCGGCGCCTTTTCGCTCTACACGATCGGGGTGCCGGACCCCTCCCTCTTCGAGACGGTGCTTCCGGCCGCGGCCGGGGCGCTCGTCGCCGCTCTCGGGCCATGGGTTTCCCCGGCCGCGAACGTCAACTTTGCCGGACGGTTCCGATCGTGGGAGCACTTCGCGAGTGCCTGGCCCAGCGACACCTTCGCCCGGCTCTCCGCTGTGAAGAAGAGGTACGACCCGCTCGGGCTCTTTACCTACGGTCCGCAGGCTGGTTGAATTCCAGCAACGGCCCGATCCGCGCGGGTCGCAAGCGGGAGGGTCCGACATGGCCGACTTCGACCCGTTCGAGAACCAGGGCGGCGCGGCCGCATGGGACCCGGAGCACGCAGGAGACGCGAAGAAGCAGGCCGATGAGTTGCTCCGGCGCCTCGCCGCGGATGACGACGACCCCGGCAGCGGCCCATCGACCTTCTCCAAGAATGGTGAGAGCGACATCGACGACGGTGCTGACGATGACGGCACAGGGGACGAGATAGAGGACTGAGCCCGAACCCGCAGTGTGAAGGCCGGGCCGCGCGTGCACCAAGATGGTTCCATGGCTATCGGAATCCTCACGAGCGGCGGTGACGCGCCGGGCCTCAACGCGGTCATCCGCGCCATCGTCTTCAGCGGCATCCAGACCCACGGCCTCCAGTTCCTCGGCATCCGGAATGGTTGGAAAGGCCTCGTGGAAGGGGATGTGTCCCCGCTCGTCCGCCACGACATCATGGGCATCGGCAAACAGGGTGGCACGATCCTCGGCACCTCGCGCACCAACCCGTTCGAGCACGGAGGTGTTGAGCGCATCCAGGAGGTCATGGACACGACCGGGATGGACTCTCTCATCGTCATCGGGGGTGAGGGAACTCTCGCTGCAGCCAAACGGCTCGCCGACCTCGGCCTCCCCATCGTCGGAGTCCCGAAGACGGTCGACAACGATCTCGACGCGACCGACTACACCTTCGGCTTCGACACGGCCGTGCAGATCGCGACCGAGGCGATGGATCGTCTCCGCACGACGGGCGACTCGCACCAGCGCTGCATGGTCGCCGAGGTCATGGGGCGCCATGTCGGCTGGATCGCGCTGCACTCCGGCGTCGCCGCCGGTGCGCACGTCATCCTGATCCCCGAGAAGAAGACCTCGATCGAGCAGATCTGCGAGTGGGTCACGAAAGCAAACGACCGTGGCCGTGCACCGCTCGTCGCCGTCGCGGAGGGGTTCCTGCTCGACACGATGACGGATGTCCACAGCGAGCGCGGGCTCGACGCGTTCGGCCGACCGCGGCTCGGCGGCATCGGGGAGATGCTCGCGCCACTCATCGAGGAGCGCACGGGCATCGAGACCCGCGCGACGACCCTCGGGCACATCCAGCGCGGTGGAACGCCGACCGCGTACGACCGCGTGCTCGCCACGCGACTCGGCTGGGGCGCACTTCAGATGGTGCAGGACAAGCGATGGGGCTACATGGTGGCTCTCCGGGGCACCGACATCGTGGACGTGCCGTTCGCGGAGGCGCTCGGGTCGCTCAAGACGGTCCCGGATGCCCGCTACGACGAGGTGCGCGCCCTCTTCGGCTGAGCGCGTTCACCGCGGGTCGAGGTGCGGCCCGATGACCTCGGGCCGGAAGCCGCGCCCTACAATGCGGGCGCTCACCCTCCGGACGATCGGCAGGAGCGCTGCGGCAATCGCGCGTTGCCACCAGCGCATCGGGTAGGCGAGGAACCCGCCCCCGCCGGGCTTGGCGATGACATTGTGAAGCCGCAACTGGATGGGCTGCATCCGCGCGACGGGCGGCAGTCTCCGCTTCTGCACCCTGGCGAGATCCCCGGCGCGGACGTCGCCCGCCCGCAGGTTCTCGACGAGAAGGTTCGCGGTCGCCACCGCATCCTGGATTGCATAATTGACGCCGACGCCGAAGGCCGGCGACATGGCGTGCGCTGCATCGCCGATGCACAGGAGCCCGTCGAGCCACCACCGGTCGAGCCGGTTGACCTGGATCGTCAGGAGCTTGACCTGGTCCCAGGATTCGACAGAGTCGACGACCTCAGTGAGGAATGGCGCCGCGCGCACGATTCGCGCCCGGAACTCTTCAATGCCGTCATCCTGGATTCGCGGGTACCCGCCTTTCGGAATGAGCATCCCGCTCTGGTAGTAGTCGTCGCGTGGGATCGTGATGATCATCGACTCAGCGTCGAGATAGGCGAGCGTATCGGGCGGGTTGACCTTCGTGCGCGGCAGCCGGAACCAGAGCAAGTCGACGGCGACGCCGTAGTCCTTCGGCACGAGGCCCGCCGCGTCCCGGATAGCGGAGTCGCGGCCGTCGGCAGCGACCGTGAGCAGCGCCTCGATCTCGAGGGGACCGTTCTTGGCCGTCGCCGTGACGCCGCGCACGCGATCGCCGTCACGCAGGATGCCGGTCGCCGCGGTGTCCATCATGAGGTGGAAGGACGGGTACCTGGCGCCCTCCTCGGCGAGCAATGAGAGAAAGTCCCACTGCGGC
Organism: Terrimesophilobacter sp.; assembly: GCA_036833635.1. Classification (GTDB taxonomy): domain Bacteria; phylum Actinomycetota; class Actinomycetes; order Actinomycetales; family Microbacteriaceae; genus Terrimesophilobacter. The sequence continues at coordinate 51,273 of DAITPJ010000001.1, forward strand.
ATGAGCGCGATGTACTCGTTCGTGCGGTGAAGGTTCGAGAAGTCCACGGGGGTGAGGCGGTTGCCATTGATGACGACGTCGAGCGTATGGATCTCGCTCTGCCGGATCGCGTCGAATCGCTTCCTGAGCCCGAGCTGGTCGATGAGATCGATCGTCGACGGATGAATCGTGTCTCCGCGGAAGTCGCGGAAGAAGTCCGCGTGCTTCTCGAGCACGATCGTGTCGATCCCAGCGCGGGCGAGAAGGAGCCCGAGCATGACGCCGGCCGGACCTCCCCCTGCGATGCAGCACTGGGTCGTCATTGTCCCGGGCACGGTCCGCCTCTCCCGCCCACCGATGGCGTCGACGCGCGTACCGTGCCACACTAGCGCTCATGATTGCAACTCTGCAGGTGCTCGCCGTCGTCTTCGCCGCCGTCGCTGCGCTCATCCACGTCGCCATCTTCGTTCTGGAGAGCGTCCTGTGGCCGAGGCCCGCGACGTGGCGGCAGTTCGGGCTCTCCTCGCAGGCCGACGCGGATGTCATGGAGCCCATGGCCTTCAACCAGGGGTTCTACAACCTGTTCCTCGCCCTGGGAACCGGCCTCGGCCTGTTCCTCCTCGGCTACGGAAACCCGATGGGCGGCAAGTGGGTGCTGCTCGTGACCCTCTCGTCCATGGTGCTCGCGAGCCTCGTCCTCATCGTCTCGAGCCGCCGCCTCTGGCGGGCCGCCCTCATCCAGGGCGTCGCGCCGTTCCTGGCCGTGGTCTTCCTCTTGTGGGCCGTCGCACTGCACGCGCCCCTCACGGTCATCTGACCTGGCGAAGCTCCCGCGGAACGGCGCCCGCTCCACCTGGCCGGGCACCCACATGATCGATGAGCGCCTCGACGAGGGAGTCCGCGGTGCGGTTCTCCGCGATGACGTCGACGGCAATCCCGGCCTTGCGCGCGTCGAAGGCCGTGCGCGGGCCGATGGCGGCCACCACCGTGGAGGGCGGAAGGGGCGCCAGTTGCTCGCTGATCTGCTGGGCGACGCTCCCCGAGGTGATGAGGACCGCCCCGATGCGCCCTGACGTGACATCCTCGACGACGTCAGGGGCCACCGGAACCCCGACCGTCCGGTAGGCGGTGACGAACTCCGCGTCCGCGCCGAGGGAGGAGAAGCCGCTCACGAGACTCGCTTCAGGAACGTTCGACTGCGGGACGAGCACACGGCCCTTCGCGGACAGCGATGGCCAGGCCCGCACGAGGCCGCGAGCGGAGTTGTCCTTCTCAGGTATGAAGTCGACCCGGAAGCCGGCGAACGCGAGCGCGGATCCCGTGGTCTCGCCGACGGCCACTATCCGGGTGGACTCCGGCACGCGTACGGCGTGGCTCAGGAGCACGTCGACCGTGGTCGCACTCGTCACGACGAGCCAGTCGAAGCCGCCGGACTGCAGCCGTGCGAAGGCGTCGGCGAGCGCATCCGCGTTCTCGGTGCTGGCGAAGTTGATCATCGGCGCGACGACCGGCACGGCGCCACCCTGGCGCAGTGTTGCCGCGAGTCCGTTGCCCCATTCGCCCCCGCGCGGCACAAGGACCCGCCAGCCGACGAGCGGTTTCGCGGGCAGGATCGTCGAGCGAAGTGCGGTCATGCATCACTCCAGGCGACGGGACTCATGGCGTCTATCCTCCCGCGCGGGAGGATGAGAACCAAAAGCGGGGGATAGACCGATCAGTCGTCGCTTGCGACAGCGAGAGCGATGAGACCGCCCACCACGATCACGGCAACGACCCCGCCGATGAGCCACGGGATGGGGTTGAGATCCCAGGAGGCTTTGGCCTTCGTCGCGAGTTCGCCAACCCTCTTGGGGACGTTGAGCCGGTCCTCGATCGCATCGAGCGTCGCCTGAAGTTCCGCCCGTGCCCTGGCGCTTCTCGCTGCGCCCCCAGTCGTGCTCACGGTGTGCCTCGCTTCGTCGTTCCCTTGATGACGTGGATGTCCCTGCGCACGCTCGACATCGTCTCGGTGGGCTCGAGGTTCCCCTTCTGGAGCTCACGCACTCCGAGCCAGACGAGAATGCCGACGATGACCAGCAGGAGAGCCGCGACGATGAGCGCGGCGAGCCAGCCCGGGAGCACGACGGCCAGCCCGAGGATTGCGGCCGTCGTGAGGACGCCTGCGGCGAAGAAGGCGAACACTGCGGCAGCAGCAAGGAGACCGGCGCCGATTCCAGCGTGCTTGAGCTTGCGGAGCAACTCGCGCTTGAGTTGGTCGAGCTCGCTCCGGACCAGTTCGGCGACGAGGGACGGAAGGCTGCCGACGAGCGCGAACAGCGAGCGCTTCTGCTCGCGCGTGCGAGTCGGATCGCTCACGGGATCTGCCTCTCTGCCGAGACCGGCGTCACTTCTTCGGACTCGAGGATGCCGCAGGCTTGCGCTTGGCCTGCGAACCGGACTTCCCGGTGGAGGCAGTGCTCGTGCGGGCAGCCGGCGTGCGAGTGACGGCCTTCTTCGCTGTCTCGCCGAGGAAGCCGACGACATCCGGGGCCTTGTCCTTCGCGAAGTCCTCGACCTTCTCCACTTGCTGCTGCACGCGAGGGTCGTTCCAGAAACCGCGGACGGCACGCTTGATCTCCTCGTACCGCTCACGGCCGGCGCGGGCGCCGAGCACGTAGCCGATACCGATTCCGACGAGCAGCACCAGTTTGCCTCGCATCACGTCTCCGTTCACTCGAGTGTTATTACAGCAACTCGATCGTCACGGTCCAGCGTAGTGCCGTGACGGGGCCTTCCGATCAGAGAACTCCCAGACTTCGGCGGGTGGCCGGAACGCCGCCGGACAGGGGTCAGGTGCCCCGCCTCCCCACCCGAAGCGGGAGAGCGGGACACCTGAACTTTTAAGGATGCCTGCGGCTACTTGCTGCCGAGGCGGAGCCTCCTGTCGACGGCGATGACGGCCCCGCCGAGGATCAGCAGGCCGCCGGCGAGCAGCAGGCCGAGGTCGCCGCCGCTCGCACCCGTGAAGGCCAGCGTCGGGAGGCAGTCCTTCGGGTTCGTGAACTCGAACGTCCAGGTCGTCTGGGCGCCGTCCTCCCAGGTGTAGTCGATCGTGCTGGTGAGCTGGGCCTCGACGTTGACCGTCGATGCGCTGGTGACCTTGTAGGTTCCAGCCGGCGTCGCCACACCGTTCACGAGCCACTTGATGCCCTCAGAGTCGACGAGCGTGTAGCTTCCGTTGCTCGAGCACGTCAGGTTGCTCATGCTCGCCGTCGGCGTGACCGGCGGGTGCGAGATGAGCTGGCAGTCGCCTGACACGCCGATCGTCAGCAGCCAGACCGATTGGGCGTTCGGGTCGAGGGTATGACCGGGCTTGGCGATCGCCGTGACCGTGTAGTCCCCTGGGTCGAGGACGTTGACCTCCTGTGTCGCCAGGAAATCGACGTTGGTCGGTCCACCCTGAATGCGGTAGTCGAGCTCGTTAGCGAGGTTGCCTCCGAAGTCCACCCAGATGTATCCGTCCGTGAAACCGTCGTCGCAGATCAGGTCGACCGCGTAGGGGTCGCCCACAGTGACGTAGTCGACCTGGCACCGTTCACCGGTGAGCTGCGGCGCGATCGTGTAGGTCACGGCGAGAGTGCTCGCACCGCCCGGGAACAGGTGACCCGCGTTGGCAATCGCCAGACGCGACCCATCGGTCAGGTCGGTGTCGTTCTCCCAGGTCGCATTCGTGATCGAGAAGTTCACACCACCCGACGCCTCACACGTGGCATCCGTCGGCGTCGCCGAAGCCGAAGCATCCTGCGGATAACCATCACACTGTTCACCGGTGAGCTGCGGCGCGATCGTGTAGGTCACGGCGAGAGTGCTCGCACC
>DAITPJ010000001.1:55206-66086 GCA_036833635.1 Terrimesophilobacter sp.
GTTCACCGGTGAGCTGCGGCGCGATCGTGTAGGTCACGGCGAGAGTGCTCGCACCGCCCGGGAACAGGTGACCCGCGTTGGCAATCGCCAGACGCGACCCATCGGTCAGGTCGGTGTCGTTCTCCCAGGTCGCATTCGTGATCGAGAAGTTCACACCACCCGACGCCTCACACGTGGCATCCGTCGGCGTCGCCGAAGCCGAAGCATCCTGCGGAGTCGTGGGCGTCGTCCAACAGACGATCCAGTGGGAGACAGCGCCTTGCTGTCCACCGTTGTTGAGAGGCGGAAGGTAGTGAGTGCCTGCGACTGGGTTCGGGTAAACCTTGTTCCCGGGGCCCTGCCCGTAGTCAACGCTGCCGCTGTTGACGATGAGCGACAGCCAGGTGTGGGCACCCGTCAGCGTGACACCGGAGTGACCACTCGAGTCGGTCGTGATGGAGCCGAACTGGTCCTTGGCGCACGTGGTCGTCGCGGCACCGTAGAGGTTCTGCCAATAGACGATCTCGTTCTGGTTGTTCTCGTTGCCGGCGTTGGCGGGCAGCGCTCCCAGTGAGACGAACCCGGCGACCAGCAGCAATGCGCTGCCGAGCGCCAGTAATTTCTTGGACTTCATGGGGGATTCTCCTTAAATGACAACAAGCTGTTGAGCTTTCGGGTGTTGTTGCATCGCGAGACGAGCCAGGCTTGGCTCAACAACGACGACTCTGATGCCATTCAGAAGACATCAGGCCGGGGGTAAGTCATGGAGCGCCAGGCTCGACGATGCGGTCGCGGGGGACGACCGGAACGGTGGGGTATCACCTTCTTTGGGCACGCTGTCGGGGTCAGCCTTCGGGGTTCGGGTTCCGGGGGGGCTCAGGTGCAATGCATACGGTACCACCTCCTAAACGGGGGGGACAAGTGCGGTGTTTGCCCGGGAGGATGCCGCAGTGGCGCCCGTGCGAACAAGGGAAATCTCAGTCCCTCTGAGGGTCAGGTGCCCCGCCTCCCCACCCGAAGCGGGAGAGCGGGACACCTGAACTCTGGGTGCGCGCCGGCTGGTCAGCCGAGGTCGCGACGGAATCGCCTCTCGAACGCGATGATCGTGCCGCCGAACAGCAGCAGCCCCCCGGAGAGCAGCAGCCCGAGGTTGCCTCCGCTGGGACCCGTGAACGCGAGCGTCGGGAGACAGTCGGCCGGGTTCGTGAAGGTGAACGTCCACGCGGTCTGGGCGTTGTCCTCCCAGCTGTGCAGCACCGTATCCGTGATCTTCGCCTCGACGTTCACGACGCCTGCTTTCGACATGGGGTATGTCCCTGCGGGGGTCGCCGTGGCCGAACCGTTCACGAACCACGCGATGCCGTCCGTGGCGGCGAGCGTGTAGCTGCCCGCGGCCTTGCACGTGAGGTTCGACATCGACGCCGTCGTGCTCAGCTGCGCCAGGGTTGGCGGGCAGAACGGTTCATGGACGATGAGCTCCCACTCGGCGGGGCCCTCGAGCTCGTAACCCTGGTCGACCGTCACCGAGATCGTGTAGGTGCCAGGGGCGCGGTCGTTCTTCGCCGTCGTGGTCGCCACTCCGTCGATGAAGTAGTTCAATCCCGTCTTGAGGTCGAGCTGGATGTACCCGCTCTGGGCATCCGGTTCCTGCGGGCACGTCGGGTCGATCGCCCCTGGCGTGAGCGGCTTCAGCTTGAACGGACATGCATCATTGGTGAAGTCGAACGACCAGGATGTCGTCGTGACCTTACTTCCGAACACGTAGGCGGAGCTCGATGGTGCCGCGGTGACGACAACCGTTCCTACGCCGCCCGTCCGGTTGTCCGTCGTCGTGTAGGTCACTCCCGTCTGCGTCGGGATGATGATCGCGTCGTTCGTCGTTCCGCAGGTATCCGTGAACGTCACGCTGGGCACGACGTCGACGCAGCTGAACGGCGCCGCGACGACGAGGGACCATGGGCCGAGGCTCGCGACCGTCGCGAGCGTGACCGTGGACGGTGCGGCGGTATTGGCGGTCAGCGGAACGAGCATTCCGAAACCGGGCAGCGAGTAGCCGGCGTCCAGCTGGGCGGTGACGGTCACCGGCCCGTAGTACGGGCCACTGCTCGCGTCACCCCAGGTGTTGTAGACGGTGTAGTCGCCGGCGGTGATGCCCGCGAACGTGCCCTTGGGGCTGTCACCCTGAACGACGGTGAACGTGACATGCGCCCCGGTCAGGCTCAGAAGTCCTGGTGATGTGCAGGTCGCGGGAATCGTCGTCGCGGCCGGTGCCGTTGTGCACTCAGAGGCGGACTTCACAAGCCGGTATGCGACGCCCCAGCCACCGGGCACAAGGGACTCGTCGGGGTTGTGCGAACCGTAGAGTTCGCCGCCAGCCAAAAGCGATCGTGTGATGGCGTTGTCGTAGTAGCTGTCGATCTGGAACTGGAGTCCACAACCGTCCGGGGGAGTCCAGGTGAGGTCACCGCACGGGGCGGCGAAGCTCGTGTACAGGCTCTGGGGCCAGCTCGGCGTCGTGCTGTTGATCCAATTCGGCATCGACCACACCGCGGTGATGCACGTCGGCGTGCACTGGGCACCGGTGAGCTGGGGCTGGATCTGGTATCCGACGTCGATCGTCGTGAACCCGCCAGGGAACACATGCCCGTCATCGGCGATGGCCTTGCGCGAACCATCCGACAGGTCGGTGTCGTTCTCCCACCGGGCATTCGTGATCTCGAACGTCACGCCGCCAGGGCCGCTGCACGTCGCGGGCGTCGGGGTCGCCGTCGCCATGGCATCGTCAGGCGTCGGAATGTCACATGTTCCGCTCGTCGTCACCGACCCCGTCTTGGAGACGAGATCACCGAGGCTGTGATTGGTCCACTGCACCTTGACGGTCAGGCTGTAGGTGCCGGCCGAGACGCCGGACTGGAGCCCCGTGACGAAACCGGATCCCTGGACCGTCTTCTCGAGGAGAGTGGGGGTCGTAGCGACGCTCTGGGTCTTGATCGTCGCGGTTTCGCTGCTGTACTGCGTGTCACCGCCGACTTTCCAGGTGATGTCGAAGAGGCCGGTGGCGGTATTGCATACCGCCGTTCCTTCGACGGTCGGATGGGTTGCGCCAGCGGTCGTGGCCGTGAAGGCGATCATTCCGAGGGCAATGGCCAGCGCGCTCAGCGCGGCGAGAATCTTGGAACGCAATGTGGGGCTCCTTTACAACAAGCGTTAACACTTCGGGTGTTGTTGCATCATCGGCTGTGCGCGCAGTGCGCTCGCCAACGGGAGAGTCGAATGCCGTTCAGAAGGCATCGGATCGGGGGTAAGTCGAGAGCGTGCGGCTCAGCGTTGCGGTCGCGGGGGACGACCGACAGGGTAATCGGGGGTATCACCTTCTCTGGCACCCGTCGGGGGTCAGCACCGCGTTTCGGGTCCGCAGCACTCGGGTGCGGTGCTCAAGCTAGCACCCCCGACGGGGGGTCGACAAGGATGAGCGCGGGTGATATCCGGGTCAGTTCACGTACTCGAGCAGGTCGTATCCGACGGTGCGCATGGCATCGAGCGTCCTGAGCCGGCGTGTCAGAGAGTCGTCGCGGAACTGGGTCGTGACCGCATAGGACACCGCCGTGCGTGGCCCCTTGAGGATGCCGGCCTCGCTGCGCACCCCAGCATCCGAGCCGGTCTTGTTGACGAGCTGGATGCCGTGGTCCATCGTGCGATGCGACAGAGGGTCGAGCCCGAACGCGCTCGCGACCATCGACAGGTCGGTATTGAGGGAGAGCCAGCCCATGACGCGCTGGCTCGTCACCTGGTCGACGACCTGCCCCCGGTAGAGGGCCCCGAACAGCCAGCTCAGCTCGGCGGTCGACCCGACGGAGAGCTGTGGGGCGTCATCCGGACCCCGCGTGTCACGCACGAGGTCGAGGAGAGCGGTGCGCGCGAGCCCGAGCGACTCGGTTCTCCTGCGGACGGCCTCCAGGCCCACCTGGCGCAGCAGCACGTTGGTCGCGAGGTTGTCGCTCGTCGCTCCGACGAGCGCGCCGAGATCGGCGACCGGAAGCGATGGCGCCTGAAGGTGCTGCCAGAGGCCCGAGTCGCTCACAAGGTCCCGTGGGGACTTGTCGAGGATGCCATAGCCGGAGAATTCGCGGGCGGTGAGCCTCGCCGACACCTCGATGAGCAGGAGGATCTTGCCGACGCTCGCCGTGGGAAGCACGATGCGATCGTCGATGGCGCACAGCACGAGGCCGCTCGTGAGGTCGATGACGCTCGCCGAAACGTGAGCCCCGTCGTAGGCGAGCCGTCCAAGCGCGGTGAAGCTGCCGGTGAAGTTCTCCGCTCCGCCGGCTCCGCGATGACGGGCCGCCCGTGGTGCGCGGACCCGCTCGCGTCTCACTGCATCTCGAGTAGGTGCTACCAAATGGTCACGCGTTCTTCGGGGTCGAGCCAAAGCGCATCCGCTTCGGTCACTCCAAAGGTCTCATAGAATCCGTCGAGATTGCGAACGATCTGGTTGCAGCGGAACTCGTTGGGCGAGTGCGGATCGATCGCCATGAGACGGATGACCTCCTCGTCGCGCCCCTTCATCTGCCAGGCCTGCGCCCAGGAGAGGAAGAACCGCTCAGCGCCGGTCATCCCATCGACGACAGCGGGCTCCTCTCCGCCGAGCGAAATGAGGTAGGCCTTCCACGCGATGCCCAGCCCGCCGAGGTCTCCGATGTTCTCACCGATCGTGAGTGCGCCGTTGACATTGTGCTCGGGCACCTGTCGCGGCGCGAGCGCGCTGTACTGCTCGATGAGCGAGCCCGTGAGCTTCTCGAAGGCTGCGCGATCGTCGGCCGTCCACCAGTCGATGAGGCGCCCGTCTCCGTCGTACTTCGAGCCCTGGTCGTCGAAACCATGCCCGATCTCGTGCCCGATGACGGCACCGATGGCGCCGTAGTTCGCTGCGGCATCCCGGGTCTCGTCGAAGAAGGGGTACTGCAGGATGGCCGCGGGGAACACGATCTCGTTGAACCCGGGGTTGTAGTAGGCGTTGATGGTCTGCGGCGTCATGAACCACTCATCACGGTCCAGCGGCTTGCCGATCTTGCCGAGCTCGCGCTGGAACTCGAACTCGCTGCCGGCGCGCAGGTTGCCGATGAGGTCGTCTGCGCTCGTCCCGAGCGTCGAGTAGTCCCTCCACTTCACCGGGTACCCGATCTTGGGCGTGAACTTGTCGAGCTTGTCGAGTGCACGCTGCCGCGTCTCCTCTGTCATCCAGGCGAGCCCGGTGATGCTCTGACGGTAGGCCTCGATGAGATTGGCGACGAGCGCATCCATCGCGGTCTTCGCCGCGGGAGGGAAGTGGCGGTCGACGTAGGTACGGCCGACGGCCTCACCCATCATGCCCTCGACGAAGGAGACCCCGCGCTTCCACCGTGCCCGCAGCTCTGGCGTTCCCGTGAGGGTCCTGCCGTAGAAGTCGAAATTGGCGTTCACGAAGTCGCTTGACAGGTAGGCGGCGGACGAGCGGATGACCTGCCATCGCATCCAGTCCGCCCAGTCCTCGAGGCGGTCGTCGGTGAAGAGCGTTCCGAGTCCTTCGAGGAAACTCGGCTGGCGCACGACGACCTCGTCGAAGGCCCCCTTTGGCGGATCGAGCGCCGCGAGCCATCCGGAGAGGTCGGGACCGGCCAGCTCCGACCAGCCCCGCAGGTTGTAGGTCTTCTCGCTGTCGCGGCTCGCGACGTTGTCCCAGTGGTGGGTCGCGATGTCGGTCTCGAGCGCGAAGACGCGTTTCGCGCGCTCGCTCGCATCGTCGAGGCCGGCGAGCGCGAACATCCGCTCGAGGAAGGCGAGGTAGGCGTGACGGACCTCGGCGAACTTCTCCTCGCGGTAGTAGGACTCATCCGGGAGCCCGAGGCCGCCCTGCTCGACGAAGACGAGGTAGCGCTCAGGGTTGCCAGGATCGTTGTCGACGAAGAGCTGGGCGAACCCGGTGATGCCCGTGCGCTCGAGCCGGCCGAGCTCGGCGAGCACGCCGTCGATCGAGGTGATCCCGTCGATCGGTGCGAGCATCGGGGCAAGCGGGGTCGCCCCGAGCTCTTCGGCCCTGGCCTCGTCCATGAAGCTCGCGTAGAGGTCGCCGAACTTGCGTTCCTCGGTGCCGGGGGCGGAATCCTGTGCTTCGACGATGATGTCGCGCACGGCCTTCTCGGCCTCCTCCGCCAGCACGTAGAAGGATCCGTAACGCGCCTTGTCGGACGGGATCTCGGTGCGGTCGATCCACTTGCCGTTGACGTGCCGGAAGAGGTCGTCCTGGGGGCGGATGGCGGGGTCGAGTTCGTCGGTGGCTATGCCGGAGCTGAGCGCGTTCGTATCGGTCATGGCCACAAGCCTAAGTTGTGCGACGAGGTCGCAGGCACCGGCTCCAGCGTCGCGGGGCGCGGCTAAAGTGTCGTGCATCAACTCTCTCGACCGCGACATCTTCCGGCTCGCGCTGCCGGCACTCGGAGCGCTCGTCGCCGAGCCGCTCTTCCTGCTCACCGATACTGCGCTCGTCGGCCACCTCGGTGAAGTGCCACTCGCCGGGTTGAGCATCGGCAGCGCCATCCTGCAGACGGTCATCGGGCTGCTCATCTTCCTCGCCTACGCGACGACGCCGGCCGTCGCCCGGCGGCTCGGCGCGGGGGATCGGCCGGGCGCCATCCGGGCCGGCATCGACGGCCTGTGGCTCGCGATCGCCATCGGCATCGCCATCGTCGTGGCCGGGTTGCCCACGTCGGCCTGGCTCGTCGGACTGTTCGGGGCGGACTCCGACGTCACGGCCGCGGCCGATACCTATCTCTCGATCTCGCTGTGGGGAATCCCCGGCATGCTCATCGTCATCGCGGCGAACGGCCTGCTGCGCGGGATGCAGGACACGCGAACTCCGCTCGTCGTCGCGATCGGCGGATTCGCCGCCAACGCGGTGCTCAACGCGCTCTTCATCTACGGCTTCGGTCTCGGCATCGCGGGCTCGGCGATCGGCACGGTCATTGCCCAGTGGGCGATGGCCGCGGTCTATCTTGTTATCGCCGTGCGCGCCGCGAGAGGGGTCGGGGTTTCCTTGCGACCAGGACTCGCCGGCGTGGGGAGCGCCGCCGGCAGCGGAGGCTGGCTGCTCATGCGCACGGCGAGCCTGCGCGCCGCCATGCTCGCGACCGTGTTCGTCGCGACCGACCTCGGCGTGACGGAACTCGCAACACTGCAGATCGCCCTCACGGTGTTCTCCCTCCTGGCCTTCATCCTCGACGCGCTCGCGATCGCCGGTCAGGCCATGATCGGCCACGGACTCGGTGCGGCCGACGTGCCCAGAGTCTCCGCCGTCACCCGCAGGCTCGTCGGCCACGGCATCCTCGGCGGAATCGGGCTCGGTGTCGTCGTGGCCGCCCTCGCCCCGTTCGCCGGCCCGATCTTCAGCGGCGACCTCGCCGTGCACCGGATGCTGACCATCACGATGCTCGTCATGGCCGTCGGCATCCCCCTCGCCGGCTACGTGTTCGTGCTCGACGGCGTGCTCATCGGGGCCGGGGACGCCCGGTACCTCGCGATCACCGGGGTCATCAATCTTCTCGTCTATGTCCCGCTGCTCTGGCTCGTCGAGGCGATCCGGCCGGAGCCCGGCCTGGTCTGGCTGTGGCTCGCGTTCGGCGTCGGGTATCTCGGGGCGCGGGCGGTGACCCTCGGCCTGCGGGCCCGAGGTGAACGGTGGATGGTCACGGGCACAACCCGGCGCGAATAGGCTTTAACGCACGATGGCAGACAACGCGGCCCTTCACGCATCCGGGCTCAGCCGGAAGCAGATCCACGGATGGCGCAATGGCGTCTTCGTCGTCTTCGCCCTATGCGGGATCGGCATCGCGAGTTGGATGTCGCGAACGCCCGCCATCAAAGCCGAACTGGCGGTCTCGACGGCCGAGATGGGCATCCTGATCTTCGCGATCGCACTCGGCTCGATCCTCGGCTTGCTCTCCTCCAGCCACCTGCTCGCCCGCTTCGGCGCCCGCGCCGTCATGGCCAGCTGCTTCGTGATCGCGCCCATCGGGCTGGCTGTCGCCGGCGTCGCCGTGACGTTCGGCCAGCTCTACTGGGTGGCGTTCGTGGGACTCGGCGTCTTCGGGGTGGGCATGGCGACATGCGATGTCGCCATGAACCTTTCGGGTGCCGTGAATGAACGCATCCTTGGCCGTACGATCATGCCGGTGTTCCACGCGTTCTTCAGCTTCGGAACGATGATCGGCGCAGGGCTCGGAGCCCTCGCCGAGCTGCTGCAGGTGCCGATCGCCCTGCAGACCGCGATCGTCTCCGCGATCATGCTGGCGGTGGGGCTCGCGGCGGCGCGCATGACCCAGTCCGAGACGATCCTGAACGTGCCGGACGAGTCCGGCGAGCATGTTCCGGATGGCTGGCGCACGCGCCTTGCGATCTGGAAGGATCCGCGCACCCTATTCATCGGGCTCATCGTGCTCGGCATGGCGTTTGCGGAGGGGTCGGCGAACGACTGGCTCTCGCTCGCCGCGGTCGAGGGTCACGGGGTCGACAAGCCGACCGGCGCCGTCGTGTTCGGCATCTTCGTGACGGCGATGACCGCGGGACGTCTTGCCGGGCCGCGCGTCCTTGACCGTTACGGGCGCGTGCCGGTGCTCCGCGCATCCGCTGTGCTGGCGGCTGTCGGCCTGCTCCTCTTCATCTTCGTGCCCGTTCTGTGGATCGCGATCCTGGGGATCATGCTGTGGGGGCTCGGTTCTGCACTCGGGTTCCCGACCGGGATGTCGGCCGCGGCAGACGATCCACGCACGGCGGCCGCCCGCGTGAGCGCGGTCGCCACGATCGGCTACTGTGCGTTCCTCGTCGGGCCGCCGCTCATCGGCTTCCTCGGCGAGCACTTCGGGCTGCTGCACGCGCTACTGCTCGTGCTCGCCCTCATCGTGGTCGCGGGAGTCGCATCCGGCGCCGCCCGCGACCGGTCGAAGAACTAGTCGTCGAGAACGAAGGTCACTTCGAGCACGACGCGCCACGTGACGATGGCGCCGCCGGAGACTTCGACCTTCTGCTCCTTGACCCACGCGCCGCTCACGCCGCGCAGTGTCTTGTTCGCTCGGGCGATGCCGGCCTGGACCGCGTCGTCGAACGACGTGTCCGAGCTCACGCTCAGGGTGGTGACCCTTGCTACGGATGCCATGGTTCCTCCTCGTCGATGGACCTGGTGTCTCGAGTCTGCGCCTTCAACCCCGGGCTGTCGAGACCACGGAGCCGAAGTCTCCGCCAGCATGAGGGGACTCGACTAGCCTCGAACTCGTGCGCCTCGTCATTGCCCGCTGCTCCGTCGACTACGCCGGGAGGTTGAGCGCGCACCTGCCGCTCGCGACCCGGCTGCTCGTGCTCAAGGGCGATGGCAGCGTGCTCGTCCACTCCGACTCGCTCTCCTACAAGCCACTCAACTGGATGAGCCCGCCCGCGCTTCTCACCGTCATCGAGCCCGACCGGGAGCAGGCGGATGCCGGGGTCGTCGAGCTCTGGAAGGTCAGCCAGGTGAAGACGGCCGACCTGCTCGTCATCTCGATCCACGAGATCCTGCACGACAGCTCGCACGAGCTCGGCGTCGACCCTGGCCTGCAGAAGGACGGCGTCGAGGCCGACCTCCAGCGCCTCCTGGCCGAGCAGATCGAGGTGCTCGGCGACGGCTACCGGCTCGTGCGCCGCGAGTACATGACCGCGATCGGCCCGGTCGACATTCTCGCGAAGGATGCCGACGGCGGGAGCGTGGCCATAGAGATCAAGCGGCGCGGCGACATCGACGGGGTCGAGCAGCTCACCCGCTACCTCGAGCTCATGAATCGCGATCCACTTCTCGCGCCGGTCGTCGGAGTCTTCGCGGCCCAGGAGATCAAGCCGCAGGCGCGAACCCTGGCGAACGACCGCGGCATCCGCTGCGTCACGCTCGACTACGACGCCCTTCGCGGCCTCGACGACGCCCACCTACGCCTCTTCTGACTTTCATTATTCAGGAGTTTGGGTGACGCGTGAGCATGATGTGTCGGGTGACGAACCGGCAAGTTGCCATCCGTCACTCGCGTCACAGCACCTCCTGAATGATGAAAGCCACGGGGATGCTCGTAGGCTCGGGGTGTGAAAGCCCCGACGACGACATCACCGTGGAGCTGCATCCTGTTCGACCTGGACGGCACCATTGCCGACTCCGCGCCCGGTATCACAGCATCGCTCGGGTTCATGTTCGAGAAGCTCGGTCGGCCCGTCCCCTCCCAGGAGGAACTGCGCGCCTGGGTGGGTCCGCCCATCCTGGATTCGTTCCGCGACCTCGCCGGCATGGATCCCGTCGAATCTGCGCAAGCACTTGCCATCTATCGGCAGCATTACCTGGCGAACGGCGGGAGCGATGTCGAGATCTACCCCGGAATCGCCGGCATCCTTCGCGGAATCCACACGGCGGGGATCCCGCTGTCGCTTGCCACCTCGAAACCGGAGTTCGCGGCGTCGCTCATCCTCGACCATGGCAATATCACGCAGTACTTCCGAGTGATCGCGGGCTCCTCGATCGACGAGATCCGAAGCGCCAAAGCAGACGTCATCGCCGAAGCGCTCACGCGGTTCAGGATGATCGGCGCCGACACCTCGCGGCCCGTCATGGTCGGCGACCGCGACTACGACATCGAGGGCGCCGCGGAGAATGACATTCCCGCGATCTACGTCGAGTGGGGCTACGGATCGCCCGTGGAGGCCGCTGGGGCGATCGCCTCCGTCGGCACGGCGGCCGAGCTTCGACAACTGCTGCTCCCCTGAGTCGGCCGCTCCACTAAGGTGTGAGCCATGGGATCAGCGTTGACCACCATCGGATTGCCCGTCGCCCTCGGCATCATCATGTTCGGGCTCGGCCTCAC
>DAITPJ010000001.1:66186-85250 GCA_036833635.1 Terrimesophilobacter sp.
TTCGCGGATGCCATGGACAAGCCGGTGCGGATCGCGTCGGTCGTCATCCTCGTCGTCGTCATCGCGGGCGCCGTGTACTCGAACATCGACATCCTTGTGGCCAACGTCGCCTCGCTCGCCCTCATCACGATCCTGTTCTGCGTTCTGAGCCTCTCGATCGGCTACTGGGTGCCGCGGGTATTGGGCGTGCGAAGGGCGCAGGCCGTCGCAAGCGGCTTCGAGATCGGCATCCACAACGCGACCCTCGCGATCGTCATCGCGCAGACCGCGCTCGGCAGCCTCGAGTTCTCGCTGCCCGCCGCGGTCTACGGCGTGCTCATGTTCTTCGTCGCGGCCGCCTTCGGCTTCATCATCCGCAGCAAGGTCGATACCGCCGAGTCGGGTCATTCTGCGAGTGTGGCGGCCACCCAAGCCGCAGAATGACCCGAGTCAACGACGCCGACCCCACCGGTGTCCCCCGCCCGCCAGGGTCGGAAATGCAGGAGTCTCCGCGGCAGCGGAATGACACGCCCCCGGTATCCCGGGCATGCAGGCTCTCGTCGCGACGGGAGTTCCTGCATTTGGGACAGGTCAGCGCGCGAGGCGCTCGACGATGCTTCCGTAGACGCCGGGCAGCGCGCGGGCGAGTGGCACGATCGCCGGCCGCAGCGGGGAGTTGCCGAGGGCCACGAGCCCCGAGGTGAGCATCCGGTAGTCCCGGGTCGCACGGCGCCACGCGCGCTCGTACCGGTCCGGGGCGCCCCTGGCGATGCACTCGACGGCCGCACGCACCTGGGCGAGCCCGACCCGGATGCCCTCGCCGGTGATCGCGTCGACATACCCGGATGCGTCGCCCGCGAGCAGCACGCGGCCGGCGGTTCGCGCACGCGTGCGCTGCAGAAACGGCCCGGCGCCTCGGGTCGTGGTCGTGAGCGCTGCCCCATCGAGTCGCGCGGCCAGCCGCGGGACGGAGAAGACCGCCGCGTCATAGTCTGTGTGCTGCGGGGCGAGCACCGCGACGCCGACTTCGAGCTCGCCGACGGGCGTGACGTAGACCTCGGCTGAGCCGCCGCCGGGAATGCGCGTCCAGTGCACCTCCACGAGGTCGTTCCATGGAGCGACCGCGAAGTGGCGCCGCAACCCGAAGCGTCGAACGCGTCGGGAGGGTGTGGCAAGACCGGCCAGTTCGCGAACGGTCGAGTGCAGCCCGTCGGCGCCCAGCATCCAACTGGCCCGGATGCCACCGGTCGGGCCGTGCGTCTCGCCCGGCTCACCGAGTGTCGCCGTCACCGAGCCAGCGTCCTGCCCGAATGACTCGACCCTGCCCGCGACGAACTCGACCCCGAGTTCACGCGCCCGCTCGCCGAGAGCTGCGTGCAATGTCGTGCGCCGCACGCCGCGACCGATCCCGTGCCGGAACGCATGGTCGACGCGGCGCGCGTGATCCTGGTAACTGATGCCGGTGAGCGCGTGGCCGGCCGGGTCGACGCCGAGCCGCGTGAGCGCCGTGACCGCACCGGGCATGAGGCCCTCCCCGCAGGCCTTGTCGATGGGGCCGGGTCTCGGCTCCACGACCGTCACGGTCAGCCCGGCGAGTCGCGCCTCGATCGCCGCGGCGAGGCCGATCGGCCCGCCGCCGGCGATGAGAAGGTCGATCATCGCGCCGGATCCAGCGCCGCGAGCGCGCGGTTCTCGATGGGGATCCGGAACCCGAGGAGCAGCACGGCGTCGAGCACCGTGAAGGAGAGCGCCGTGATCCACGCGGTGTGCACGAGCGGAAGGGCGAAGCCCTCGATGACGACGGCGATGTAGTTGGGGTGGCGCAGCCACCGATACGGGCCGCGCGCGACCAGCCGCAGGCCGGGAACGACGATGACGCGCGTGTTCCACTGGGTGCCGAGCGTGGCGATGCACCAGTACCGAAGCGCCTGGCTGAGCACGACGAGGCCGAGCATGGGCCAGCCGAGCCAGGGCAGAAAGGGGCGGTCCGCGAGAAAGACCTCGGCCAGGCAGGCTGCGAGCAGGCCTGTGTGCAGGGCGACCATCCAGGGGAAGTGCCCTCTCCCGTACTCGAGGCCGCCCTGCGCGAAGGCGGCGCGCGCGTGACGCGCCGAGATCACGAGCTCGACGAGGCGCTCGACCCCGGTCGCGACGACGAGCACGGCGTAGGCGATCACGGCCACTCCAGGAGCACGAACTCCGCGCCGATGCCCGGCCCGAGCGCGAAGAGCAGGCCGCGCGTCCCGCTCGGCTGGTCCCCGGCATCCGCGAGCACGTGAAGCACCGAGGATGAGGAGAGGTTGCCGACGCGCTCGAGCGATGCCCAGCTGAGTGCGAAGACCTCCCGCGGGAGGTCGAGCGCACTCGCGAAGGCCTCGAGAACCCGAGGGCCGCCTGGATGGGCGAGCCAGCATCCGATATCGGATGCCGTGAGGCCGTTGTCGGCCAGGAAGGAGCGAACGCTCTCCGGAAAGCTGCGCTCGATGACCTCCGCGACACCCGTCGTGAGCACGATCTCGAATCCCGTGGCCGAGACGTTCCAGCCGATGATGTCGCCCGTGTCGGGGTAGAAGGCGCTGCGCGTGTCGACGACGCGCGGGCCGACGGAGTCGACGCCGCGGCCGACCATGACGACCGCCGCCGCCCCGTCGCCGAACAGACCGGTCGCCACGAGGTTCGCCATGGTCGAGTCCGCCCGTTGGAGGGTCAGCGAGCAGAGCTCGACGCTCACGAGAACGCCCACGTCATCCGGATGCCCGACCAGGTAGTCGTGCACGCGCGCGATCCCGGATGCGCCGGCGACGCAGCCGAGGCCGAACGAGGGAAGGCGCTTGACGTCGGAGCGCAGCCCGAGTCGTGGGATGAGCAGGGCGTCGATCGACGGCGCCGAGATCCCGGTGACCGACGTAAACATGATGAAGTCGACGTCGGCGGCGTCGAACCCGGCGGCGTCGAGCGCATCGCCCAGCGCACGCTCGGCTAGCTCCGCCGCGACCCGGATGAAGACATCGTTCGCTTCTCCGAATGAGCCGAGCTCGCGGTAGCGTTCGAGCGGCAGGGCGGTATGCCGCGTCGCGATGCCCGCCGCGCCGTGCAGGCGCTCGATGACCGCGCGTTTTCCGCCGTCAGGGGAGATGAGCCTGGAGAGTTCGAGGGTGATCTCCGCCTGCGGGTACGCGTACTCCGGGAGTACCGGTGCGACTGCGGCGATGCGCGTCATCCGCTGAACGTAGCACGCGCGCAGGACCCGGCGTCAACGGCCTGTTGCGTCGGGGTCCCTGTCGACAGCGCCGCGCCATCCGCCGCTTTCGAAGCCCTGCGCTTCAATGATCTCTTTGAACGCCTGCAGGTCCTTCTTGACCTGCATCGAGTCGGCCTGAAGCGCCGCCCCTGCATTCTCCACGAAACCTTCGGGCTCCCACTCGATGCGTGCGCTCACCCGCGTGGTGTCGTCGTCCAACCTGTGGAAGGTCACGACGCCGGCCTGTGTCGTGCCGTCCACGCTCTTCCAGGCGACCCGGTTGTCGGGGACCTGCTCGGTGATGACAGCGTCGAATTCGCGCTCGACTCCGCCGATCGAGACCTTCCAGTGCAGGTGGGTGTCGTCCAGCTGGGTGACGCTGTCGACGCCGCCCATGAAACGCGGGAACTCCTCGAACTGCGTCCATTGGTTGTAGGCCACGCTGATCGGGACCTCGACGTCGATGTCGCTTTCGACAGTGCTCATGATGTACTCCTTCGTCAGGTTCTGCGTTGGCCTGCGAACCTAGGCCCGGATCCTGAGCGCTCGCACCACCGCGCCTGCCGATCCGCTGGGTTCGGTCGAACTTTCGCCCGTAGGCTCGGACCATGGCCGATTCGGTGCGCGTCGATGCCTGGCTGTGGGCCGTTCGCGTGTTCAAGACCCGCTCTGCGGCGACATCCGGATGCCGTGCCGGCCATGTGCGCATCGCTGGCGACCGTGCGAAAGCGGCCCAGCCGGTGCGGGTCGGCGACGAAGTGCGCGTGCGCATCGCCGGGTTCGACCGCGTGTATACAGTCAAGCGCCTCATCGTGAAGCGCGTGTCGGCCAGCGAGGCCGCCGAGTGCTACGTCGATCTCACTCCGCCACCGCCGCCCCGCGAGGCGGTCGCCCTGGCACCCCGCCGCGACCGAGGGGCCGGCCGCCCCACGAAGAGGGACCGCCGCGAGATGGAGCGGCTGCGCGGTCGGTGACGATCACCCGCTCAGTTTCATCGGAAACTCAGGCGATGCCGCGGAACCGCCGCAGCCGCAGGCTGTTGGTCACGACGAACACCGAGGAGAGCGCCATCGCTGCACCCGCGAGCAGCGGGTTCAGCAGGCCGAGCATCGCGAGCGGGATCGCCGCGACGTTGTAGGCGAACGCCCAGAACAGGTTCCCCTTGATCGTGCCGAGCGTGCGCCTCGCGAGCCTGATGGCGTCGGCCACGACCACGAGATCGCCGCTCATGACGGTCACGTCGCCTGCGGCGATCGCAGCATCGGTGCCGGAACCCATCGCGATGCCCAGGTCGGCGGCGGCGAGCGCTGCGGCGTCGTTCACGCCGTCGCCCACCATGGCGACGACGCGTCCCTCTGCCTGGAGGGCACGGATCGTCTCGAGCTTGTCCTGCGGGCTCACGCCGGCCCGGACATCCGCGATCCCCACCGACGTCCCGACCGCCGCGGCGACTTCCGCGTTGTCTCCGGTGAGGAGGAGCGGCGTGAGGCCGAGCCGAAGGAAATGGCGCACCGCCGTCGCACTGCTCGGCTTGACGGTGTCGCCGACGAAAGCGAGCCCGCGAACCGCGCCCTCCCAGGCGATGGCGACGACGGTCGATCCGCTCCGCTGGGCGGCGAGTGCCGCATCCCGAAGCTCCCTTGGCACAGGGCCGACCGACCCCCTCTCGATCCAGTCGAGTCTCCCGACGACCACGAGGCGCCCGTCGACGATGGCCCGTGCGCCGCTACCCGCCTCGGCCAGGAAGGACTCACCGGCATTGACCGGCTCCCCGCGCTCGCCTGCTGAGGTCAGGATCGCGCGCGCGACCGGATGCTCCGAGCCGTGCTCGACGGCTGCCGCCAGCCGGAGGAGCTCGTTCTCATCTTCGCCGACCGCCGCGGCCACCCGGGAGAGCTCCATCCGCCCGGTGGTCACAGTTCCGGTCTTGTCGAGAACGATCGTGTCGACGCGCCGGGTCTGCTCGAGCACCTCGGGGCCGGCGATCAGTATCCCGAGCTGTGAGCCGCGGCCGGTGCCGACGAGCAGCGCGGTCGGGGTCGCGAGCCCGAGCGCGCATGGGCAGGCGATGATGAGCGTCGCGACCGCCGCGGTGAAGGCGATTTCGGGGCCTGCGCCCAGCAGAAGCCAGCCGGCGAGCGTGAGGAGGGAGAGGGCGAAGACGATCGGAACGAAGACGGCGGAGACCCGGTCGGCGAGACGCTGCACCTGCGCTTTGCCGGTCTGGGCGTTCTCTACGAGGCGCCCCATCCTGGCCAGCTCGGTGTCGGCACCGACCCGCGTGACCTCGACCACCATCCGTCCGCCGACGTTGAGGGTCGCGCCGACCACGCGGTCGCCGGCCGAGACCTCGACGGGTGTCGACTCGCCCGTGAGCATGCTCGCGTCGACCGCGGAGGCGCCCTCGACGACGATCCCGTCGGTGGCGACCTTCTCACCGGGGCGCACGACGAAGCGGTCGCCGATGACGAGTGCGCCGATCGGCACGTGTGTCTCGGCGCCGTCGCGCACCAGCACGGCATCCTTTGCACCGAGTTCGAGCAGTGCCCTCAACGCGGCACCGGATGCCCGCTTCGCGCGGGCCTCGATGTAGCGTCCGGCAAGGATGAAGACCGTGACGGCCGCGGCGACCTCGAGGTAGATTTCGCTCGCCCCGGATCCGGGAACGGCGAGGAAATGGAAGCTCATGCGCATTCCGGTCTCACCGGCCATACCGAAGAAGAGTGCGTAGAGCGACCAACCGAGTGCAGCGAGAACGCCGACGCTGATGAGCGTGTCCATGGTCGCCCCGCCGTGCCGCGCGTTGACCCAGGCGGCACGATGGAACGGCCAGGCGCCCCAGACCGCCACCGGGGCGGCGAGGGTGAGCACAAGCCACTGCCAGTGATCGAACTGGATGGCCGGAATCATCGAGAGCACGACGACGGGAACGGCGAGCACCGTGGAGACGACCAGTCGGTGGCGCAATGCCGTCACGGAGTCGGGAGTGTCGGGGGCGTCGTCGTCACGCTCTGCCGCACGCGGTGGCGTCGGCAGCGCGGCCGTGTAGCCGGCGGCCTCGACCGCGGCGATGATGGCGTCGACGTCGAGGTCGACCGGTACGTGCACGCGCGCCTTCTCCGTCGCGTAGTTCACGGTCGCTTCGACGCCAGGCAGCTTGTTGAGCTTGCGCTCGACCCTCGTGGCGCACGACGCGCACGTCATCCCGCCGATCTCGAGTTCCAGGGCCGCCGGCAGGGGCGTGCTCACCGTGGCGAGTCCACCAATCCGTAGCCGGCCTCCTCGACGGCGGCGCGAACGGCGTCGGTCTCGAGCGCGACCGAGCTCTCGACCGTGACGACGGACGTCCCGCCCGCCTCGAGCGCGACGGCGACGGAGGCGACCCCGGCGAGGGCGGACAGCTCCTCGGTGACACTCGAAACGCAGTGTCCGCAGGTCATACCCGTCACGAGGAAGTCCTCGCTGACCACGGCCGACGCCACGGCGGACTCGTCTGCCGCCGCGCTCGCGCCGTCGCCGCAGCCGCATCCGCCGCAGGAGCAGCCTTCGCTCGCCGGCGCGCTCAGGTCGGTCAGGGTGAGTGCGTTCGGGCGGGTGGTGTCCATGTGCTTCCTCCGTGGTCGGTGGGCGCCCGGGCAATCCGCCAGGGGCGCTCTCTCAACCGTACCCCCTATGGGTATTACGCAGGGGATAGTGTCGTATCCGAGCACCATCGTTCGTGGTTCAGGTGTGTACGAACCCGCCCGGGCCGTCACGACCGAGGAGCCGCGATGGCTCTCCCGATGAGAGGAGAAGACAGTGCCGAAGTATCTGATCGCCTTCAATGATGAATGGGTGCCCGCGCACACCCCCGACGAACTGCGCAGCAAGAGCGAGGCATCGAAAGCCGTCCTCGAGGAGATGACGGATGCCGGAGTCTTCCTCTTCGCGGAAGGTGGGATCGATGCCTCGACGGCGATCTTCAACGTCGTGAGCAAGAACGGGACGGCGGTGTTCACCGACGGGCCGTTCGTCGAGAGCAAGGAGCACCTCGGCGGCTTCACCGTGG
Source organism: Terrimesophilobacter sp. (assembly GCA_036833635.1). Lineage (GTDB taxonomy): Bacteria > Actinomycetota > Actinomycetes > Actinomycetales > Microbacteriaceae > Terrimesophilobacter. Next base: position 73,455 of record DAITPJ010000001.1, read on the forward strand.
TGGAGGTGGCCGACGATGAGGCCGCGCGCTACTGGGCTGGACGGTTGGCAGTCTCACTGGACTGGCCCCAGGAGGTGCACCGCTTCCCCTCGGGCATCGCGGAGATCATCGAACGGCAATCGCCCGGCGGCGCGTGACCTGACGTCGTGCCGAAGGCCCGTCAAATGTGCGCGAGGGGGGACTTGAACCCCCACACCCTTGCGAGTACTGGCACCTGAAGCCAGCGCGTCTACCAATTCCGCCACTCGCGCGACCTAGCGAGATTATCACAGCGCATGGTGTCGCCGAGCGGTCGGCGGGGTCATCCGCTCGGCTGACTTTGACCGCGATACAGGCCTAGCCTCAACCCCAGCGGCTAACATCGACAGGGTAATGAGGAGGAGATCCTTGGGTCTGCTGGACAACTTCGAGAAGGGCCTCGAGCGCGTCGTCAACGGCGCCTTCGCGCGCACCTTCAAGAGCGGCCTGCAGCCGGTCGAGATCACCGCTGCCCTCCGCCGCGAACTCGACACCAAAGCGGCCGTCGTCGCGCGCGATCGCATCCTCGTCCCGAACAGGTTCACGGTCCATCTGAGTCCACGCGACTACGAGCGGATGTCCGGCATCGGCCCTGCGCTCATCGACGAGTTGACGCAGCTCGTCCAGACGCATGCGACCGCCCAGCACTACCAGTTCGCCGGCGGCATCAGCATCCGTCTCTCCGAGGACCCGATGCTCGGCGAAGGAATCGTGAGCATCGACTCGTCGAACGTCAAGGGCGAGGTCTCCTGGACGCCCATCCTCGACATCGCCGGCAAGCGCTACCCGATCACGAGGTCCCACACCGTCATCGGGCGCGGCTCGGAAGCCGACATCACCGTCGAGGACTCGGGCATCTCGCGCCGACACGTCGAGATCCTGTGGGACGGCAAGCGTGCGCAGGTCAATGATCTGGGCTCCACGAACGGCTCCCGACTCGACGACGTACCCGTCACGAAAGCCGCCCTGCCGCCTGACTCCGTGATTTCGATCGGCAGAACCCGTATCGTGTTCCGGGTGCTTGCCCAATCAGCGTCGATGGACCCGTTGCCCGATTCGCGGCCTGACGGGTCCAGGGACGGCGGTGGTGGCTGGTGAGCGAACTCACCCTTCTGGTCCTGAGATTCGGCTTCCTCCTGCTGCTCTGGGTCTTCGTCTTCGCCGTCGTCTACGCCCTGCGCACCGACCTCTTCGGCCAGCGCGTGCGTCGGATGCCGGTCGAGGCAGCCGCGGCCGTGCCGGGCGCGGCCCCTGCCGCACCTCGCAGGGCTCCCGCCGCACCCAGGGAACAGGCGACACTCTCCACGGCCAAGCGGCTCGTCATCACCTCTGGGGCAAAGGAGGGGCTCGAGCTCGAGCTCTCTCCCGAGCCGCTCACGATCGGGCGCTCCGGCGAAAGCGGACTCATCATCCGTGACGACTACACCTCGACCCACCACGCCCGACTCATCCTGTGGGGCGACGAGTGGGTCATCCAGGATCTGGATTCGACGAACGGCACTTTCCTTGACGGCACGAGAGTGACAGTGCCGACGCCCGTGCCACTGGGAACCCCGGTCAGGATCGGGACGACGAGTTTCGAACTTCGGCGGTAACCGGATGGCCACATCGGGCAAGAGCGCCGCCGTCTCGCATGTCGGGAAGATCCGGGCGAACAACCAGGACTCCGGATATGCCGGCCGACACCTCTTCCTCGTCGCCGACGGCATGGGCGGCCACGCGGGCGGCGACGTCGCCTCCGCGATAGCGCTCAAGCGCATCGTCGAGGCCGACAAGCCGTATGCCTCGGCGCAGGACGCCGAGTTCGCGCTCCAGTCGGCTCTCCTTGCCGCCAACACCATGCTCGCCGAGACGGTCTTCGACCATCCGGAGCTCACCGGCATGGGTACGACGGTGAGCGCCATTCTTCGCGTGGGCGACCAGATGGTGCTCGCCCACATCGGCGACTCGCGCATCTACCTCTACCGCGACGGCCTGCTCGAGCAGGTGAGCGCCGACCACACGTTCGTGCAGCGGCTCGTCGACAGCGGGCGCATCACCCAGGAGGAGGCCGCCGTCCATCCACGGCGCTCCGTGCTCATGCGCGTGCTCGGCGACGTCGACTCGTCCCCCGACATCGACACGACAATCCTCGACGCGAAGCCAGGCGATCGCTGGCTCATCTGCTCCGACGGCCTGAGCAGCTACGTCTCCAACGACAAGATCGCAGCGGCGCTCAGGAACTTCTCCGGCACGAAGGATGCCTCCAACCGCCTCGTCCGGGAGAGCCTGGACCAGGGGGCTCCCGACAATGTGACCGTCGTCGTCGTCGATGTCGGCGATGGGCCGGAGTCGTCGTCGAACCCGCCGCTCACGGTCGGCTCGGCCGCGCTCCCGCTGACCTACGAGGCGGACAGCGCGCGGCGCGCCCTTCGTCTGCCGACGCTTCTCCTGCATCCGCTCAAGTCGACACAGCACGAGGACAGCCACTTCGAGCCGGAGTCTGAGGAGTACCTCGACGAGCTCATCCTGGAGGACAAGCGTCGCGCCCTCCGCCGCAAGATCACCTGGCTCGTCGGCATCCTGCTCATCATCGCCGCAATCGTCGTCGCCCTGCTCTTCGCCTACCGCTGGACCCAGACCCACTACTACGTCGGCGCGAACGGCGAGACCGTCGCGATCTTCCAGGGCGTGCAGCAGGATCTGGGGCCGATCTCGCTTCACAGCGTGTACCAGCAGACGAGCATCAAGCTCGAGGAATTGACACCGTACACGCGGTCGACCGTCGAAGACACCATCAGCGCGAGGGACCTCGACGATGCGCGCGCCATCATCGACCGATTGGCCTCGTCAGTCGATGGTTGAGGCGACGCGTGAAGCATCCAAGGGATCGCCCACCGCGGCGGATGCCCGGCGTGACGGTACCGGCCCGATGCGGCTTCGCCTCCACATGCCCGCGAAGCTGCGGAACCTCGAACTCGCGCTCCTCGTGTTCGCGTGCCTCATCAACGGGCTCGCCGTTGTGCTCGTCCAGCTCGGGGCGCTCGGCGAGATCCAGACGGAGATCATCTGGCTCGGCGGCGGACTCGCCGTCCTCGCCATCGGGCTGCACGTCGCGCTGCGCTTCGTCGCGCCCCAGGCCGACCCCTTCATCCTGCCCGTTGCGATCCTGCTCAACGGCCTCGGGATCGCCGAGATCTACCGGCTCGACCTCGCGGAGAAGGCATCCGGATGGGCGTCCGACGGCATCCGCCAGATCGTGTGGACCGCGATCGCCATGGCCATCGCGCTCGGCGTCATCGTCCTCATCCGCAACCACCGGGTTCTCCAGCGCTACCGCTACATCGCGATGTTCACCGGGATCGTGCTCCTCCTGCTGCCGATGCTGCCGATCATCGGATACGAGCAGTTCGGCGCGCGCCTGTGGATCCGCCTCGGAATCTTCTCCTTCCAGCCGGGAGAATTCGCGAAGATCGCCCTCGCCGTGTTCTTCGCGGGCTATCTCGTCGAGGCGCGCGAGAGCCTCTCCATGGTCGGAAGGAAGTTCCTCGGGATGCGCTTCCCGCGCGCACGAGATCTCGGCCCGATCCTCGTCATCTGGGCGGCCGCGATGGCCGTGCTCATCATCCAGCGCGACCTCGGCACCTCGCTCCTGTACTTCGGTCTCTTCCTCGTCATGATCTATGTCGCGACGGGACGACTGAGCTGGATCGCCCTCGGCCTGCTTCTCTTCGTCGGCGGGGCCGTCGTCGCCGGCCAGCTCTTCAGCTATGTCGCCGCGCGATTCCACGGATGGCTCGACGCCTTCAATCCGGAGATCTACGAATCGCACGGCGGCAGCTACCAACTCGTGCAGGGGCTCTTCGGTCTCGCCCACGGCGGCCTCATCGGCACGGGGCTCGGCGAGGGCCGCCCCCAGATCGTCCCGCTCGCCGAGAGCGACTACATCATCGCGAGCCTCGGGGAAGAGCTCGGCCTCGCCGGGCTCTTCGCGATCTTCGCGCTCTATCTCATCCTCGTCTCCCGGGGCATGCGGATCGGCTTCGCCGGCCAGGACGACTTCGGTCGTCTCCTCGGCGTCGGCGTCTCGTTCGTCATCGCGCTGCAGATCTTCATCGTCGTGGGCGGCGTCACGCGGGTGATCCCGCTCACGGGGCTCACGACCCCGTTCCTCGCGGCGGGCGGCTCCTCGCTCGTGGCCAACTGGATCATCGTGGCGATTCTCCTGCGGCTCTCCGACACGGTCCGCCATCAGCCGAGACTGGTGGTGGGGCCATGAACAAGGAACTCAAGCGCGTGAGCGCCGCGATCCTCATCATGTTCGTGGCGCTGCTGTGCTCCACGACGACGATCACCGTGCTCCAGGTCGACAACCTGCGTGCCGACGGGCGCAATGTGAGGACGCTCTACGACAGCTACTCCGCGGAGCGGGGTCCCATCCTCGTGGCGGGCCAGCCCATCGCCGAATCGACCCCGGTCGACGACCAGTACAAGTACCAGCGCGTTTACGCCAGCCCTGAGCTCTATGCCGCGATCACCGGCTATTTCACGCTCAACCAGGGCACGACGGGTGTCGAGGGCTCCTTCAACGACTACCTCAGCGGCAGCGCGAACGACCAGTTCCTCGCCCAGGTCAACGCCATCCTCACGGGGCAGACTCCCAAGGGCGCCGCCGTCGAACTCACGGTCGACCCCGTCGTGCAACAGGCGGCCTGGGACGCCCTCGGCAGCAACACGGGCGCTGTCGTCGCGCTCGACCCGAAGACCGGCGCGATCCTCGCCATGGTATCGAAGCCCTCCTATGACCCGAATCGGCTCGCTTCGCATGACACGAGCGCCGTCATCGCCGCCTACGACGAGCTCCTCGCCGACCCGACCGATCCGCTCATCAACCGCGCCATTGCTGGCGATCTCTACCACCCTGGCTCCGTCTTCAAGCTCATCGTCGCGTCGGCGGCGATCGACAGCGGGAAGTTCCTCCCCGAGAGCACGTTCCCGAATCCCGCGAGGCTGCAATTGCCGCTCAGCGACTCCCTCGTGAGCAACTCCGGCGGCGGAACGTGCGGACCGGGCGAGACGGTGAGCATCGCGGACGCGCTGAGGCTGAGCTGCAACATCCCGTTCGCGGAACTCGGCGCAGCCCTCGGTCAGGACACCCTGCGCGAGTATACGGAGATGTTCGGCTTCGGCGCCGATCTCGGCGTTCCCATGTCGGTCACGCCGAGCTCGATCCCGTCAGAACTCGATGCGCCGCAGCTCATGCTCTCGTCCTTCGGCCAGGCGGACGTGCGCGTGACACCGCTCCAGATGGCGATGGTCTCCGCCGGGATCGCGAACGGCGGGGTCATCATGGAGCCGACTCTCATCCGGTCCGTCATCGCTCCCGACCTCACGATTCTCCAGCCCTTCCAGCCGGATGTCTTCAGCACGCCGATCAGCGCGCAGACGAGCGCGACGCTCACCCAGCTCATGGTCAACAACGTCGCCAACGGTGCTGCGAGCAATGGCAGAATAAGTGGAGTCGATGTGGCCGGCAAGACCGGAACAGCACAGAACGGCGAGGGTCGACCCTTGACCCTCTGGTTCACCGGTTTCGCCCCCGCAGGCGACCCACAGATTGCCGTTGCAGTCGTTGTCGAGAACGGAACAAGCTTCGGCAACGCCGTCGCAGCCCCGATCGCGAGGAAGGTCATTGAGGCGGTGCTGAATAAATGAGACCCACGAGTGGCCTCACTTTCGGGGGGCGCTACCAGCTCTCCAATCGCATCGCGATCGGCGGCATGGGCGAAGTCTGGCAGGCCACCGATCTTGTGATCGGGCGCACCGTCGCGATCAAGATCCTCAAGGATGAGTATCTCGGCGACCCCGGGTTCCTCGAGCGGTTCCGTGCGGAGGCCCGCCACGCGGCCCTCGTCAATCATGAGGGCATCGCGAACGTCTTCGACTACGGCGAGGAGGAGGGCAGCGCCTACCTCGTCATGGAACTCGTTCCCGGTGAGGCGCTCTCGACGATCCTCGAACGCGAACGCGTGCTCGCGACCGATCGCGTGCTCGACATCGTCGCCCAGACCGCGTCGGCCCTGCACGCGGCGCACGCCGCAGGACTCGTTCACCGCGACATCAAGCCGGGCAACCTTCTCATCACCCCGGATGGCCGGGTCAAGATCACCGACTTCGGTATCGCGCGCATCGCCGACCAGGTTCCGCTGACCGCGACCGGCCAGGTCATGGGAACCGTGCAGTACCTCTCGCCGGAGCAGGCGAGCGGGCATCCTGCTTCGCCCACGACCGACATCTACTCGCTCGGCATCGTGGCGTATGAGGCGCTTGCAGGCCGCCGCCCGTTCACGGGCGAATCGCAGGTCGCGATCGCCATGGCGCAGATCAACGAGACGCCGCCCGACCTCCCGGCCTCGGTATCCGAGCCCGTCCGTAACCTCGTCTACGCGTGCATCGCGAAGAACCCTTCGGATCGCCCGGCCTCCGCCGCCCACCTCGCCCGTGCAGCCCAGGCGCTCCGCCGCGGCGATGTCGCGGCCGCAGGCGCGGCCGTCCCCGGCGTGCTCGGCGACTCCTCGCTCGGCACCGCATTCGGAGGCACCTCGGCGACGCGCGTGATCCCATCGATGAATGAGTTCGGCCAGAACACCGCTCCCGTGGAGACCAAGCGACGCAACCCCTGGACCTGGCCGCTCATCGCCCTCATCGCGATTCTGCTCGTCGTGCTCATCGGGGCCGTGATCGCCCTTCTGGGGCAGCCGAACGGAGACGAGAACCCGTCGACGCCGCCGTCGAACACGATCTCGAGGACGCCGACCGTCTCGAGCACCCCGACGAGCTCCCTCGTCAACATCAAGCTCTCCGACTTCGAGGGCATGACCCAGGACGAGGTCCAGGCGGCCCTCGACGACCTCGGGCTCTCGTACAGCGTGACGGAGGGCAGGATCGCGCCGACGTCCGACGACGTCGGACGGGTCTACGGCATCAGCCCGGCAGGGAATGTCGCCAAGGGCACGACCATCAACGTGAGCATCTACGCCCCGATTCCAGCTCCGAGCAAGCCTGGCCCGCTGAGCGCGAGCCCAGCAGGGCCGTACGCCCCGGAAGACATTGTCACCGTCAGCTGGAGCACCTATGTGTGCCCCGCGGACATGACCCTTGATTCGTACAGCATCCAGATCGAGAACGGCACGGTGACAAGCGCGAATCCGGTTCCCGCCGGCACCACTTCGGCGACCGTCAAACTGCGTGCCGACTCCGGCGATACCCGGGTGAGCTACACCGCGTCGTGCTCCGGGACGGCGTCCCCCCAATCGGATGTTCTCACGCTGACCGTCCCGTGACCTGCGCGGGCGAACGGGTACACTTGCAAGGAATTGCCCTCGCAACCCGGAGAGATCACACGTGACTGAAGGTCCTCGCTTGCTCGCCGGCAGGTACCAGATCGGCGCACTTCTCGGTCACGGGGGGATGGCAGACGTACACGTCGGAACGGACACCCGCCTCGGCCGCAAGGTCGCCGTCAAGCTCCTTCGTCCCTCCCTTGCGAACGATCCGAAGTTCCGCCTCCTGTTCCGCGAGGAAGCGCAGAAGGCCGCGCGGATGGCGCATCCGACGATCGTGCGCGTCTTCGACGCAGGCGAGGAGACCGTGCGCGACGCTCACGGATTCGAGACGCAGCTGCCGTTCATCGTCATGGAGTTCGTCGATGGACGGATGCTCAAGGACATCATCGCCGACGGCCCCCTTGAGCCGAAGGAGGCCGCCCGGATCGTGGCGCAGGTGCTCACGGCCCTCGAGTACAGCCATCGGGCCCTTCTCGTGCACCGTGACATCAAGCCGGGCAACATCATGGTGACCCAGACCGGCCAGGTCAAGGTCATGGACTTCGGGATCGCGCGGGCGGTCTCCGACAATTCTGCGACCGTCGCCGACACGAGCGCGGTTCTCGGCACGGCACAGTACTTCTCTCCAGAGCAGGCTCGGGGGGAGACTGTCGACGCCCGCACCGACCTCTACTCGACCGGCGTGGTCCTGTTCGAGCTTCTTACGGGCAAACCACCATTCCAGGGCGACCGGCCCGCCGCCGTCGCATACCAGCACATCAGCGAGACGCCGGCCAAGCCGAGCTCCCTCAACCCGCACGTCTCACCGGCGCTCGACGCGGTCGTTCTGCACTCCCTCGCGAAGGACAAATTCGAGCGGTTCCAGTCCGCGTCCGAGTTCCGGGCCGATCTCGAGGCAGCGGCATCCGGGGAACTGCCCGTCAGGAAGCCCGTCAGGGACGACTTCAACGCGACGCTGTTCGGGGTGAACCCCAGCGCAAGGGCGGGCTCTGAGGCGACGATGCGCCAGCTCGCCAACTCGGCCGACGACCGTGTCGTCCGCACCCAGTCCCGGCCACCGGTGGCCTGGATCTGGGCCGGCATCACCATCATGGCCGTCATCCTCGTGGGCGTCATGTTCTGGGTGCTCAACCTTCAACCGACCAACATCGGCGGCAACCTCTCGGTCGACGTGCCCGACATCGTGGGCATGACCTACGAGAGCGGCGCACAGGAACTGACGGATGTCGGGCTCATGCCGACGAGGTTCGGCGAGCCGAGCGACTCCGTTCCGGAGGGTTCGATCACGCGCGTCGACCCGGCAGTGGGAACCCGTGTCGCGAAGGAGTACGCCGTCAAGGTCTGGGTGTCGACGGGGCGTGGGCTCGTGTCTGTTCCCATCGTGACCAACATGACGGAAGAGGCGGCCATCGAGGCGCTCGAGCAGGCGGACCTCGTCTACGGCCAGTCGAGGAGTGAGCACTCGCCCGCCCTCGCGGCGGGAGTCGTCATGGGCACGAGTCCGGACGGCGGCGTGTCGGTCCGCAAGGGGACCACCGTCGACCTGCTGGTCTCCGATGGCCTCGTGACTGTCCCGCAGGTGACAGGTCTCACGGTCTCGGAGGCGAACAGCAAGCTGTCACCGCTCGGACTCAACGTCTCGATCGTGCCGGACGAGGGTTGTACTGGCGGCACCGTGAACAGCCAGTCGCTGGCCCCTGGCGACCATCCGCAGAAGTCGTCCATCGTCCTGCACTACTGCAGCGGCGGCTGACCCAGGTTGACGAGGGGGTTGAGCCCCTCCGCAGCGGCCTTGGCCGTCGTGAGCCCTGCCACCGCGAGCCAGTTCGCGAGAAGCCGATAGCCGCCCTCGGTGAGCACCGACTCCGGGTGGAACTGCACGCCGTAGACGGGGGCCGACTCGTGTCGTAGCCCCATGATGATCCCGCCCTCGGTCCTCGCCGTGACCGTCAGCTCCGCGGGCACGGTCGAGTCGACGACCGCGAGCGAGTGGTACCTCGTCGCAGTGAAGGGTTCAGGCACCCCCTCGTACAGCTCGCTCCCGTCGTGCGTGACCCGCGATGTCTTGCCGTGCATGAGCTCCTCCGCGATCGCGACCGTGGCGCCGAGCGCTTCCGCTATCGCCTGGTGGCCGAGGCATACACCGATGAGAGGTGTCCCGCTTCGGATGGCCGCATGAACGAGGGCGATCGATGCACCGGCCCGTGCCGGGGTGCCCGGCCCGGGTGAGAGCAGGACGCCGTCGTAACCCTCGAGCGCCGTCACGGCATCCGCGACGGCCGCGTCGTCGTTGCGCACGACCGTCGTCTCGGCTCCCAGCTGGAGGAGGTAGCCGTTGAGCGTGTAGACGAAGCTGTCGTAGTTGTCGACGACGAGAACGCGCGTCACTGCTCGACCGTCGCATCCGAGATCGGCAGCAGCGTGTTCACCCACGGGAAGATCCACTCGACGAGGCAGAACAGGAGCACGGCCACCAGCGCGAGGACGAGCAGGATGCGAACCCAGATCGGGCCGGGAAGAATGTTCCAGAGCGCACCGTACATGTCAGCCCCTCGCGTTCACGAGAGGGGCTATCTCGGCGGGCGGGCCCGCGGATATCGGCTGCCAGGAGTCGAAGACCGCGTAGGCGACGATGCGTTCGGCGGTCGACCATTTCGGATTGCAGCTCATGAGGGTGAGAAGCCGGGTGGTCGGTTCGACGGAGGCCTGCTGTGGCACCGGGTCGAGAACTCCGACCCCGTGCTTGTCGACGTACTCGAGGTTGCGGAACAGGTAGGTGTAATAGCCGTCGGGCGTCATGACGTAGATACGATCGCCCAGTCGCAACTGGTCGATGTCCCGAAACGGAGCGCCGTACGTGAGCCGGTGCGCGGCGACGGCGAAGTTGCCGACATCGCCGGGCATCTGGGTCGTCGGGTAGTGCCCGATCCTCCGCGTATTGAGCACATCCGTGAGGCCGATTCCTTCGGCGATCTCTCTCGTCCAATCAGCTCCGAAGCGCGGCACGTACATGATGGCAAGGGTCTTTGCGTTCGCCGGAGCCGCGCTCACGACGGGATCCCCGTAGTCGATCGGGGTGACGGGTGCATCTCTCGTGGGCGGATCCTCGATCTCCCACGTCTGCGCGAGGGCGGCCGCGGCATGGTTGTCCTCGGCCCCGACGATGAGGTCGTTGAGCCAGAGCTGCCAGCCGAGGAAGAGGAAGACGAGTACCCCTGCAGTGATGAGCAACTCGCCGATGACGCCGATGACGGTCACGCGCTGTCGGCGCGCACGCCGCGCACGCGCAATGCTCCGGCGCGTGGCGGGCGGTTCCTCGAGCATGGCTTCGATTCTAGGCGCAGCCCAACGCTATGGGCACCGCGAGCGGGTCCGCCCTTTCACGCTAGAATTCCGGCATGGCCAGATCCACGACGAAGTCCGATCGCTCCGATGAGAACCGCGGCGAGAACCGCTCGGGTGATGATGCACCCAACGCGATCTGGTTCAAGCCGATCATGTTCGGGCTCATGCTCATCGGCCTGGCCTGGATCATCGTCTTCTACGTCAGCCAGGGCACGTTGCCTGTCGCTTCGCTCAAGGACTGGAACATCCTCGTGGGCTTCGGCATCCTCTTCGTCGGCTTCCTGATGACGACCCGTTGGCGCTCATAGCCAAACCGCTTGGCCGACGCGAACAATTACACGACTGTAATTATCCCCACTGTGGATAGGCCTGTGGATAACTAGTTGCGAGGGGCTCAGGCGAATCGGGCGTGCATGAGCACGACCCCGATGACCGTGAACACGATGAGCCCGGCCAGGACCGCCGCGAGAAGCAGCAATTGCTCGTTGCGCTTGCGCGGTTCCCGCGTCCTGAGAAAGACGAGTGCGGTGATCCCTCCGGCGACGAGTCCGCCGATGTGCGCCTGCCAGGCGATGTTCGGGATGACGAAGCCGATCACGAGGTTGAGTCCGATCACAATCATGAGCTGAAGGCTATTCCCGCCGAGGCGGCGCTGGATGACGAAGAACGCGCCGAGCAGGCCGAAGATCGCTCCCGACGCGCCGACGACGCCTATCCGTGGGTCGATGAGCAGCACGGCGACCGATCCGCCGAGCCCGCTCAGGAGGTAGAGCGCAAGAAAACGCCAGCGCCCGAGAGCTCGCTCGAGGATCGGACCGAAGATGAGCAGCGAGTACATGTTGAAGATGATGTGCAGGAACGACTGCTCCGAGTGCACGAAGAGCGAGGTCAGCATCCGCCACGGCTGGTACTCGGTGAGTACCGGGTGGTAGAACAGCGCGTTGGTCACGGCCCCCCCGCTCACGAGCTGCAGCAGGTAGATGGCGATGCACAGGCCGATGATCGACCAGGTGACGACGGGGGCCGAGCTGCCCTGTCGGAATGCGGTGACGACGCGTGGTTTGGTTCTCGGGGCGCTCTGCCTGGCCTCGCGCATGCACTCAGGGCA
>DAITPJ010000002.1:0-10461 GCA_036833635.1 Terrimesophilobacter sp.
GAGCGAGTGACGGGAATCGAACCCGCGCTACCAGCTTGGGAAGCTGGAGTTCTGCCATTGAACTACACTCGCGTGACGGCCGCTTCGACAGGCTCAGCGAACGGTACGGGCAATACTAGCAAGCTGTACAGCTGCCCCTCAGTACGATGTGAGGATGCTGCTTTCGGACCGCGACATCAAGGCCGAGCTCCAGGCCGGCCGGATCGGGCTCGACCCCCTCGACCTCTCGATGATCCAGCCTTCGAGCATCGATGTGCGGCTCGACCGCCTCTTCCGCCTCTTCGACAACCACAGGTACCCGTTCATCGACCCCGCCGAGGACCAGCCCGAACTCACCCACCTCGTTGAGACCGATGACGACGAGCCCTTCATCCTGCACCCTGGGGAGTTCGCGCTCGCCTCGACCTTCGAGCTCGTGACCCTTCCGGATGACGTGGCCGCCCGGCTCGAGGGCAAGAGCTCCCTTGGGCGGCTGGGCCTGCTCACGCACTCGACGGCTGGCTTCATCGACCCTGGCTTCACGGGGCACGTGACGCTCGAGCTCAGCAACGTCGCGACGCTGCCGATCAAGTTGTGGCCGGGAATGAAGATCGGACAGCTGTGCTTCTTCCGGCTGTCGTCACCGGCGGAGAGACCATACGGCTCGAGCGAGTACAGCTCGCGCTACCAGGGGCAGCGCGGGCCGACCGCGAGCAGGTCGTTCCAGAACTTTCACCGGACGAGCACGAAGCGCGAGCGGTAACCGTCCCCTGAGGAGGCCGAAGGCCGTCGCGAGGAAACCGGATCAGCGGGACAGCTCGGCCAGCTGCAGCGCGACCCAGGGGCTGAAGGCGTAGGGTGCCGCCGACACCGCTGCACTGAGCTCCTCGGGGTCGACCCACACCCATTCGGCCACCTCATCCGGGTTCGCGACCACGGCATCCGTCGTCACGGCACGGAAGACAGGGCAGATCTCGTTCTCGACGATGCCGCTCGCGTCGACCGCGCGGTAGCGGAACTCGGGCAGCAACGGTTCGATCGTCGCGATCGTGATCCCCAGTTCGAGCGCGGCCCGACGGGCGAGCGCATCCTCCATGGCTTCCCCCGGTCCCGGGTGCCCGCAGAAGGAGTTCGTCCAGACCCCAGGCCAGGTGAGCTTTCCCAAGGCGCGCCTGGTGACGAGGACCTGCCCGGCCTCGTTGTAGACGTGGCAGGAGAAGGCGAGGTGCAGGGGGGTGTCGGTCGTGTGCACCGCGAACTTCTCGAACGATCCTGTCGGGGCGCCGTCCTCGTCGACGAGTACGACGAGTTCGGGCGCAGTGGTCATGCTTGCACGATACAGCGGAAGGCGCTCAGTCGCTCCAGCCGAGATTTCTCGCCATGTGCTCGAGCGCCTCGACGGTCGTGCCGTACTGCTCCTCGGTGATTCCGGCGGCGAGCTGGTCACGGTTGTGCGCGACGATATCGGCGAGCCGCGCGAAGGCCGCCTCGCCCTGCTCGGTGAGCGTGTACAGCGTCGGCGAGCCCACGACCCACGCGCTCTCGATGAGTTCCGCGAGGTGCGCCTCGGAGGTCTCGCCGTCGGGGTTGAGGAACGGGGCGACGGCCGTGTCCAGCTGCTCGAGGCTCGACGGTGCCTGCACGAGCACGTTGAGCAGCTGCCACTGGCGGCGCGTGACGCCGTGCTCGTCGAGCGTTGAGGCGAACTGCTTGTCGATGAGCTGGTCGACGAGCTTGAGCCAGTAGCCGATCGGCATCGTGGTTGCCATGACTCGACTGTAGGCATACCGACCCGCGCGTGGCTAGTGGATCAGGGGACTGTGTCGACGGGCGGTGTGAGCATGGTCGAATGCAGCGTGGGGGAAATGGGCGCAGACTTCCCGGACGCTGCGTTGACGAACTCCGTCACCGCGTCGAGGGTCGTGTCCGCGTTGAGGATGCGCGTGTGCCCGAGCCCCTCGGTGGTGATCAGCTCGGCGTGGCCATGGTTGGCCACGAGCAGTCGCCGCGACTCGGAAACCGGCACCCTGGCATCCGCGTCGTCGTGGACGAGCAGGAGCGGCACACGTGCGGGAAGTGGATGCCGCACCGCCGAAAAGCGATCGAAGATGTCGCGTTCGCCAGGGAAAATGCGGCGCGCGAAGCGCTCACGCAGGGCATCGACGGTGTCCTGTCGCAACGCGAGCGGGGCGGCGAACCCCTCGACCAGCCAGTCGGAGTCGGAGACCCCGGCAATTCCGGCAACACGCCCTGCCTGCACGCCTTCGTTCACGGCCACGAGCGCGGCGAGCACCCCGACGGAGTGCCCGACGATCGCATGAAAGCCCCCGTGGCGTCGCTGGAGGTTCCCGATCGCGTCGACGTAGTCGAGGATGCTGGTGCGTCGCCCTTCGGAGTCTCCGTTCGCGGGCGCGTCGAACCCCACGACGAGGTAGCCCTCGGCGCGCAGTTCCCGCACGAGCGCCGCGAACTGTGCGGCCCGTCCGCGCCAGCCGTGAACGAGCAGCACGGTGCGTGCTCCTGCGCCCCACTCGTAGACCGCCACCTCCTGCGCCCCGACGCGGATGCGACTCCGGCGAGCACTCTCGTGGGTCGCGCGCTCGTCCGCCCGCACCGGTAGTCGGGCTCCGACGTGCATGAAGAGCGGCAGTGCGACGGCAGCGCCGAGCCTGGGTGAGAGCGCCTCGGCCGCCTTGATGGCGGCGCGACTGAGGGTCAACTGTGCGGACATGGAACTCCTGCCGGTCTGGCGTCGCCGTAAACAATACGAACGAGCGTCTTTATAGATGCACGCACGATCGTACTACTAAACTGGCCCTATGCAACAGGTCGACGGACGAAAGGCGCGTGGCGACGAGTCTCGCCGGATCGTCCTCGCCCGGGCGATCAACATCGCCTCCGTCCAGGGTCTCGCCGGGCTCTCGATCGGGAGACTCGCGAGCGACGTCTCGGCGAGCAAGAGCGGCGTAGCTGCCCTGTTCGGCTCGAAGGAACAGCTGCAGCTCGCGACCATCGCGGCCGCGCGCGACGTCTTCACATCCGCCGTGATCGAACCGGCCAGGACCCACCCGCGCGGCATCCACCGGGTATGCGCCCTCGTGCAGCTCTGGCTCGACTATTCATCCGGTCGGGTTTTCGAAGGCGGATGCTTCTTCATGGCCGCGTCGGTCGAACTCGACTCGAAGCCGGGACCGGTTCGCGATGCGCTGATCCATGCGCTCGACGACTGGGACGGTTACCTCGCGGCGGCGGTCCGCCATGCCATGGAGCAGGGGGAGCTGCCGGGGCTCACGGATGCCGCGCAGCTCGCTTTCGAGATCAATGCGCTCTTCGACGAGGCGAATACCCGCTCGCTGCTTCGCGATTCACGCACCCCGTACGATCGGGCCCGCGCGGCCATCATGGCCCGGCTGCTGGCTCTCGGAGCGGATCCGGCCGTGCTCGCGCTGCACGACCGGGCCTGATCCGGCGCTCGGCGATCGTTACGCGGCAGAAACCTTTCGGAACGAGTGCTCAGGGGCACGCACGAAGATCAACAGCACGAATCCCACGGCGAGCACGAGCGTGATCCCGAGAATGCCGTAGAGGATCTGGTTCGCCGCGAGTGCGATGAAGATGCCCCACAGCAGCGAGGCGAGCCAGCTCGCGGCTCGACCCGTCGTGGCGTAGAGGCCGAAGATCTCGCCTTCGCGTCCCGCAGGGGTGACTCGAGCCAGGAAGGACCGCGAGGATGCCTGCGCAGGGCCGACGAACGCCGCAAGGATGATCCCGACCACCCAGAACAGCGGCTTTCCGAGGTCGGCCGCGAAGAACACGGTCAACGTGCAGACGATGAGGCCACCGATCGCGAACAGGATGACAGGCTTCGGCCCCAACCTATCGTCGAGCCGGCCGGCGAGGATCGTCGACAGTCCGGCGACGAGGTTGAGGACGATGCCGAAGATGACGAGATCCGTGAATCCGAACCCGAACACCGCGCCGGCAATGACCGAACCGAACGTGAATACGGCGGCAAGCCCGTCGCGATAGACCGCGCTCGCGAGCAGGAACCAGAACGTGGGCCGCGTCTCCTTCCACAGCCGCATGATGCTCTTGACGAGTTCGACGTAGCTGCGGAAGAAGTTGACCTTCTTGACGACCCCGATGCTGAGCGGCTCAGGGACGTTCAGGAGGATCGGGATGGCGAAGACGATCGTCCAGACGGTGGCGCCGAGAGCGACGATCCTGAACGTCCAGGCGCTGTCCCCGTTGAGAACGCCGCCGAGGATCGCTCCAACGACGATGGTGAGAGCGATGATTCCGCCGATGTAGCCGAAGCCCCAGCCCAGGCCTGACACTTTGCCCACGGTCTTCTTGGTCGAGACGGAGACCAGGAGCGCGTTGTAGTTGACCCCTGCGATCTCGCTGAAGACACTGCCGAGGGCGATGAGGGAAACACCCAGCAGGAACCACTGCTGGCCTGCATCGACGAAGAACAACCCGAACTGGCATAGGACGAGCAGCCCCGTGAAGATGGCCAGCTGCAGTTTCTGCCGGCCAGCGGCATCCGCGCGCTGCCCCATGACCGGGGCGAGCAGCGCGATGAGGATCCCGGCGATCGTGATACCCCACCCGAGGTTGGCCGCGAGTTGACCGAGCCCGTCGCAGTAGGCGTTGCCTGCCGCTGAAGCGTCGCATTTGATGTAGGAGCCATCGGCGTTCTGGCCCGTGGCGGCCACGTCGGCCGCGAGGAAGAAGTGCGACGTGAGGAAGCTCGGCACCCAGACGAACGTCAGGAGCACCGTGTTGAAGGGTTGCGTCGCCCAGTCCCAGAGCGCCCAGGAGAACACCTGCTTTCGCGGGATGACCTTGCCCTCCTGCAGGTCGAGGCCGACAGCGGCGATCGCCCCCGTGTTGGCGGCGACCGGAACCGTCTTCGACGTGGGCGCGACGTCGTTGTCGTGAGTCTCATTCGTCATGGAGTCAGGCTAGCGGCCCGCGGCCGCATCGGGAGGCCGATTTACTTGAGCCACTCACACTCAACTTTCAGGTCCTCGTCTTGACAAAGTTATCCACAGGCGGCAAACTTGAGCGATCGGGACTCAAGTCCCATTCCTGACTTGTCACAAAGGAGAACAGAGCGCATGGCTCGAGCAGTAGGAATCGATCTCGGTACGACCAACTCGGTCGTCTCGGTCCTTGAAGGCGGCGAACCGACCGTCATCGCGAACGCAGAAGGTTTCCGGACCACACCGTCCGTCGTCGCGTTCACCAAAGATGGCGAAGTGCTCGTCGGCGAGACCGCCAAGCGGCAGGCCGTGACCAACGTCGACCGCACGATCGCGAGCGTCAAGCGCCACATGGGCACCGACTGGAAGACCGACATCGACGGCAAGACCTACACGCCGCAGGAGATCTCGGCCCGCATCCTCGCCAAGCTCAAGCGCGACGCCGAGCAGTATCTCGGCGATACGGTCACGGATGCCGTTATCACCGTTCCCGCCTACTTCAACGACGCGGAGCGCCAGGCCACGAAGGAGGCAGGCGAGATCGCGGGTCTCAACGTGCTCCGCATCATCAACGAGCCGACCGCGGCCGCGCTCGCGTACGGGCTCGACAAGGGCAAGGAGGACGAACTCATTCTCGTCTTCGACCTCGGTGGCGGAACCTTCGACGTCTCGCTCCTCGAGGTGGGCAAGGACGACGACTTCTCCACGATCCAGGTCCGCTCGACCGCCGGTGACAACCGCCTCGGCGGCGACGACTGGGACCAGCGCATCGTCGACCACCTCATCAAGAAGTTCAAGGAGACGACGGGCGTCGACGTCTCGAAGGACAAGATCGCCAAGCAGCGCCTCAAGGAGGCCGCGGAGCAGGCGAAGAAGGAGCTCAGCTCCTCGATGAGCACGAGCATCCAGCTGCCGTATCTCTCGCTCACCGAGAACGGCCCCGCCAACCTCGACGAGACGCTCACGCGTGCCCAGTTCGAGCAGATGACCTCCGACCTGCTCGACCGCACTCGTAAGCCCTTCGCGGACGTCATCAAGGAGGCCGGCATCAAGGTCTCCGAGGTCGCGCACGTCGTGCTCGTCGGCGGGTCGACCAGGATGCCGGCGGTCGTCGAGCTCATCAAGAAGGAGACCGGTGGCAAGGAGCCGAACAAGGGTGTCAACCCGGATGAGGTGGTCGCCGTCGGCGCCGCCCTCCAGGCCGGCGTTCTCAAGGGCGAGCGCAAGGACGTTCTCCTCATCGACGTGACCCCGCTGAGTCTCGGAATCGAGACCAAGGGCGGGATCATGACGAAGCTCATCGAGCGCAATACCGCGATCCCGACGAAGCGCAGCGAGACCTTCACGACGGCCGACGACAACCAGCCGTCGGTGGCCATCCAGGTCTTCCAGGGCGAGCGCGAGTTCACCAAGGACAACAAGGCGCTCGGCACCTTCGAGCTCACCGGGATCGCGCCCGCCCCCCGCGGGGTCCCCCAGATCGAGGTCACGTTCGACATCGACGCCAACGGCATCGTGCACGTGTCCGCGAAGGACAAGGGCACCGGCAAGGAGCAGTCGATGACGATCACGGGCGGTTCGTCGCTCGCGAAGGAGGACATCGAGCGGATGATCCGCGAGGCCGAGGAGCACGCCGCCGAGGACAAGGCCCGTCGGGAGACCGCTGAGATGCGTAACACCGCGGAGCAGCTCGCGTTCTCGACAGAGAAGCTCCTGACGGAGAACGCGGACAAGCTGCCGGAGGATGTCACCTCCGAGGTCCAGGCGGACGTCGACGCACTCAAGACCGCGCTCGCCGGCGAGGACGACGAGGCCGTCAACACGGCCTTCGACAAGCTCAACGAGAGCCAGTCGAAGATCGGCGAGGCGCTGTACCAGCAGAGCCAGACGGCCGAGGCGACCGCGGCCGACTCGCAGACAGGCGAGCCGGCATCGCCCGACGATGAGGACATCGTCGACGCCGAAGTCGTCGAGGACGAGCCAGAGGGCGGCACAAAGTAGCGATGGCCGACAAGAACAGGAAGAAGCGGGACGATTCGCCCGACGAGTCGCGTCCCGAGGACCAGAAGGATGCGGGCACCGGCGAGCCGGTCGTGCGCGACCCTTCGACGGACTCAGGGCAGGCAAAGGAAGCGGCTGAGCCGGTCGTGCGTGACCGCAGGCGCATAGACCCCGAGACCGGGGAGGCTCGCCACGACGACTCGGAGGAGCGGCTGACCGACGAGGACCTCGCGAGGCTCCTCGAGGAGCCGGCCCCGGAGACGGGAGCGGCCTCCGAGCACCTCGATGACCTCAAGCGCGTGCAGGCCGAATATGCGAACTACCGCAGGCGCGTCGATCGCGATCGCCACGTTGCGCGGGAGCTCGCCATCGTCGAGATGATGACCGGCTTCCTCCCGGTGCTCGACGACCTCGATCTCGCGGAGGCCCACGGAGACCTCGAAGGCAGCCCGCTGGAGCTCGTCGCGCAGAAGCTGCGCGCTCAGTTCGAGCGATACGGCCTCGAGAAGGTCGGGGAGGCCGGCGAGCCGTTCGACCCGAAGCTCCACGAGGCGATCGCCCAGCTGCCGTCGACGGATGTCGAGGTCGAGACGATCGCGGAGGTTGTGCAGCCCGGTTATCGGCTCGGTGAGCGTCTGCTGCGGGCGGCCAAGGTCGCCGTCTCCGTCCCCGGGGACTGACCGTGGCGAGCCAGGACTGGTTCGATCGGGACTTCTACAAGGTCCTCGGCGTGAGCAAGGATGTGTCCCAGGCTGAACTCAAGAAGACCTACCGCAAGCTCGCCCGCAAGTACCACCCGGATTCGAACCCGGGCGACGCGAAGGCGGAGGCACGGTTCAAGGAGATCAGCGAGGCGAACGCCGTGCTCTCCGACCCGGAGACCCGCGCGGAGTACGACCAGATGCGGGCGATGGGCGCCGGGATGCCGAGGTTCAGTGCCGGCAGCCAGAGCGGTGGCTTCGAGGACGGCTTCGGCGGAATGTTCGGCGGCCAGCGGACCGGGTTCCAGGCGGGTGGCTTCGAGGACATCTTCGGAAGCATGTTCGGCGGCGGTTTCGGCCAGTCGACGGGCGGCTTCCGCGGGGCGGGCGGGCCGACGAAGGGGCGTGATCTCACCGCGTCGACGACGCTCGACTTCATGACCGCGATCAAGGGCGACACCGTGCGCCTGCAGGCCTCGGAAGGCAAGCCCATCAGTGTGCGCATCCCCCCCGGGGTCGCGGATGGGCAGAAGATCCGGCTCAAGGGCAAGGGCGAGCCGAGCCAGGATGGCGGGGCGCCAGGCGACCTGACCCTCACGGTGACCGTGCGTAAGCATCCGGTCTTCGAGCGCGATGGGCTCAACCTGCGGGTCGACGTCCCCGTTACCTTCTCGGAGGCGACTCTCGGAGCGACGATCGAGGTGCCGACACTCGGAGGCGACCCCGTGAAGCTCAAGATCGCCCCGGGCACGCCGAGCGGCCGAGTGCTGCGCGTCAAGGGCAGGGGGGTCACGACGACCAAAGGGACCGGCGACCTCCTCGCCGAGGTCGTCGTCGCCGTGCCTGGCCACCTCACGGCGGACGCGAAAGACTATCTCGAGAAGTTCGAGAAGGCGATGCCGAACGAGAACCCCCGCGCCGACCTCATCGCCCGGGCGAAAGGATGACGATCATGGATGAGAACTCGCCTCTCTTCGCCATCGCCATGGCCGCGGAGCTCGCCGGGATGCACCCGCAGACGCTCCGGCAGTACGACCGGCTCGGTCTCGTGAGCCCCCGGCGCACGGCTGGGCATTCCCGCCGCTACTCGATGAGGGATGTCGCCCAGCTGCGGGAGATCGCTCGACTCGGCAGTGAGGGAGTGAGCCTCGAAGGCATCCGGCGCGTGCTCGAGCTCGAGAACCACGTCACCGAACTGGAATCGAGGGTTCGCGAACTCGAATCCGCCCTCGCCGACGAACTGCTCCACCGCCCTGGTCGCCGAGTGTTCGCTGCGGGCGAGTCCGGCGACGTGGTCTCGCTCCGCGCGGGAACGCGGGCGCAACGCAACACGCAACTGGTCGTCTGGCGACCGCTCAACCATGGATGACACGCGAGGACGGACACGAACGATGGCGACTGAGGTCGCGCAAGGGCAGGAGTAGACATGGCCAACATGCAAGGCGCACCGTCGAGCGACGAGGAGCAGAAGACCGCGCTCGAGCAGTACGGGGTGGATCTCACCGCGATCGCGCGCACCGGCAAGCTCGACCCTGTCATCGGGCGCGACGCGGAGATCCGAAGGGTGAGCCAGGTGCTCACCCGACGGACCAAGAACAACCCGGTCCTCATCGGTGAACCCGGCGTCGGCAAGACGGCGGTCGTGGAAGGCCTCGCCCAGCGCATCGTCGCGGGGGACGTCGCCGACTCTCTCAAGAACAAGCGCCTCGTCGCTCTCGACCTCGCCGCGCTCGTCGCCGGTGCCAAATACCGCGGCGAGTTCGAGGAACGGCTCAAGGCGGTCCTCAAGGAGATCAACGACGCCGACGGGCAGATCATCACCTTCGTCGACGAACTCCACACGCTCATGGGCGCGGGCGGAGGCGAGGGCTCCGTCGCGGCGGCCAACATGCTCAAGCCCATGCTCGCGCGCGGCGAACTGCGGCTCATCGGTGCAACCACGCTCGACGAGTACCGCGAGTTCATCGAGAAGGATGCCGCGCTCGAGCGCCGCTTCCAGCAGGTCTATGTCGGCGAGCCGAGCGTCGAGGACACCATCGCGATCCTGCGCGGCCTCAAGGAGCGCTACGAGGCGCATCACAAGGTTGCGATCGCCGACACCGCGCTCGTCGCGGCCGCCGCGCTCAGCAATCGCTACATCTCCGGGCGCCAGCTGCCCGACAAGGCGATCGACCTCATCGACGAGGCCGCCAGCCGGCTGCGCATGGAGATCGACTCCGCTCCGGTCGAGATCGACGAACTGCGCCGCAGCGTCGACCGTCTCAAGCTCGAGGAGCTCGCGCTCAAGAAGGAGAAGGACGACGCGAGCAAGGCGCGGCTGCAGAAGCTTCGCGACGACCTCAAGGAGAAGAGCGAGGTGCTCGCAGAGCTCCAGGAGCGCTGGGAGCGCGAACGGGCCTCCCTCAACCGCGTCGGCGAGCTCAAGGAGAAGCTCGACAGCCTGCGCATGCAGGCCGACCGCGCCCAGCGCGAGGGCAACCTCGAATTGGCCTCACGCCTGCTCTATGGTGAGATCCCGGTCATCGAGCGCGAGGTCGCCGACGCCGAGAAGTCCGAGGCGGAGACACCCCTCATGGTCAACGACCAGGTCACGGCAGAGGACATCGCGGCCGTCATCGCGGCGTGGACGGGAATCCCGGTCGGTCGCCTCCTGCAGGGCGAGACCGAGAAGCTCCTGCATCTGGAGTCCGAGCTCGCCAAGCGCCTCGTCGGTCAGCGCCCAGCGGTCCAGGCCGTGGCGGATGCCGTCCGGCGCAGTCGCGCCGGCATCGCCGACCCCGCTCGGCCGACGG
>DAITPJ010000002.1:10561-43112 GCA_036833635.1 Terrimesophilobacter sp.
GCGGATGCCGTCCGGCGCAGTCGCGCCGGCATCGCCGACCCCGCTCGGCCGACGGGCTCCTTCCTCTTCCTCGGCCCGACCGGCGTGGGCAAGACCGAGCTCGCCAAGGCGCTCGCCGAGTTCCTCTTCGACGACGAGAAGGCGATGATCCGCATCGACATGAGCGAGTACGGGGAGCGCCACTCCGTCGCCCGGCTGCTCGGTGCGCCCCCCGGATACATCGGGTTCGAGCAGGGCGGGCAACTCACCGAGGCCGTGCGTCGGCGGCCGTACTCGGTCGTGCTCATGGACGAGGTCGAGAAGGCGCACCCGGACGTCTTCGACATCCTTCTCCAGGTGCTCGACGACGGGAGGCTCACGGACGGCCAGGGCCGCACGGTCGACTTCCGCAACACGATCCTCATCCTGACCTCCAACCTCGGAAGCCAATTCCTCGTCGACCCCGACCTCAGCTGGGACCAGAAGCAGGAGGCGGTCACGGGCATGGTTCGACAGGCCTTCAAGCCCGAGTTCGTCAACAGGCTCGACGACATCGTGATCTTCTCGCCTCTCACCGAGGAGGACCTCGGCCAGATCGTCGAGCTCTACGTCGACCGCCTGCAGAAGCGACTCACGGAGCGCAGGCTCGACCTCGCGGTCACGCCGAATGCCAGGGCGTGGCTCGCCGAACGCGGTTACGATCCGATCTACGGCGCCCGGCCGCTGCGCAGGCTCATGCAGCATGAGATCGACGACCGGCTCGCCACGGCGCTCCTTGCCGGCACGACCCGCGACGGCGACACCGTGCTCGTGGACCTCGACGAAGGAGCGGATGAACTCACGGTGCGGAGTACTTGATAGCCTGAACGGCGATGACCGAGCCCCGCCTTCCCGAGCGCCCCGCGAAGGCGACCCACTTCCTGCCGCACGTCCAGGGCCTGCGCGCGGTCGCGGTCATGCTCGTCGTGCTCTACCACGTGTGGCCGGGGAGGCTCTCAGGCGGGTATGTCGGCGTCGACGTCTTCTTCGTCATCTCAGGGTTCCTCATCACGGGGCAGCTCGCTCGCGAACTCGAGCGCACCGGCCGTATCGACCTTCCGAGCTTCTGGGCCAAGCGGGCGCGCAGGCTTCTTCCGGCCTCGATCACGGTGCTCGTGTTCTGCTCGCTCGCCGTGCTCTTCCTGCTCCCCCTCTCGAGTCTCGTCGCCGAGACGAGGGAGATCCTTGCCAGTACCTTCTACGTCGAGAACTGGCAGCTCGCCCTCGGCTCGGTCGATTATCTGGCCTCGCACGACGCGACGACCGTGCAGCACTACTGGTCCCTCTCGCTCGAGGAGCAGTTCTACCTCGTCTGGCCTCTCATGTTGCTCGGGGCGACCTGGCTCGGGGTGAAGTTCTTCGCGGCCCGCCGGTGGCTGCCGATGATCGGCATCGTCGTCCTCGTGAGCATCGCCTCGCTCGTGGCCTCTGCGCTCTACACGGGGAGCAACCCCGCCGAGGCCTATTTCGTGACCTGGACGCGATTCTGGGAGTTCGGGGTGGGCGCGATCCTCGCCCTCGTTCCGAGACTGCGCCCATCCGGAGCATGGTCGAGCAACCTCGTTGGGTACGCCGGTCTCGCCATGATCCTCGCGGCCGGCTGGTTCTTCGACAGGGACACCCCGTTCCCTGGGTACACGGCGCTCCTTCCGGTCATCGGCACGGCCATGGTCATCTCGGCGGACCGCGCGAAGCACTGGTGGGACATCGGCAGGGTCATGGGCGGTCCGCCGCAGCGGTTCGTGGGCGACATCTCCTACTCGCTCTACCTCTGGCACTGGCCGCTCATCATCATCGCGCCGTACGTTCCTGGATGGGGGCTCTCGGGCTGGAACCGTGTCGCGCTCATCGGTATCTGCTTCCTGCTCGCCTGGCTCACGAAGAAGTTCATCGAGGATCCCACTCGCAGCTGGAGGTTCTTCACGGCGCGCAGGCCGCGGTTCACGTATGCGGGGGTCATCGCACTCATGGCGGCTTCGAGCCTCTTCGTCGGGGTGGCCTGGGTCGTCGGGCAGCCGCGCTACGTGGCCGAGGCCTCAGAACTCCAGCAGATCCGCGCGGACCTTCCGGACTGCTTCGGCGCCCTCGCCGGCCCCGGATGCGAGAATCCGGAGCTCGCGAACGCCATCATTCCGAGTCCCGGCTTCGGCAACGCCGACTCCCCCGACCAGGTTGAGTGCTTCGTGCAGCTCAACGAGTCATCCGTCAAGACCTGCCACTTCGGCTCGGATGCGCCGGATGCGCCACGCGTCGCGCTCATCGGCGACAGTCACGCCTACCAATACATCGAGACGCTCGTCGCGCTCGCCCAGGAACGCAACTGGTCGCTCACGACCTACCTCAAGGGTGCCTGTCCGTGGACGACCGCTGACGTGAGCGGCCCGAGCCCGGCATTTGTCGACTCGTGCCGGCAGTGGCGTGCGAACCTCGCCGACGAGCTGGCCTCTGTCGCCCCATACGACGTGGTCTTCACCGCCGCGCTCGCGCACACGCCGTACGGCGTGAGCGCAACCGACCACGACGAAGCCCTGAGCGATGGCTTCGTCGAAGCGTGGAAGCAGGCCGCGGGAGCTGCCATCGTCACGATTGTTGACAACCCGGACTTCGCCGAGGATCCGAACAAGTGCCTGCGCACGGCGTCGTCGCCCGCGGACTGCACCGAGCGGCGGTCGGAGGTGCTCGACGATGTCGACCCCCTTGCGCTCGCCGGGGCAATGGCCGGTGCGACGGTGCTCGACTTCAGTGACGTCTACTGCGACGAGGCGGAGTGCTTCAGCGTCATCGGCGGGGCCAACGTGTACCGCGACCAGGACCACCTGACGCGGACGTTCGCGCTCACCCTCGGCCCGGCGATCGGCGACGCGATCGAGGCGGTCCTGCCGCGCACGTCCTAGCCGAGCGCCGGAATGACCTCGCGCTCGAAGAGCTCGATTCCCGACCGGTCGTACGCGGCCTCAGGGAAATAGTGGATGAAGTACCCGACGCCGAGGTCGCGCAGTACCGTGAGCCGCTCGAGGACCTGCTCCGGCGTTCCGACCCCCGGCGAGACCTCGAACTCCTTCATGTAGTCGGTCGCGCCCTCCTCGCCCAGCGAGGGGACGAGACGTGCCTTGATCGCGGCGAGCCGATCGCGCACATCGGACTCTGTCGCCCCGACCACGGTGTGCATGTTGGTCGAACGCACGATGCGGTCGAAGTCGGTGCCGACATCCGCGCAGTGCGCGCGCAGCAGCGCGCTCTTCTCGGCGAAGACGCGGGGGTTGCCTCCTGCGAAGTTCGTGTAGTCGGCGTACTGCGCGGCGATGCGCAGGGTGACCTTCTCGCCACCGCCGGCGATCCAGATCGGGATGCCGCCTTCCTGCAGCGGGAGCGGCCGCACGATCGCGCCGTCGACCTGGTAGTGGGCGCCGTCGAGCGTCGCGGAGCCCGTCGTCCAGGCCTGCTTCATGATCTGCACGCCCTCGTCGAGGCGGGCCAGTCGCTCTCCGGCCCGCGGGAAGCCGTAGCCGTAGGCGCGCCACTCGTGCTCGTACCATCCCGCGCCGATCCCCATCTCGACCCGTCCGCCGGAGATGATGTCGATCGTCGAGGCGACCTTGGCGAGGTAGGCGGGATTGCGGTAGCTCATGCACGTGCACATCTGGCCGAGACGGATGCGCGTCGTGGTTGCCGCGAAGGCCGACATGAGCGACCACGCCTCGTGCGTGGCCTCCTGGCTCGGGACGGGGACCGTGTGGAAATGGTCGTAGACCCAGATGGACTCCCACGGCCCGGCGTCGGCGTGCGCGGCGATGCTGCTCATGGCAGCCCACTGCTCCGCGGGGTCGATTCCGACGAGGTCGTGCCGCCAGCCCTGGGGCACGAACATGCCGAACCTCATGGCGCGAGCTCCTTCGCGATCGCCGCGACGAAGGTGTCGACATCCGATTCGGTCGTGTCGAACGAGCACATCCAGCGCACTTCGCCCGCCGCAGCGTTCCAGTCGTAGAAGCGGAAGACCGTGCGCAGCCGGTCGGCGACCCCTGGCGGCAGCACCGCGAAGACCGCGTTCGCCTGGGTCGGCTGGGAGAAGGAGAGGCCGACGATCGATCCGTCCGAGATGCGGTCCTCGAGCGAGCGCCGGAGGTGTGCCGCCATGGCGTTCGCGTGGTTCGCGGAACGCAGCCACAGGTCGTCCTCGAGCAGGGCGAGGAACTGGGCGGAGACGAACCGCATCTTCGAGGCGAGCTGCATGTTGAGCTTGCGGAGATAGAGAAGCCCGTCGACGGCATCCGGATTCAGTACGACGATCGCCTCGCCGTAGAGCATGCCGTTCTTGGTGCCCCCGAAGCTCAGGACGTCAACGCCGGCGTCCGTGGTGAGTTCGCGGAGCGAGACCCCGAGCGCGGCGGCCGCATTCGCGAGGCGGGCGCCGTCGAGATGCACCGTCATGCCCTTCGCGTGCGCGTGCCCGGTGATGGCCTTGAGCTCCGCGAGCGAGTAGAGGGTTCCGAGCTCCGTGGACTGCGTGATGCTCACGGCGAGCGGCTGGGCGCGGTGCTCGTCACCCCAGCCCCACGCCTCCTGGTCGATGAGGTCCGGCGTGAGCTTGCCATCCGGGGTCGAGACGGTAAGGAGCTTGAGACCGCTCACGCGCTCAGGGGCCCCGTTCTCGTCGGTGTGGATGTGCGCCGTCGCGCTCGAGACGACCGCGCCCCAGCGCGGCAGCATGCCGGTCAGCGCTGTGACGTTCGCGCCGGTGCCGTTGAAGACCGGGAACACCTCGGCACGTTCGCCGAAGAGTTCGCGGACCCGCTCCTCGAGCGCGTGGGTGTAGACATCCTCGCCGTACGAGATCTGGTGGCCATCATTGGCGTCGGAGATGGCCTGGAGGATCTCGGGGTGGGCGCCGGCATAGTTGTCGCTCGCGAACCCGCGAGCGTTCGGATCATGAAGTCGAGTCACGGGTTCAGTCTGCCATTGCTTGCAGCAGACCTCAGCGCGCCATGGCTTCGGAGAGCTTGACGCGGCCGCCGGTGCGCAGGAGGGCGTTGGAGTAGATGCGGGCACC
This sequence comes from Terrimesophilobacter sp., assembly GCA_036833635.1. GTDB lineage: Bacteria > Actinomycetota > Actinomycetes > Actinomycetales > Microbacteriaceae > Terrimesophilobacter. The sequence continues at coordinate 15,630 of DAITPJ010000002.1, forward strand.
GATCGCGATCACGAGGGTCGTCGTCGCGAGCAGGACGGCGAGCGAGAGGAACGGCTCCCACCAGGCGATCTCGCCGAGGAAGACGCGCATCGGCATCCCGACCGGTGCCGAGAACGGCACGTACGACATGATGCCGAGCACGAGCGGGTTGTCGTTGAAGGCGATCACGAGGATGTACGGGAGCATGACGAGGATCATGACCGGCGAGGTCGCGCTGCCGACATCCTCCTGGCGGGACACGAGCGATGCAGTCGCCGCGTAGAGCGCCGCGATCATGACGAACCCGAAGACGAAGAACACCACGAACCAGGCGATGGATGGCCCGAAGCTCGCCAGGAGGTCGCCCTGGCCCGTCGCGCTCAGGCCGATGGCCGCGAGCGAGGCGATCGCCGCGATCTGCGCGAAAGCAAGGAGGCTGTTGCCCAGGACTTTTCCCGCCATGAGAGCGCGCACCGAGATCGTCGACATGAGGATCTCGACGATCCTGGTCTGCTTTTCCTCGACGACGCTCTGCGCAATCGTCGTCCCGAAGGTCATGGCCGACATGAAGAACACGATGCCGAACGCGATCGCCGCGAAGTACGCGAGGAGAGGGTTGATGGCGCTCGGATCGAGCAGTTCAACGGCGGGCGGCGAGCTCAGCGCGACGACGAGCTCCTGCGGAACCGAGTCGAGCGCGATGATCTCGACCCCCGTCGGGGCCTTCGGGTCTGGTACGAGCGCGGCTTCGACAGTGCCATCGCTCACGAGCCGCTTCGCAGCCTCGACCGTGTCGACCTTTGTCAGCTTGAGGTCCGGAAGCTGCTCCGCGACGGCGATGGCGCTTCCCGTGGCCGCGACGTCCATCTTGGATGACGTACTTCCGAGGATGCCGCCTACGAGCACGGACCCCAGCACGGCGAGCATGAGGATGCCGGTCGAGATGAGGAAGGCCTTGCTCCGGAGCTTCATCTTGATCTCGCGCTCGGCGACGAGCCAGGTGCTCCCCGCAAAACCGGGGTTGCGGTAGTCGTTCACTGGATGACCTCCCGAAAAATCTGGGCGAGCGATGGCTCCTGTGGCGCGAATCGCAGGACCGGACCCCGCTCAAGGGCGGCGCGGAGAACCGACTGGGCGGCGTCCGGTGTCGCACTGAAGACCGACCGGCCGCCGTCGAGACTCACGACCTCGATCGCCCCTGCGTCGCGGACCCACTCTGCGGTGCCCTGCACCTCGAGCTCGTACCGCGATCCGCCGAAGTCCGAGCGGAGCTTCTCGCGAGACCCTGATGCCCGGATACTCCCGTCGGAGATGACGACGAGGTCGTCGCACAACCGCTCGACGATGTCGAGCTGATGCGAGGAGAACAGCACAGGCACGCCGTCGGCCGCGCGATCCTTGAGGACGCCCTGGACGGTTTCGACGGCGATCGGGTCGAGTCCGGAGAACGGTTCGTCGAGCACGAGGATCTCGGGATCGTGAACGAGCGCAGCCGCGATCTGGGCGCGCTGCTGGTTGCCGAGCGAGAGGGCCTCGACCGGGGTGTTGGCACGTTCCTCGAGGCCGAGTCGCTCGAGCAGCTGCGTGGTGTTCTTCTGTGCAGCGGCCGGGGCGAGGCCGTGGAGCCGCGCGAGGTAGATGATCTGTTCGGCGACCTTCATCTTGGGATACAGGCCGCGTTCCTCCGGCATGTAGCCGAAACGCCGCCGGTCAGAATCCCCGAGCGTCGTTCCGTCGAGGGTCACCGTGCCGGAATCCGCAGAGAGCACCCCAAGGATGATCCGCATCGTCGTGGTCTTGCCTGCACCGTTGGCGCCGACGAATCCGGTCATCCGGCCGCGGCCGACGGTAAAGCTCACATCTCGGAGGACCCGCTTCGAACCGAACGAGCGGTTGACGTTCTCTACCTGAAGCACCCGTCAACCCTAAAACCGCGCCGCGAGACCGCAAAATCCGCGCCAGAACGCACCGTTTGGAGCGAACCTTGCGGTCTCGCGGGAGTGGTCAGTCGGAGGTTCCGGTGATGCCGGCGGTCGATTCGATGACGGCGGTCATCTTGCGCGAGAGCGCCTCGTAGAACATTGAGAGCGGAAACTCGTCATCCATGACCGCGTTCGTGAGGTCCTTCGGGAGGCCGTCGAGCGGGATATCGCGGATCACCCACTTCGACGCCGGATGAGGCGCGAGCGTCCCCGACACGAGGTCGTATGCCGCGAGCCAGTGCGCGACCTTGGGTCGATCGATCGAGCGCCAGTACAGGTCGCCGATCGCGTCGCCGAGAGCGTTGACGACATCCGGCACCTCGTCCCAGTCGATGCTGAGCGTCGTGTCGGTCCAGTGCAGCACGTGGTGCTGGTGCATCCACGCGAAGAGCAGCTGGCCGCCGAGGCCGTCGTAGTTGCGCACGCGGTTGCCGGTGAGGGCGAACCGGAAGATGCGGTCGAAGATGACGGTGTACTGCACGAGCTTCGCGTGCTTGCGCGTCACGGCATCCGTGTCATCGGAGCGCACCAGGCGCACCGACTCGCGGAACGCCGTAAGGTCGCAGCGGAGTTCTTCGAGCGAGTAGAGGAAGTACGGCATCCGCTGCTTGATCATGAACGGGTCGAACGGCAGGTCGCCGCGCATGTGGGTGCGGTCGTGGATGAGGTCCCACATGACGAAGGTCTCCTCGGCGAGGCGCTGGTCCTCGAGGAGTTCTGCGGCATCATCCGGAAGGTGGAGGCCGGTGATCTCGGATGCCGCCTTCACAACCCTGCGGAAGCGCGCGGCCTCGCGGTCGGCGAAGATCGCGCCCCAGGTGAACTTCGGAGTCTCCCGAACGGCGACCGTCTCGGGGAAGAGCACGGCCGCATTCGTGTCATAGCCCGCCGTGAAGTCGAGGAAGCGGATCGGCACGAAGAGCTTGTTGGAGTATTCGCCGGCCTCGAGCTCGGCGACGAACTCGGGCCAGACGACCTCGATGAGCACGGCCTCGACGAGCCGATCGCTGCTGCCGTTCTGCGTGTACATGGGGAAGACCACGAGGTGCCGGACGCCGTCGGCGCGGTGCAACTCCGGCCGGAACGCGACGAGCGAGTCGTAGAAGTCCGGAACCCCGAAGCCCTCCTTCGCCCAGCGCTCGAAGTCCGCGACGAGCGCCGTGAGGTACTCGTGGTCGTGCGGGAAGAGGGGTGCGAGCTCGTCGATCGACTGCGTCATGGTCACGACGAACTTGCGCGCCTTCGCGTGGTCGGCGGACTTGGGGATGCTGCCGTCCTGCACCTGGAGCGGGCGGATGCCGGTGGCCGCGGCCTTGAGGGCGAGCCAGGACGGGTTCGCTGCGACATCCTCGACAACCTCGGGTTCGCCAATGATGGACTTCTCGTGCATGAGTTGTGACATGGTTCGACCTCCCGTCGTCGTGGTTGGGGAAAACTGCGGTGCTCCAAGGCTAGCCGCGCCGCAGGGGCTTTTGGTTGTGGAATTCTGCGAATTGCTGCGCCGGCGCGAGCGCAGGTGTCGATTCCTGCACCGGTTTCGCTGGTTTGCTGCTCAGAGGCCGTGCTCGCCGAGCCAGGCGAGGAGGACCCTTTCGAACTCCGCGGGCTGCTCGACGCTCGGAATGTGGGCCGAGTCTGGAAAGCGGCATCCATCGGCGCGCGGAATCGTCGTCAGGAGGTACTCGTACTGTGCGAGCGCCGGCGAGACGTCGTGATCTCCAACGATGATGAGTGCCGGCACAGCGATGTCGACGACGCGGTCGTAGGCGGGCGGCTCGAGCGGGACCGGCGTCGGGTCCTCCCCCTCGTGGCGCACGTTGGCGGCATTGAGGGCATAGGCGGTCGCGACGAATTCGGGGTCGAGGTCGGCGGCCACCCGGTTCGGACCGAAGTCCCACAGTTCGACCTCGCGCCGCGCGAGTTCGTCCCAGTCCTTCGCCTCGTCGAGCGCATCCAGCTCATCGAACAGTTCGTCCTCGCGCGCGGTGAGCTCGATCTCGGGGAACCCGCTCGGACCCGATCCGATCGTGACGAGCCCGCTGACCCGGTCCGGGTGCGCGACGGCCAGATCGATCGCGATCGAGCCGCCGCGGGAGCATCCGATGACCGTCGCCCGAGCGATGCCGAGATGATCGAGAAGGTCGAGCGCGTCCTGGCGGTTCGAGAACGCGACGTTCTCGGTCTCGGTCTCGCCGAAGCCGCGAGTGTCGAACCGGATGACGAAGTGCTCGGCCGCCAGCGCGGCGACCTGCGGGTCCCACATGCGCAGAGTGGCGATGCCGGCATGGATGAGGAGTAGCGGTGGCGCGGAGATGTGGCCGTCGGTCTCGTAGTAGAGCGACGCCCCGTTCACCTCGAGGTGCGGCATGCCCCAACGCTACGCGACCGAGCTGCTGCGGCCAAGGGTCCGCTGCAGGATGCTTCCCTATGGTCGATCGACTCTCGCCGGCACCCCCAGCGTGAGTTCTATGAAGCGCTCGATCGCGTCACCGATGGTATGCAACCGGAGGGAGGGGAAGAAGTCGAAATTGTGGTTTGCTCCCGGCAACTCGGCATAGACGACAGGCTGTTGCGAGACGGCACGCACCCGCCCGGCGAAGCTCCGGGCATCCTCGCGTCGCACAAGGGTGTCATGGGAACCGTGGATGACCAGGACAGGTGGGGCATCGGGGGTTGCCTCGTCGGCCGGTGACCATGATCCGGGGCCGGCGGCGCCATAGAAGCCGTAGAGTGCGACGACGCCGCGCGCCGGCGCTCCGGAGAAGGTGGCTGCCGCGGCGAGATTCGCTCCTGAGGAACCGCCGACGACGACGACGGATGCCGGGTCGCCGCCGAACTCCTCCGCGTGCTCCCGGGCCCAATCGAGGGCGTGGCGCGCGTCGGCGACCTGATCGCCATAGCGCACTCCGCGCATCCGGTAGTTCGCGCTCATGCAAACCCATCCCTGGGCGGCGAATCGATACAGGAGAGCGTGGGCGAAGATCGCCTTGCCACCGAAACCGTAGCCATTCAGCCCACCGCCGTGCAGGTATACCAGTACCGGCGCCCCGCCCGACGGGGAGCGACGGCGCGAGACGTAGACATCGAGCAGGTTGCCGAAGCGTGCCGACCCGTAGCGGCGATTCCGGATGCGCCGCACATCCGGGCGCCAGGCCACGATCGGCAGCAGGACGATGCGCCACCACGCAGGTGTGGTCGCGCGCGGTGCACCGCGAGATCCATAGACCTCCCCTAGCGCCTCCGCCAACGCCGGCCGTGCGGATCGCGCGCGCACGAGGAGCCGGATGAGGATCCCCGCGACCACTCCACCGAGGGTCACGGTCAACCACCACCAGACGCCAGTCTGTGGGTTCAGGAGCGTGCCGATCGTGCCGGAGATCAGCCACCACAGGCCGACGAACGGGAGCTCGTTCATCCACCACGAGAATGCGTATGGCACGGTGAAGGGGCTCGTTCGCCGCGGCCGGAGCGGTAGCAGGGCGGCCAGTGCGAACAGGCCGACCGAGAGGGCGGTCGTGAATGCCTGGGTCATTCTCCACCTCCAGGAGTCGAGGGCGACCGACCAGCCTGTGGCATTTCCCTGAGATTTTTCTCCAACCCATGCCAGCGCGCCGACGGGCTCACCGGGTTCTAGGCGGGGTCGAGCGGAATCCTGATGGCTCGGATGTCGGCCATCGCCTCGTGCGCGCGGTGAAGGTCGTTCTCGCCGACGGCGGCGAGAAGCGTCGACTGCGCTTCCTGGAGCGCGCGGAAGTCGAGATAGTCGGGCAGGTGCAGGCTGCCGAGACGCACCAGGTGGACGACCGAGGTGATCGCCCTGCGCAGCGACTCATTCGTCGAGAGAGCCACGAGCCGGCTGAAGAACGAGAAGTTCGTCGTCGCGATTGCCTGCATGTCGAATCGCCCGACGGCAGCGCGGAAGTCCTCGTGGTCGCGCGCCATCTGTTCGTGCACGTCGGCGCCGGCGAGAGGGATAACCTCGTCGAGGAGTGCACCGTAGAGCGCACCCCACACGACCATCGCCTCGGCCGTCTCGCGCGGACTCACGACGGCGACCCTCGTGAAGCGGCTCGCAGACGCCTCGACGACCCCGATCTCCCTCAGGCGCTGGAGGGCCTCGCGCACCGGCGTGCGCGAGACCTTGAACTCGGCCGCGAGCGCAGTGTCGCTGATCCGCTCCCCCGGGAGGAGCCGACCCTGGTGGATTGCTTCGAGGACCTCCTCGAACACGGTCGTGACGACCTTGCTCGTGGCGATCCCGGCATCGTTGCTGGCATGGACCGGACGGTCCCTGGGCCGCAGCTGTGTCATTCCGGCAATCATATGGCCGGTTCAGGGGCGTTCAGAAGATCATCGGCCGGTCGAGGTCGTCCTCGGCCGCGGCCGCGAGGTCGACGCTCACCGGAACGTGATCGCTGGGGGCGTCGCCCTTGCGCTCGTCCCGGTGGATGCGTGCATCCGTCACGAGCTCGGCGAACGCCCCGGAGCCCAGGATGAAGTCGATGCGCATGCCCTCGTTGCGGGGGAAGCGAAGCTGCTTGTAGTCCCAGTAGGTGTAGCCCTCCGGCACGATCGGACGCACGACGTCGGAAAGGCCCGCATCGAGGAAGGCAGTGAAGGCGGCGCGCTCCGGCGGCGAGATGTGCGTCGAAAGGCCGGGCACGAACGTCGGGTCGCCCATGTCGGCGTCGGTCGGGGCGATGTTCCAGTCGCCCATGAGCGCGAGTGGCGCATCCGGATGCCGTTCGAGCCACGCAACCGTCTCGCTCTTGAGGTGGGCGAGCCAATCGAGCTTGTAGGAGTAGTGCGGGTCGTCGAGGGCGCGGCCGTTGGGAACGTAGAGGCTCCACAGGCGTACTCCGTCGACGCTCACGCCGATCGCTCGCGCTTCGAGTGGCAGGTCAGGCCCCTCCGAGCCTTTGAGGAAGCCGGGCTGGCCGGCGAAGCTCATCTCGACGTCGGTCATCGGCAGGCGGCTCGCGAAGGCGACGCCGTTCCACTGGTTCAGACCATGGGCGATGACGTCGTAGCCGGCCTGCTCGAAGGCCTCGATTGGGAACTGCTCCGGCTTGCATTTGATCTCCTGCATGCCGAGCACGTCGACATCCTCACGCACGAGCCAGTCGACGACGCGCCCGTACCGCGCGCGGATCGAGTTGACATTCCAGGTCGCGATGCGCATACCCAAACGCTACCCGCTCGCAGGCTTTCATCATTCAGGAGGTGATGTGACTTGTGGGGCTGGTGGGGTGTGCAGGGCGAAGCGTTCGCCGCATCCGTCACTCCCGCAACACCACCTCCTGAATGATGAATAGAGTTGTCTGCGTGACCGACGCCCGCCGCCAGCTCATCGACCACATCGCGTCCGACGCGGTGTTCCACGGCGACTTCACCCTCACGAGCGGCGCGAAGGCGAGCTTCTACGTCGACCTCAGGAAGGTGAGCCTCGACCACCGCGTTGCCCCGCTCATCGGGGACGTCATGCTCGATCTCATCGCCGACATTCCCGACGTCGACGCCGTGGGCGGGATGACCATGGGCGCCGATCCGATCGCCGCCGCCATGCTTCACCGGGGTGCCGGCCGCGCCCTGAGCTACGACGCGTTCGTCGTGCGCAAGGAGCCGAAGGACCACGGCCGCGGGCGCCAGGTCGAAGGCCCGGATGTCGCCGGCAAGCGGGTCATCGTCGTGGAGGACACCTCCACGACCGGCGGGTCTCCGCTCGCCGCGATCGCCGCCGTCGAGCGCGCCGGCGCGGAAGTCGCCGCGGTCGCCGTCGTCGTCGACCGCGACACTGGTGCGCGCCAGGCGATCGAGGCAGCCGGTTACCGGTACCTCGCGGCGATCGATCTCGCTGACCTGGGGCTCGCGACATGACCGACGAGCGCGACACCCCCGACGGCCAGGAAGACGGCGGCCCGGAGGACGACGGTCTCGATGCCTGGCTCGCCGCGAACTTCCCACCGAAGACCCCGGATGCCGTGCCGCCGGAGCCGGTCCAGCCGCCCGTCACCCCTCCCGCGCAGCCGACGACGCCGCCGGTTCCGCCGCTCGTCGAGCCTCCGCCCGCGACGCCGACGAGCGACTCCCCGGCCTCCGGTCTTCCGTGGCTCTCGGAGCCGACTGCCGTGATTCCACCGGTCCCGGAGCCACCGCCCCCGCTGTCTTCAGAGCTGCCGCCGCTGTTTCCACCGAGTCGGCCCGCGAGCCCGCCGCATCCGGGGGGCGAACAGGCGGAGCCGCCTGCCGTCCCGCCCGTGGCCGACGAACTGCCGGGGCTGCCTCCCGAACCCGACGTCCCCGCCGACCCGACCGAGATCCTCGGCGGATTCGGGGACGACTCCGCGCTCGACGCCCTCTTCGGTGAATCCAAGTTCCGCGACTACGAGGCGGAGCCGGCCCCGAGCGAGAATCCGTTCGCCGTCCGCACGGTTGTCGTGGACACGGCCGTCGAGGGCGGTCCCGCGGCGTCGGCACCCGGCATCTCCCCGTCGCAGAAAGTGCTCATGTGGGTCGCCGGGTCGCTCGTCGCCATGCTCGCGCTCGTCGCCCTGTTCCTCGTCGGCACGAGGCTGCCCGAGCTCCTCGGGCCGGCACCCGCCGTGGTCATGAGCCCGACGATCACGCCGACACCCACCGCGACCGCCTTGCCGCTCGGCCCGGTTGACCCGGGGGTCTACCGCTGGGACGAACTTCTCGGCGGCGAGTGTCTCGACCCGTACGACGGGCCGTGGGATGAGGAGTTCACGGTCGTCGACTGTGCCGGCTCCCATCCGGCCCAGCTCGCGACGCGCGGGACCTTCGGCGCGGATGACGGCCTCCTCACGCCGTACCCCGGGATCGAGGCATTGGAGTCGCAGCTCAACCTGCTGTGCACAGCGCCGACGGTCGTCGACTATGCGAAGGCGAACGCGTACACCGACATCCAATTCGAGGCGAGTTTCGCCGTGACATCGGATGACTGGGTGGCCGGCCACCGTGACTACTACTGCTTCCTCTCCCGCAGTTCCGGCGGCCAGCTCGAGGGCAGCATCGCGATGCCACAGGTGGCCCCGACCCCGACGGAGACGCCTGCTCCTTAGCCCGTGGCGCCCTGGCCCGGCTCACGCAGCGCGGCGGCAGCGAGGGCGATCCCGGCTTCCGGAGCCACGCCCAACTGGAGGATGCGGGCAGCGTACGTGGCCGCCGCTTCCTGCGCCTTCCGCTCGGCGGCCGAGCCGTGGCTCGAGACGAAGGAGCCGTGCCGTCCTCGCGTCTCGATGATGCCGTCGGCCTCGAGCTCGCGGTAGGTGCGGGCGACGGTGTTCGGGGCGATTCCAAGGTCCTCGGCGAGCCGGCGCACCGTCGGAAGGCGGGTGCCGGGCGCGAGGTCTCCGCTGGTGACGAGCGCGAGCAATTGCACCCGAAGCTGCTCGAACGGCGGAACGGCCGATCGCGGGTCGACCGTGAGCTTCACTGCCGCACTCCCTCCGGATGATCCTGGCCACCCAGCGTAGAGTCACGGCGCACTCGTGTCACGCCTCGGGTGCGTGCGCCTCGAGGAACTCGTAGACCTCGGTCTGGTCGACACCCGTGAACGCGCCGGAAGGCACCGCGGCCAGGAGCGACGACTGCAGGCGGGGGCTCGGGAACGACTGGCGCTCCCACTTGTCGGCGAGGTCCCGCGGGGGCCGGCGGCAGCATCCGGGGTCTGGACAGGTCGAGGTGCGACGGAAGGTCGTGTCGCGACCACGGAACCACTTCACGTGCGCGAACGGGGTGCCGACGCTCACCGAGAACTCGCCTTGCTTCGTCGACTGGATGCTCGAAGAGCACCAGTACGTGCCGTTGATCTTGTCGGTGTACTGGTGGTACGGGCTGAAGCGGTCGGCGATGTCGAACACCTGGCGCGCGCTCCACTCCCGGCACACGAGCTGTCCCTCGACGGCCCCGAGGACATCCGTCGGGAACTGCGCGTCGTCGTTCTCGTAGGCCTTCGAGATCGCGCCGGACTCGTGGGTCTTGAGAAAGTGCACGGGAATGCCGAGGTGCTCGGTGGCGAGGTTCGTGAACCGGTGCGCTGCCGTCTCGTAGGTGACGGCGTACGCATCGCGGAGATCCTCCACCGAGAGCTCCCGCCGGTCGCGCGCCTGCGTGAGGAAAGGGACGGCGTCGTCCTCAGGGATCATGAGCGCTGCGGCGAGGTAGTTCGTCTCGACCCTCTGGAGGAGGAACTCGCGATAGTCGGCCGGTGGCGTGGCGCCGAGCACCTGGCCCGCGAGCGCGCGCAGGAGCGCCCCCCTGGGGTCCCCGCTGCTGCTCACGGGGAGGTAGATGCGCTTGTTGGCGAGGTCGCTGACCGAGCGGGTCGAACTCGGCAGCTCGCCCACGTAGTGCAGCGTGAAGCCGAGATGGGCGGCGAGGTCGGATGCCGTGCGCTGCGAGAGCGGACCGCCCGCGTGCCCGACCGCCGCGAGCAGGCCGCGGGCCTCGGCCTCGAGCTCCGGGAAGTAGTTGTTCTGCCTCCGCATCTGCTTGCGCAGTTCCGTGTTGGCGCGGCGCGCCTCCTCCGGGGTCGCCGCGCGCTCGCGGTGCAGGCGCTCGAGCTCGGCGTGGAGGCCGAGGATCGTCTCGATCGCCTGGTCGCTCAGCGACTTGCGCACCGGGAGCGGGTTCAGGCCGAGCGAGGTGAAGAGCGGGCCGGCCTGGATGCGCTCGAGTGCGATCTCGAGGGCGTCGCGCCCTGTGGGCGCCTCGGCGCTCAGGAGCTGGTCGAGCGGGACCCCGAGGGCGCGGGCGATGGTCTGCAGGTCGCTGACCTTCGGCTCGCGTTTGCCGTTCTCGAGCACGCTCACCTGGGAGGCTGCGCGCCCGATGGCCGAGCCGAGGTCATCGAGAGTCATCCCGCGTTCGGTGCGCAGCATCCGGATGCGCTTTCCGATCGTGAGTGCGTCGAGCATGTCTTCATCGTGGTCGGATCGTGCGGCCTGGGTCGTCATCTCCCCAGCCTCGCACGGCGGGTTCTTCGGAGGAATAGAAGAACCGCAAGAATTCTGATGAATTTATCCGTGAAGGCCGGCCATTCTTGGCGGAGTCTGGGGACACCACCCAGACGAAGGAGCAGTTCATGGAGACGACGACCCGGCCGGGAGACCAGACGCAGACGGCCGACGAACTCGAGACCCAGTGGAAGACCGACGCCCGTTGGAACGGCATCGAGCGCGACTACTCGGCGGAGGATGTCATCGCGATCCGCGGCAGCGTGCGCGAGGAGCGAACGCTCGCGCTTCGCGGCGCCGAGAACCTGTGGCGGCTCATTCACGAGGACGGCTGGGTGTCGGCGCTCGGTGCTCTCACCGGCAACCAGGCCGTGCAGCAGGTGCGCGCCGGCCTCAAGGCGATCTACCTCTCCGGCTGGCAGGTCGCGGCCGACGCGAACCTCGCAGGGCAGACCTACCCCGACCAGAGCCTTTACCCGGCGAACTCGGTTCCGGCTGTCGTGCGCCGGATCAACAACGCGCTCCTGCGCGCATCGCAGATTGCCTTCGAAGAAGGCAGATTGAGTAGGCCGTCCACGGCCGTATCGAAATCCGGAGACAATGTCGACTGGCTCGCCCCCATCGTCGCGGATGCCGAGGCCGGCTTCGGTGGACCCCTCAACGCCTACGAGCTCATGCAGTCCATGATCGAGGCCGGCGCCGCCGGCGTGCACTGGGAGGACCAGCTCGCGAGCGAGAAGAAATGCGGCCACATGGGAGGCAAGGTGCTCGTCCCGACCGGCCAGCACATCCGGACCCTCAACGCGGCGAGGCTCGCTTCGGACGTCTCGGGCGTTCCGACGATCGTGATCGCCCGCACCGACGCGCTCGCAGCGAACCTCATCACGAGCGACATCGACGACCGCGACAAGCCGTTCATCAGCGGCGAGCGCACCGCGGAAGGGTTCTACGAGACGACGCCCGGCATCGAGACGGTGCTCGCCCGCGGCCACGCGTATGCCCCATACGCGGACCTGCTGTGGGTCGAGAGCTCCGAGCCGGACCTCGAACTCGCCCGCCGGTTCGCCGAGAGCATCCACCGCGAATTCCCAGGCAAGAAGCTCGCCTACAACTGCTCGCCGTCCTTCAACTGGAGGAGCCACCTCGACGACGACACGATCGCGCGATTCCAGCGCGAGCTCGCGGCCATGGGCTACGCGTTCCAGTTCATCACCCTCGCCGGATTCCACGCGCTCAACCACTCGATGTTCACTCTCGCGAGTGGGTACCGGGACCGCCAGATGAGCGCGTACGTCGAGCTGCAGGAGGCCGAGTTCGCCTCCGAGGCCGACGGCTACACCGCGACCCGCCACCAGCGGGAGGTCGGCACGGGCTACTTCGACCGCATCGCGACGGCCCTCAACCCGGCCAGCCAGACCCTTGCGCTCGTCGGCTCGACCGAGACCGCCCAGTTCCACTAAGACCAGACTCACGAAAGGCAGCACCATGAACACGAGCATCGAGATCGAGGGGCCGCTGCGCGCCCGCTACGACGACATCCTGACCCAGGAGGCGCTGCGCTTCCTGACCGAGCTGCATGACCGCTTCGCTGGGCGCCGCCACGACGTGCTGGCGGCGAGGATGCGGGTGCGTTACGCCCTCGGAAACGGGCGCAACCTGGGCTTCCTCCCGGAGACCGCGGATGTCCGGGCCGATCCGGACTGGCGCGTCGCCGGCGCGGGTCCGGGCCTCGAGAACCGCCGGGTGGAGATTACCGGGCCCACCGACCCGAAGATGGCCATCAACGCCCTGAACTCCGGTGCGAATGTCTGGCTCGCCGACCAGGAGGACGCCACGAGCCCCACCTGGACCAACGTCATCGAGGGACAGCTGACGCTCGTCGACGCTATCCGCGGCAGGCTCGAGTTCACGAACGAGGCCGGCAGGCACTACCGGGTCGAGGGCGAGACGCCGACGATCGTCCTGCGTCCGCGCGGCTGGCACCTCGTCGAGAAGCACCTGAGCCATGTCGACCGCGCGGGGCGCCGGATGCCATCCTCCGGTTCGCTCGTCGACTTCGGCCTGTACTTCTTCCACAACGCGGCCGCGCTCATCGAGCAGGGCCGGGGTCCGTATTTCTACCTTCCGAAGCTCGAGAGCCATCGCGAGGCAGGCCTCTGGAACGACGTCTTCACGTTCTCGGAAGAGGCTCTCGGGCTTCCGCACGGCACAATTCGGGCCACGGTGCTCATCGAAACCATCCCTGCGGCGTTCGAGATGGAGGAGATCCTCTACGAACTGCGCGACCATTGCGCCGGCCTCAATGCCGGCCGCTGGGACTACATCTTCAGCATCATCAAGAACTACCGCGGCCGGGGACAGAGTTTCGTCATGCCCGACCGCAACCGCATCACGATGACGGTCCCCTTCATGCGCGCCTACACCGAGCTGCTCGTGAGCACCTGCCACCGGAGGGGAGCCCACGCCATCGGCGGCATGAGCGCGTTCATCCCCAATCGCCGCGACCCGCGCGTCACCGAGCGTGCTCTCGAGGCGGTCGCCGCAGACAAGCGCCGGGAGGCCGCAGACGGTTTCGACGGCACCTGGGTCGCCCATCCGGATCTCATCGAGACCGCGCGGGCGGAGTTCGACGCCGTGCTCGGGCAGAAACCGAACCAGCTCGACCGGCTGCGGGACGACGTCGACGTCACTGCGGCGCAATTGCTCGACATCCGCTCGGCGAATGGCGCCATCACCTACGCCGGGGTGTGCGGCAACGTTTCCGTCGCCATCCGGTACCTCGAGGCCTGGCTGCGCGGGATCGGCGCCGTCGCGATCGACGACCTCATGGAGGACGCTGCGACGGCCGAGATCAGCCGGTCGCAGGTGTGGCAGTGGATCCATCAGGATGTCGTGACGGAGGAGGGCACCGCGATCTCGCGGGAGCTCGTCGAGGACATCCTCGCCGAGCTGCTGGGCAGGCTCCCGCGCACGGAGGACGACCGCTTCGACGAGGCGGCCGAGATCTTCCGCGAGGTCGCGTTGCAGGACGAGTACCCGACGTTCCTGACCCTCAGCGCCTACTCGCGGTACCTGGTGGAGGAGAAGGTCGCCGTCGCGGCCTGAGGGATCGCAACCGCGGTAGTCTGCCCCAGTGAACCTGCTGTGGCGTACCATCCTGCACTTCCTGCGTCCCGTGCGTTCGGTATCCGGGCCGTTCGAGGTCGTCGTGAGCCGATTCAGGGTGCTTCCGACCGATCTCGACGTCAACGGGCACATGAACAACGGGCGATATCTATCGATCTCCGATGTCGGTCGGTTCGAACTGCTGCGCGCAGCGGGGATCTGGCGACCGATGCGCCGCCGGGGCTGGTACCCGGTCGTCGCGAGCTCGACCATCACGTTCCGCAAGTCGCTCAGGCCGTGGCAGCGGTTCGAGGTCGAGAGCCGATTCCTGGGCGTCGACGGGCGCGACGTCTACCTTGAGCAGCGGTTCGTGGTGGATGGCGAGATCTACGCGAGGCTCTATCTGCGCGGCCGGTTCCTGCAGGATGGCGGCGGGCACGTGCCGATGGACGAGCTCGTCGGGCTGCTCGGCGATGCACCGGTTGACGTGCGCGTTCCCGCCTGGCTCATCGCCTGGGGCTCGGATGTCAGCCTTCCTTCGACGAAGTCTCCCGCCCCGAGCGAGTGGAACTGATCGCCTGCAGCACGCGGTCGGAGGCGCCGCCCAGCCCGTCGAGTTCGTCGTCCGTCAGCACGTCGAAGAAGAGCCTGCGGATGGCCGCCGTGTGCTCGCGCATGGCTCCGAGCACGGCCCTCCGGCCATCCGTCGTGAGGCCGATCCACGTGCCGCGAAGGTCGTCCTCGCACTCCGTGCGCTCGACGAGGCCTCTCGACTCCATTCGGGTGACCTGGTGCGAGATGCGGCTCTTCTCCCAGGCGATGCGCTCAGCGAGATCGCGACTGCGCAGTCGGCGGTCCGGCGATTCGAAGAGCGCAAGCAGGATCTCGTAGTCGGGGGCGGAGATTCCGGCGTCCCGCTGGAGCTGGTCCTCGAGGGCGCGATCCAGTTGCCGTCGCATGGCGTAGAACTTCCGCCAGACGGCCCATTCCTGTTCACTGACCTCGGAAACTTCGGACATCCTGAGACATTCTACCCAGATGTTGACAGATCAACTAATTGTGATTTATGGTGATGTGTCACCAAAACTACCGTGACAGGGACTTCAGGAGGAAACCGCAGTGTCAGAGCTCAGGATCGGAATCATCGTCGGCACCACTCGCCCTGGCCGCGCCAGCCGCGGCGTCGCAGAGTGGGTCAAGGAGCATGCCAAGGCCGAGGGCGTCGAGTTCGAGCTCGTCGACATCGCCGACCACAGCCTCCCCGTGCTCAACGAGCCCTACCCGGCCTCCATGCAGCAGTACCAGCACGAGCACACCAGGAAGTGGGCCGCCAGGATCGACGAGTTCGACGGCTACATCTTCGTCACGGGAGAGTACAACCACACCATCCCGGCCGCGCTCACGAACGCCATCGCCTATGCGAGCCACGAGTGGCACAACAAGGCCGCCGGCATCGTGAGCTACGGGAGCATGGGCGGCGTGCGCGCCAATGAGCACCTGCGCCAGGTTCTCGCCGAGCTCGAGATCGCCGACGTGCGCCAGAACGTCATGCTCTCCCTCTTCACCGACTGGGAGAACTTCACGACCTTCGCTCCGGCCGAGATGCACCTCGCCGAACTTCAGAAGCAGGTCGAGCAGGTCGTGGCCTGGGCGGGCGCCCTCAAGCCCCTGCGCGCCGAGGACGAGGCGATCGCAGCCTGACTACTGCTCGTAGTTGCGGTGGATGAGCTTCGACAGCACGATCGCCGAGCGGGTGTGGTCGACGTTCGGCGCGATCCGCACCCGCTCGAGGGCGACCTCGAGGCTCGCGATGTCGCGTGAGCGCATGTGCACGATGGCGTCGGCGCTGCCCGTGACGGTTCCGGCGTCGACGACCTCTGGCACGGCGGCGAGGATGCGGCGCAGGTCCTCAGGCGCGACCGTCCCGCGGCAGAACAGCTCGACATACGCCTCCGTCGCGAGGCCGTCGACGTTCGGGTCCACCTGGATCGTGAAGCCGCGAATGACCTTGTCGGCGACGAGCCGATCCACGCGGCGCTTCACGGCGGATGCCGACAGGCCGATGACTTCGCCGATGTCGCCGTACCCCGCGCGGGCGTTCTGGCGGAGAAGGTCGATGATGCCGTAGTCGAGGCTGTCCATGTCGACACTGTACGGCGAATCCTTGTGCAGAGGCGAGTCACCACGCAGCATCGATGCGCTCTTTGCGCAGAAGTGTCAGAAACGTACGTGACACACTGGAAATGGCGTCCCGTTTCCGGGGCTCGAGTGAGCGACAGTGTCCGCCGATACCCTTCGGAGGCCCTCATGAGTGACACGCTCGTCGACAACCAGAAATCCGTGCCGGAGCGGCACGCATCCCGCCGCACGATCCTCATGTGCCGGCCCGAGTACTTCACGGTGAGCTACCGGATCAACCCGTGGATGCATCCGGAGACCCCCACCGACACCGCGCTCGCCGTCTCCCAGTGGGAGACACTCTATGAGACCTACCGCAGCCTCGGCTTCGACGTGCAGCTCATCGACCCGATCGAGGGGCTGCCCGACATGGTGTACGCCGCGAACGGCGGCTTCGTGCTCGACAACATCGCGTACGGCGCGAGCTTCACCTTCCCGCAGCGCCAGCCGGAGGGGCCGGCCTACATGGACTGGTTCCGCGAGCACGGCTTCGACGTGCACGTGCCCAGGGAGGTCAACGAGGGCGAGGGCGACTTCCTGCTCGTGGGCGACGTCATCCTCGCCGGAACCGGGTTCCGCAGCGACTCTGACAGCCACCACGAGGTCGCCGAGATCTTCGGGCGCGACGTCATCACGCTCGAACTCGTGAACCCGAGCTTCTACCACCTCGACACGGCGATCGCCGTACTCGACCCGGTTCCAGGGCCTGACGGGAAATCGAACATCGCCTACCTGCCGTCGGCCTTCAACGAGGACGGGCTTGCGATTCTGCGCAAGCGTTACCCGGATGCCATCCTCGTCACGGAGGAGGATGCGTCGGTCCTCGGCCTCAACTCCTACTCCGACGGCTACAACATCGTGATCGCCTCCCGGGCGAAGGACTTCGAGCGGCAGCTGCGCGAGCGCGGCTACAATCCAATCGGTGTCGACCTCTCCGAGCTCCTGCTCGGCGGCGGCGGCGTCAAGTGCTGCACTCTCGAACTGCGCCGCTGACCGACCCAAGGGGTTAGCGTGGTGGCATGCCCACCCACGAGGTGACGAACCAGGCGCCGCCCCGCGTCGACGTGGATGAATTCGGCCTCAACCGGCCCCTTGTCGAGGGTGTCGCCCGCTTCGATGGCGCCTTCGCGCTCGGTGAGTTGCGCGAGATCGGCCGCGAGGTCGGCAGCGCCGCGTTCCAGCTCGACGCGGAGCGCGCGAACACGCGGGTGCCCGTGCTGCGCACGCACGACCGGTACGGGCACCGGATCGACGAGGTCGAGTACGACGAGTCGTACCATCGCGTCATTTCAGCCGCCGTCGCGCGCGGTGCGCACACGAGCGCGTGGGCGCATCCGCAACCGGGGGCCAACGTCGCAAGGGCCGCTGCCTTCATGCTCTTCGCGCAGATCGAGCCGGGGCATGCCTGCCCTGTATCGATGACCCACGCGGTCGTGCCCGCCCTCGCCGTATCGCCCGCGCTCTCGGCAAGCTGGCTGCCGCGCATCCTGAGCACCTCGTACGACGGGGCGCTTGCTGCCGACAAGCCCTCCGCGCTCTTCGGCATGGCGATGACGGAGAAGCAGGGCGGGTCGGATGTGCGGGCCAACACGACGAGCGCGGTGGACGCGGGCGATGGCAGCTATCTGCTCACCGGCCACAAGTGGTTCTGCAGCGCGCCGATGTCGGATGCCTTCCTCGTGCTCGCGCAGACCGCGGCGGGACTCAGTTGCTTCCTGCTGCCGCGGGTCCTTGACGACGGTACGCGCAACCCGTTCGCCATCCAGCGGCTCAAGGACAAGCTCGGGAACCGCTCGAACGCATCCTGCGAGGTCGAGTTCGACGGGACCCGCGCCTACCTTCTGGGCGAGGAGGGAAGGGGCGTCGCGACGATCATCGAGATGGTCGCCCGCACTCGCCTCGACTGCGTGCTCGGCACCGCGGCGGGGATGCGCCAGTCGGTGGCGGAGGCGCTCTGGCTCGTTCGTCATCGTTCCGCCTTCGGCGCGAAACTCATCGACCAGCCGGCCATGGCGGCGGTCGTCGCCGACCTCGCCCTCGAGTCGGAGGCGGCGACGGTCACTGGTCTGCGCCTCGCCCGGGCGCACGACGACGACGCGGATGACGCCGAGCGCGCGTTCCGCAGGCTCGCGACGGCAGTCGCGAAGTACTGGATCTGCAAACGCGGCCCGGAGCATGCCTATGAGGCGATGGAGTGCCTGGGCGGTAACGGTTACATCGAGCAGTTCCCCCTCGCTCGCCGGTACCGGGAGCAGCCGGTCATGGCGATCTGGGAGGGCTCCGGCAACGTCATCGCGCTCGACGTGCTGCGCGCGATCACCCGCGAGCCGGACACCGTCGACGCGTTCCTCGCCGAGGTCGCGCTCGCCGAAGGCGCGCATCCGGTGTTCGACGCCCAGCTCGCTCGCATCCGTGCGCTTCTGGTATCACCTCCGGATGCCGCCGGCGCACGCCAGCTGGTCGAGCAGCTCGCGCTCACGCTGCAGGCGTCGCTGCTCCTGCGATTCTCACCTGCGTCCGTCGCCGAGGCCTTCGTCGGGGCACGCTTGGGCGAGGACCGCGGCCGACTGTATGGTGCGCTGCCGGGAGGTACGGACATCCGGGCGATTCTCGACCGGCACTAACCGCGTGCCTAGGGCACTGCGCGTCCTCGGGCCGGACCATGGTACTGCATTGGTACCGAGTGGTACCATGATCTCATGGCTACCAACCTGAGACTCCGGCCCGAACTGGAAACCGCGTTGCGCGACGAGTCCGCGCGCACGGGGCGCTCGCAGCAAGAACTCATCCGGGAAGCGATCGAGCGCTACCTCGGCGCGCGCGAGGCCGGACCGATACCAGGTTCGCTCGAGGATCTAATCGCGCGTGGGGTCCTGATTCCCGCACGTGTCCCGTACCGCCGACCGCATCGTCGCATCGCCTTGCCGTCGGGCGTGACGTCGCTCGACCTCCTGGATCGAGAGGACCGCATCTAGTGCGGGTCTACTTCGATAGCAGCGCGTTGCTGAAGCGCACGCTAGAGGAGGCAGAGTCGGATGCACTCGAGAGCGAAGCCCAGCGCCTCGTCAACGATGGCTCATCGTTGCTCTCGTCATCGCTGGCCTGGGTGGAGGTGTCGAGAAGCCTTCGGGCACGGCTTGATGTTGAGTCGCCAGGAGTCATTGCCGAACTGATTGATGCGACACTGGCCGATATCGTGGCGAGTCCGATCTCGTCCGAGGTGATTGACATCGCCCGTCGCCTTGGTCCCTCGACCATCCGCAGCTTGGACGCGATCCACCTCGCGACCGCGATCCTCGTGAGCGCCGACCTGGTCTGCGCCTATGACCAGCGGCTGCTGACGGCCGCGAGTGAACTCGGGTTCCGCACGATCTCGCCCGGCACTCTCAGCCCCACGCCGTAACATGATCGTTCCGGCCGGGTGCCGTCGCCGGGGAACGAGGTAGTGAGCCATGGCCGCCATCATCGAGCACGAGCCGCCGTACATCGTGGGCTACCTCGTCGGAAGTCTCGCAGCAGCATCCATCAACCGGCGCCTGTCGACGGCCCTCATCCGGCTCGCGCCTCCCGAGCTCGACTTCGTCGAGATCCCCATCCGCGACCTGCCGCTCTACAGCTATGACTATGACGACGACTATCCGCAGGCGGCGCTCGACTTCAAGGCCGCGCTCGCTGCGACGGATGCCGTGCTCTTCGTGACGCCGGAGTACAACAGGTCCATTCCAGGGGCGCTCAAGAACGCGATCGACTGGGGCAGCCGTCCGAAGGGCACGAACTCGTTCGCGCACAAGCCCTCGGCCGTGATCGGGGCCTCGACCGGTGCCATCGGCACGGCCGTCGCCCAGCAGCAGCTGCGAAGTGTCCTGAGCTTCTGCAACTCGCCCCAAATGGGAGCTCCCGAGGCATACATCCGGATGACGCCGGGGCTCGTGACCGACGACGGCGACGTTACGAACGAGGGTACGCGTGACTTCCTCGCCCACTACATGGACGAGTTCCGCATCTTCATCGAGCGCGTGCTGACGGTCGTGCCGAAGAACGCGTCTACTTGAGGCTCCCGGCGGTGATCCCCTCGACGATCTGCTTGTTGAAGACGATGTAGATCGCGATCATCGGCAGGGTGATGATCGACAGCGCGGAGAACAGCAGCCCGTAGTCGGTCACGTACCGGCTCGAGAAGGCGAGCAGGCCGGTGGGGATCGTCTTGAGCGAGTCGTCCTGAATGTAGAGCAGGGCGAGCAGGAACTCGTTCCAGCAGGCCAGCGCCGAGAAGATCGCGACCGTCGCGAGGCCCGGCTTGAGGAGTGGAAGCACGATTCCCCAGAACACCCGGATGTCGCCCGCACCGTCGATCTTCGCCGCCTCGAACAGCTCGGAGGGCAGGGCGTCGAGATACACCTTGAGCAGGTACACCGCGAGCGGCAGACCCATGGCGGTGTACGGGATGATGAGCGCCCAGCGGGTGTCGGTGATCGCGAGGTCGGTGAACATCGTCGACTGGGCGATGAAGTACGACTGCAGGGGAAGCAGGAGTCCGAGCGCGAGCGCTCCCATGAGCGCTTGGCGTCCCGGGAAGCGGTAGCGGCTGAACGCGAAGGCCGCGCCCGACCCGAGAACGAGGATCGCGAACACGGAGACGCCCGTCACGATGAAACTGTTGAGAGCGTACTGGCCAATGTGGCCGACATCCCAGGCCCGCGCCCATTGGCCGAGGTCGATGCTCGTCGGGAGGGCGAAGGGTGTCGCGAAAATCGACGAATTCGACTTGAAGCTCGAAGCGACCATCCACACCATCGGGAAGAAGAACACAATGGCGATAATCACGAGGCCGATCGAGAGCAGGATGCCGGGCATCCGTTGGGCACGCGCACGGGTCGTGGATGTCGTGGTCGTCATGGACGTTCCCCCTCCGCCTTCGCGCGGTTGAATCGCGCGAACAGGAGGCCGACGATCACGACGATCGCCGTGAGGAGCACGGCCATGGCCGAGCCGTATCCTACGTTGCCGAAACTGAACACGGACTTCACGAGGTAGGTGGTCGGAATCTCGGTGACACCGTATGGGCCCCCGTTCGTCATGACATAGAACAGGTCGAAGCCCTGGAACCCTCCCGTGACGCACAGCAGCACGGAGACCGTCACGGCGTTCCGGATCATGGGCACCTTCACTCGCCGGAAGATCTGCCATTCGCCCGCGCCGTCGAGTCTCGCGGCCTCGACGATCTCGCTCGGCACCTGGTTGAACGCGGCGTAGAAGATCGTCATGTAGAAGCCCGCATAGACCCACCCCGAGACGACGCAGATCGCCAGGAGCGCGGTGCTCGTGTCGCCGAGCCAGACCTTCTGCAGGCTCTCGAGCCCTATCGTCTCGAGCGCGGCGTTGAGCAGCCCGAAGTCCGCGTTGTAGACGAACTTCCACAGCACGGCGACGACGACCATCGGCAGCATCACGGGCGTGAAAATCGCCACCCTGAACCACAGCGAGCCGCGCCTCATCGCGCTCACGAGTCCGGCAAGGCACAGCCCGACCACGACTTCGAGCACGAGCGTCGCGCCGATGTAGATGAGGACGTGGGCGAAGGAGTCGCGGAAGATCGCATCCTGGGCGGCCTTGATGTAGTTGTCGACGCCGACGAAGTCCATCGGCCCGTACCCGTTCCAGGCAGTGAAGCTGTAGAAGACCGTCATCGCGACCGGCCACAGGATTGCGAAGCCGAACACGAGGAGCGCCGGGCCCAGGAACAGGTACGGCGTCGCAGTGCGCGTCGACTTCACGGTGCTGCCTTTCGGAGAACCGGCTCGCCCGCGTTCGGGCCGCGGGCGAGCCGGAAGCGTCAACCCAGCTTCTGGTCGATGCCGGCCAGAGCCTCGCTCGGAGACTTCTGGCCGCCGAGGACCTCGGCGAGGGCGGAGTACAGCGCGTTGGCCATCTCCAGGTCATAGCCGGTGTCCGGCGGGAGGACGATCGCCGGGGCGGACGTCAGGAGGTCGTTGAGACGCGCGGAACGCGAATCGATGTCCTGGCCCTCCGCTGCGGACTTCGCCATGGGCGTGAGTTCCGCGGCGATGAACTCCTTGACGTTCTCGGGGCTGTTGAGAAGGGCGAGGAACTCGGCCGCGGCATCCTGCTTCGTGCTCTTGGCGTTGACGACGTATCCCGTCACCACTCCGATGACGCTGCCCTGGTCCCCAGCGCCTTCCGGCATCGCAGGCAGGTTCACGTAGTCGAAGTCGAGGTCGGGCGCCTCATCGATGGCCCAGCTCACGAGCCAGGAACCGATGGCGTGCATGGCCGCCTTGCCCTGGAAGAACAGCTGGGCGCCCTCGTTGTCATCGATCGCGTTGGCGGAGTCGTTGACGCACTTATGGTCCGCGAGGTCCTTGACGTAGCCGAAGGCCTTCTCCCATTCGGGAGTGGAGAACTGCGCCTCGCCCGAGAGGGTCTGCTCGTAGACATCCTCGCCCACGACGCGCGAGGTCAGGTGCGCGAGCCAGTTGCCTGCGGCCCACAAGTCCTTGTTGCCCGAGGCGATCGGGATGATCCCGGCGGCGTTGAGCGTGTCGCAGGCGTCCAGGAGTTCGTCCCACGTGGTCGGCGGCGTGACGCCCGCGTCGGCGAGCAGTGCCTTGTTGTACCAGAGAACGTTCGTGACATCCGCGGAGTGCGGGATCATGACGACCTCACCGTCGATCGTGACCGACTCGAAGACGTCATCGTCGAAGAGGCCCGCGATCGGACCGTTCTGCACGGCGTCCGAGAGGTCTGCGGCGAAGCCGTCCTGGTAGCGCTGCTCGAGTCGGCTGCCGGCCCACTCGAAGTAGATGTCGGGGGCGTTGCGGCCGTTGAGCAGGTTGGGGAGCCCGATCGTCTGGTACAGATCGTCGTCCTGATAGTTCATCTCGACTTTGAGATCGGGGTGGTCCTCCATGAACTGGTCGGCGACTGCATCCCAGACGCGGATCTGCGCCTCGCCGGGGGAGCCCATGGCGATGCGCAGGACGTTGTCGTCCCCGCCGGAGCCTGGCGCACATCCGGCGAGGGCGAGCGCGACGGTCGCAGCGGCGATGGCCGCGACGGTGGACTTCAGGTGTCGTGTCATGATGCAGCTTCCTTACTGTGTGGGGTTGGTGGTGGCTTCGGTTTTGGTGGACTGGGGCGCGGTCAGCTCGGCTAGGGTCATGTCGAGCACGTCGCCGAAGACGCGAACTCGCGCGTCACGGAGCCGCTCGAGAAACGGGACCAGCTCGGCAACGCCATCGGTGTCGAGGCGTCCGGCGCGATAGAGCCTGACGATGCGCTGGACGGCTGTCGCGCCGAGCTCGAATGCCTCGATCCATCGACGCCCTTCGGCGATGAGCGCCGTGTTCTCGACCGGGCCGCGGAGAAGCCGGTCGGCCGCGTCGAGCATCCGGTCGGCGAGCTCGCCGAGCGCGTCCGCTGCGTGCACCCGGTCCCCGTAGCGACTTTCGAAGGCGAACGACTCCAGGGCACGCTGCAGGGCTGGGGCGTCGTCGGCCGCCAAGCAGGAGGAGCGGACATTGTCGGCGAACACTCTGTAGGCGTCGGCGTCCGTGCCGGCGACGGCCTGGATGGCGCGCTGCCAGCTGGCCTCCGGCTCGTAGTCCTCCGGTGCCGCGAGGTAGTCGGCGATCGTCGCGAAGGCGATCTTCGACGACTCGAAGAGTTCCATGCCGTTCGCGATGATGCCCGCCGAAGATCGGTACAGGTGCCGGTCGCGGCCGCGATAAGGGCCGACGTGCAGTTCGTTCGTCATCGCGACGTCGTTGACCGGATAGTTGTCCCAGTAGGTCGGCGGGCGGCCGGTCGCGCGGGCGAACACGGCGGCATCGGCGAGGTCGAGTGTTGCCGAGCAGATCGCCCTGCCGGTCCAGAACAGGTCGATGCGGGGGTCGAGTCCGCTCCCCAGTCGCGCGATGTAGTCCTCGTCGCCGTAGCCCCAGTACTGAGTGGGGCAGACGACGAGGCGCGCACCGGTGGCCAGGCCCGCGAAGACTTCACCGACGAGACTCACGTGCGCCTCGACGAGGCCGGCGAAGGCCGCCCGATCGGAAGGGTGCTGCAGGTCGTTCGGGATGTCGTCGAGCAGGAGCCCGAACGACCTGACGCCGAGCCCGGCGATGGAGTCGAGCTTGGAGGAGAGAATTCGACGGTCCTCCCGGCTCGAGTACTCGATCGAGAGCCCGGGCGAGAGGCAGTAGACGAAGTCGAGACCGTGACGGCTGCACTCCCCGACAAGCTCGGCGAGGCGGGCGAGCTCGTCGCCGCCATAGGGGGTGCGCCAGTCCTGGCGCACGAGCGGGTCGTCCTTCGGCGCGTAGACGAAGGTGTTGAACCCTCGCTCGCCGAGGAAATCGATGAGGTCGAGGCGCTGCTCGTGAGTCCACGGCGTCCCGTAGAAGCCTTCGATGACGCCGCGAACGGCGAAGGGCGAGTTGCTCACTGCGCAACCCCCCGGTGTACGAACCGGGAATTGTCGGCGTCCCCACCCTCGGTGTTGCTGCTCGAGTAGACCTCGGGAGTGATACCGCGGTCTACGAGCAGTTGCACCGCCTCGGCGACGATCGCATTCAGGATCGCCGTCCCGACGACAGTCGACGTGGGCGCGACCTTCTTGGCGAACCCCCGGATCTCCACCGCGGCGTCCCCGACGCATCCGCCATTGTCGATCACGACGTCCGCAAGCTCGTGCAGACGCGGAAGGTCGTTAGCGCGGGCCCTGGCGGACGTGGCGTGCTGCAGGCTCGTAATCGCGATGACCGAGGCCCCGTTGTCGCGCACGCGGCTCACGAGCTCGGAGGTCACGGCGTTGCTGCCCGAGTTGGAGGCAGCGATGAGCACGTCGCCCGCGCCGACAGGGTGGTCGAGCAGGAGGGCGTCGGCGAGACCGTGAAGGCGTTCGAGCGAGGTGCTGAGCGGCGCGCTCGCGTGAAGCATGAGCCCCTCGAAGAGCAGCGGCTTGACCCGCACGAGGCCGCCCGCACGGTAGAACAGCTCCTCGGCGAGCATGTGCGAATGGCCGGTTCCGAAGACGTGGATCGTGCGCTCGGCCTCGAGGGCGTCCGCGACGAGTTGCGCGGCCGCGGCGATATTCGGCCACTCCTCGCCGGCGAGTCTCGCGACGAGGTTCTGCGCTGTCGCGAGATAGGTCTGGCCAGGGGAGAGACGCTCGACGGTCATGCAGCCGTCCTTTCGTTCCAGAGGTGCACGAGACCGCGGTAACGACCGGGCGAGTCGGCGGAGCCGAGCCGCATCGCGCCCTCGAGCGGGTCGGCGTCGGCGCCGCGCGCCGCGATCGAACCGTCAGTGGCGAGGAGCGAATCAAGCCGGATTCGCAGTCCGGAACCGGATACGAGCATCCGGCCGCCGAGGGCGAGCGGGACGGCGGCTCCGCCGACGTACGCTGCGGCCGCGACTGCCGTTCCGTGCAAGTTCTGCGCCGCCTCGTCGAGAATGCCGCCCGCAACCGGATCCCGATCGCCCGCATCGAGCACCTCGCGCGCGAACTGGGCGATGTCGTTGACCGGGGACGGTGAGTCGTGGAGGCGCACGTGAAGGTCGTCGAGTCCGCCGTATCGCATCTCGGCGGGCGCGGTCAGGGCGATCCGTTCGCCGCGATCGCGCGCGCGGAGGATCTCGCCGATGGCACGGCGTCCGATCCAGAACGAGCCGCCTCCATCGCCGAGAAGGTAGCCGTGGCCGTCGAACGCCCGAGGCTCTTCATCCTCGGGGACGGCGAGGCAGGCGACGCCTGTGCCGACGATGAGCGAAATGCCCCAGCCGCCGGAGAGGGCCCCGCAGTGGGAGGTGACGGTGTCGTCGGCGAGCCAGACCTCGCCTGCACCGGTCGCTGTCGCGACGAGCGAGCAGAGGCGATCGGCATCGGCGGTCCCGACGGGCGCGGTGGTCAGGCCGAGGACGACCCTGTCCGCCTCCGGCAGGTCCGCTGCGGCGTCGCGGATGGCGTCGGCGACGAGCGCGACGGTGTCGCCCGCACGGCTCACGCCGTCGACCTCGACGATGCGCGACTCCGCGGAGTGGCGCATCCGAATGCCGGACTGCCCACCGTCGACGGCCAGCACGCGCATCATCCGGCCCTCCTGGCCTGAACGGTCGAGAAGGCGGCCCCCGAGATGTCGGCGGAAAGCTGGTACCGGTCGCCTCGGTAGACGCAGTTGGCGATCATGATGACGCGTCCGCGGGTATCGGAGTCGACCATCCGGATGCGCAGGCACGCCTGGTCCTCGTCGAGAGCGAGCAGCTCCCGGATGCGCGGCTCCGGGAGGACGGGCTCGATCGAGACCTTGGCGGCGCCGGTGACGATCCGGTAGCGGTCGGCGAGCAGGTCGTAGAGCGAACCGACGAGGTCGGCGCCCGCGAGCCCCGGCACGAGCTTCTGCGGGATCCACACCGTCTCGACGGCCATGGGGTCTCCGCTCGCGAGGCGGAGTCGGGTGAAGCTGAGCACGGGGTCGCCGACCTGGATGCGGAGCTGACCCGCAAGGGGGCCGTCCGCATGGGTCACCCGGAACGCGAGGAGTCGGCTCGAGGGGACCAGGCCGCGATCGCGCATGTCCTGCGAAAACGAGGTGAGGCCGAGGAGGCGCACGAACGGCTGGGGGGTCACGTAGGTTCCGGATCCGTGCCGGCGCTCGACGATACCCTCCGCGACGAGGGAGTCGACCGCCCGGCGGAGGGTCATGCGGGCGACTCCCCAGCGCGTGCTGAGGTCTCGCTCGCTCGGCAGCCGATCGCCGACGCTCGCCGCGGCGATGAGCTCCCTCAGTTTCGCGCGCAGCGACTGGCGCGTGGAGGTCTCGGCGAACGGCACCCTGCCAGTAGAACCCACGCGGGTCGCCACCGCAAGAGGCTCATGAGACCACTTCGCGAGCAGGGGAGCGTTCGAGGCGAGACCGCCCTTCACCGCGGTTTCCTGCCGACACAGCGATCGAACACCCAAAGTGAACCAGACTCTAGACCACTGGTCGCGGCGGCGAGGAAACAGATGTAGACCACTCGCGTGGACGGGTAACGTAGGCGCCGTGACCGCAATCCGATCCGCGACGCTGCAGGACCTTCCCGGTGTCTACCGCGTCTGCCTGCAGACGGGTGACTCCGGGCGCGACGCGACGAGTCTCTATCGCAACCCGGACCTCCTCGGCCACGTCTACGCAGGACCGTACGTCGTCGGCGAACCCGACCTCGCCTTCGTCGTCGCCGATGACCTCGGCCTCGCCGGGTAC
>DAITPJ010000002.1:43122-67062 GCA_036833635.1 Terrimesophilobacter sp.
CGAAAATAGCAACCCCATCGAAAGCCGCCCATGAGCCGAGCCCCCGTGATCGCCAGGCGTGAGATCAGCAGCTTCTTCTACTCGCCGATCGCGTACGTCGCGATGTTCCTGTTCCTCGGCGTCGCCGGGTACACCTTCGCCGCGGCGGACAGCCGGGCGTTCGAGGCCTGGGCGGAGTTGGAGTGGTGGCCCGGCCTCCGCGAGCAGTACCCCGTGGAGGCGGGGGACTCGCCTGATGCCCAGGTCATCCGCCTCCTGCATGCCCCTGAGCGAGCTCCGGAGGCGATCCTCGCCGACTACCCCGCGCACCTGCACATCGATCTTCTCCCCCGCGTCCAGGGCAAGGGGTTCGGGCGGCTCCTCGTCGAACGGGTGCTCGGCCGACTCCGGGAGTGCGGAGTTCCCGGCGTGCACCTCGGCGTCGCCGCGGACAATTCCGGCGCAATCGAGTTCTATCGCCACCTCGGGTTCAGCACCCTCGCGGTCGACGACGACAGCGAGCTCATGGCACTGCGGCTGCCATGAGGTTTCCCGAGCCCAGGACAGTTCCACTGCGCGGCGGCCCGCTCCTCCGCTGGGGCGTCCTCGGTCCAGGGGAGATTGCGGGCGACTTCGTCGCCACCCTGCACGCCAACACCGACCAGCGCGTGCACGCGGTCGCCTCGCGGTCCCCCGAGCGCGCGAGCCGGTTCGCGGCCCGACACGGCATCCCGCGCAGCCACGGGGACTACGAGCAGCTCGTGGCCGATCCCGGCATCGACATCGTGTACGTCTCGTCCGTGAACAGCCGGCACCGCGCACTCGCCGAGCTCGCCATCGCAGCCGGAAAACACGTGCTCATCGAGAAGCCCATCGGCGTCGACGCGGAGGATGCGCGGGCGATCGCGCGGACCGCCCGCGCGGCCGGGGTGTTCGCCATGGAGGCGATGTGGAGCCGCTATCTGCCCCAGACGGATGTCCTCCGCCAGCTGCTCGACGACGGCACGCTGGGAGACCTCCGGCTCGTCACCGCCGACTTCGGGGCCGACTTCGGCACGGATCACTCCGCGCCGGTTTTCCGCGAGGACCTCGGTGGCGGTGTGCTTCGCGATATCGGGATCTACCCGGTGTGGTTCGCCCGGTTCGTGCTCGGGCATCCGGTGTCGACCTTCACGACCGGGTATCGCGCCGAGACCGGTGTCGACGGCCAGGTCGCGATGACATGGACCGCGACGAACGGTGCGCAGGCTCTCCTGCACGCGACGATGTTCGCGGACACCCCGACCGTCGCGAGCGTCAACGGAACCCTCGGCCGGGTCGAGTTGCGCAGCCCCTTCCTCATGCCGGATGGCTTCGATCTCGTGAAGGGCGACGAACGCCACAGCTGGTCGGACGAGTCGGGACTCCGCCTGCGCGAAGGACTGTGCTGGCAGGCGGTCGCCGTCGCGCAGCACATCGCCGACGGACTCACGGAGTCCCCGATCCATTCGCTCGACGACTCGATCGCGATCATGGGCATCCTCGACGAGGCCCGCGCGCAGCTCTGAGTGCGCTTTCCGCTCAGCCCTTCTGCGCCTCGGCCTCAATGATCGCGATCTCCTGGGTCGCGAGCGCATGCGCGTCCGCAGACCGCGCGTAACCCACCCGCAACTGCGGCCACGACCGTGAGTAGCGCACGCGCACCTTCTTGTACCTCATGAGCCAGTAGAGGCACGACCCGGCGGCGAGAATGCCGGCGATCGCCGCCACCCCGAGACCCCAGCGCGGACCGAACTGGTTGACGACCCAGCCGACGAAGGGTGCGCCGACGGGCGTGCCGCCGACAAAGATCGCCATGTAGAGCGCCATGACCCGTCCGCGCATCGACGGCTTCACGGTCGTCTGCACCATGGCGTTCGCGGTCGTCATGAAGATGAGCGAGGCGAATCCGATGAGAGCGAGCGACACGGCGAAGGATTCGAACGTCGGCATGAGCGCCGAGATCGCCGCGGCCACGCCGAAAAGCGCCGAGGCGAAGAAGATCGTGCGCATCCGTGGCCGTTCCTGCCGTGCGGAGAGGAGTGCGCCGGTGACCGAACCGATCGCCATGACCGAACTGAGCAGGCCGAACTCGCCCGCGCCCTTGTGGAACTCGATAGTCGTCATGGTCGAGGTGAAGATGGCGAAGTTCATGCCGAAGGTCCCGATGATGCTCACCATGATGAGGATGACGACGATCGCGGGTTTGCCGCGCACATACCGGAAACCGTCGATGATCTGCCCGCGCGCGCGGGGCGCCCTCGGCTGCTCGCGCAGCTCACTCACCCGGATCGCCCAGAGGGCGACGAGGGTTCCGGCGAAGGTCACCGAGTTGATCATGAACACCCAGCCGGCCCCGACGACGACAGTGAGCAGTCCGGCGACGGCCGGCCCGATGAGGCGCGCGGTATGGAATGACACCGAGTTGAGCGATACCGCGTTCGTGAGGTCCTTCTTCTCGACGAGCTCGGCGACGAACGTCTGGCGGATGGGCGCGTCGACGGTCGCGACGACCCCGAGGAGCAGCGCAAACAGGTAGACGTGCCATAGCTGCGCCACACCCGTGACGACGATGACGCCGAGCCCGAGGGCGAGGAATCCCATGGCCGCCTGGGTGAACATGAGCATCCTGCGCACGTTGACTCGGTCCGCGATGAGGCCCGTGATCGGCATGAGGATGAGCTGCGGGCCGAACTGCAGCGCCATCGTGATGCCGACGGCGGCAGCGTCGTGGTCGGTGAGCTCGGTGAGCACGATCCAGTCCTGGGCGGTGCGCTGCATCCAGGTGCCGATGTTGGAGGTGAGCGCGCCGATGAACCAGAGGAGATAGTTGTGCACCCGGAGGGAGCGGAAAGTCGAGTTCACTGCTCGGCGAGCTCCTTGAGGATGGGCGTCGCCTGCGCGAGCACGAGCCGTTGCCCTGCCGTGAGGGCAGCGACCTGCTTCGTGAACCAGGCGTCGCGGCGGCGGCGCGTCTCGTCGACGAACGCGCGGCCGGCATCCGAGAGGTCGATCGCGATCTTGCGCGCGTCATCCTCGGCCGTGACCCGCGTGACGAGCCCGGAGGAGACGAGGGCGTTGACCGTGCGGTTCATGCTCGGCGGTGTGACCCGCTCGTGCTCGCTGAGCGACCTGAGCGACTGGGGGCCGTCGTTGGCGAGGGTGAAGAGGACCGATCGCTGGCTCTCGGGAACGTCGTCATCCGCCGCGTTCGCGCGAATGAGACGGGCGAGCCTCTGGATCGCGAAGCGAAGCTGCTGGTTGGTGTCGTGAGCCATGATTGATTAGCTTATCAAATTAGTTTCGCTAATGAATACACTACGCCCGCGGAAGGATGCCACGGCAATACACTGGGGGAAAGGAGGCACCGTGGCCGCTTCGAAGACCTCTCGCGAGGACCGGACGTACGTCGACGCCCAGGGCGTGACGGTCCATTACTACACCTGGCGGGCGACCAGTCCACGGGCCGCAATCCAGGTCGTGCACGGCCTCGGCGAGCATGCCCTGCGCGAGGAATACGAATGGCTCGCCTCGAAGCTCACCGCGGCCGGATACACCGTCTACGCCGACGACCATCGCGGTCATGGCAGGACAGGAGCCGGCCAGTACGCCGGCGATCTCACAAAGCTCGGAAAACTCGGCACCGGCGGGATGCGAGCGACCATCGAGTCAATTCGGAAACTGACCGGGATGGTGCGCGCTGAGAACGCGGGTTTGCCACTCGTCCTCCTCGGACACAGTTGGGGCTCCCTCCTGGCGCAGATTCTCGTCAACGAGCACTCTGACGAATACGACGCCCTGGTTCTGAGTGGCTCCGCACTTCGCGTGCTGGGCCGTACGAACACCGGCGACCTGAATGCGAAGTACAAGCACGTCGGCTCGACGGGCTACGAATGGTTGAGCCGGGACCCCGCAGTTGTCGCGAGGGCCGCCGCCGATCCGCTCATGTTCATTGCGAATGGAGTCAAGCTGTTCGGCATCGCGGACAGCCTTCGACTCATGGGCAGGCCGGCGAAGGACATCGCGCATGACCTTCCCGTGCTCATCCAGGTGGGCAGCAACGACGTTGTCGGCGGCGTGAAGAGCAACGAGCTTCTGGCGCAGGCATACCTCGACCGCGGCGGCCTCACCGATGTCGAGCTCATCGTCTACACGGGGGCCCAGCACGAGATCTTCAATGAGACGAACAAGGATGAGGTGGTCGCCGACACGCTTCGCTGGATTGCCGACCGCGTGGCATGACGACTCTCTTCACGAAGATCATCCGGGGCGAAGAGCCGGCACGCTTCGTGTGGAAGGACGAGGTCTGCGTCGGCTTCCTCACGATCGAGCCGCGCCAGCCCGGCCACACGCTCGTCGTGCCGCGCCTCGAGGTCGACCGGTGGCTCGATGCGCCGGACACGCTCATCGCCGCTCTCATGGTCGTCGCGCACCGCATCGGCTCGGCCCAGCGCGCGGAATGGGGCTCGGACAGGGCCGGCCTCATGATCGAGGGCTACATGGTGCCGCACCTGCACGTCCACGTCTGGCCGTCCTGGTCGCCGCGCGAGTTCCACCCGTCGGGGATCGACCGCTCGGCGGAACCTGCGGACCTCGACGCCGCCGCCATCCGGTTGCGTTCCCGGCTGCGCGCCGACGGTTTCGGTGAGTTCGTTCCGTCTGACAGTTAGGCTTGCCTAAGTAGCCAGTGGGTGGTTTCAATACACCGCCTTCGACGGCACCCAACCACCGAAGGCCAGAGAGGCGAGCATGCACGGCGAGTACAAGGTTCCGGGCGGGAAGCTCGTGGTCGTCGACCTCGACGTCGTGGACGACAGGATCGCGAACTTCCGACTTTCCGGCGACTTCTTCCTCGAGCCCGACAGCGCTCTCGACGAGATCAATGCCGCCGTCAACGGACTCCCGGCCGACAGCGACGCAGCCTGGATCGCCGCCGCGGTGCGTGGGGCACTCCCCGAGGATGCGATCCTGCTCGGGTTCTCCCCCGAGGCGGTCGCTGTCGCGGTCCGCCGGTCGCTCTCGAGAGCGAGCAGCTGGACCGATTACGAGTGGCAGCTGATTCACGGAACCCCCTACCCGCCCGTGCTGCAGATGGCGCTCGACCAGGTCCTTTCGGAGGAGGTGGGTGCAGGGCGCCGCAAACCGACACTGCGCATCTGGGAGTGGGAGGAGCCGGGAGTCGTGATCGGCAGCTTCCAGTCCGTCAAGAACGAGGTCGACCTCGAGAACGCGCAGAAGTACGGCATGCAGGTCGTGAGGCGCATCAGCGGCGGCGGCGCGATGTTCATGGAGGCCGGTTCCGTCATCACCTACTCGATCTACGCCCCCGCCGACCTCGTGCAGGGCATGTCGTTCGCCGACTCCTATGCCTTCCTCGACGAATGGGTCATCACAGCCCTCAAGTCGATCGGGATCGAGGCCTCCTACCAGCCGCTCAACGACATCACGAGCCCGAAGGGCAAGATCGGCGGCGCCGCGCAGAAGCGCCTCGGCACCGGCGCCGTGCTGCACCACGTGACCATGAGCTACGACATGGATGGCGAACGCATGGTCGAGGTGCTGCGGATCGGACGCGAGAAGTTGAGTGACAAGGGAACGAAGAGCGCGGCGAAGCGCGTCGACCCGCTGCGCAGCCAGACCGGCCTGAGTCGCG
This sequence comes from Terrimesophilobacter sp., assembly GCA_036833635.1. Taxonomy (GTDB): domain Bacteria; phylum Actinomycetota; class Actinomycetes; order Actinomycetales; family Microbacteriaceae; genus Terrimesophilobacter. Next base: position 48,773 of record DAITPJ010000002.1, read on the forward strand.
CCGAGATCATCGAGAGGATGGAGGCCACCTTCCGGGGCCTGTACGGGCTCGTTGAGAGCGATGTCACTCCCGAGGAGCTCGCGAGGGCGCGACAGCTCGTCACGGAGAAGTTCTCGACCCCCGAGTGGCTGTACCGGGTCCCGTGAGGCGTACCTCGCTCGTCGTCGGCCTCGGCATCGCCCTCGTCGCCGGCGTGCTGCTCTCCGCGATGGCGGGGCAGCTCGCGGTCAGCCCCACCGAGGTGGTCGGCTCGCTCCTGCGCGGAATGGGGATCACGACCCCGTGGGCACCGGATGACCAGGTCGTCGAGGCCGCGCTCTGGGTCGTGCGCTTCCCGCGGATCGTCATGGGACTCGCGGTGGGTGCCGCGCTCGCGGTGGCCGGCGCCGTCATGCAGGCGATCTTCGGCAACCCGCTGGCCGAACCCGGCGTCGTGGGGGTGTCATCCGGTGCCGCACTCGGTGCTGCCATCGGCATCGTGCTCGGCGTCAGCGCCCTCGGCGGCTGGGGTATCGCGGTCTTCGCCTTCGGAGGCGGGCTTCTAGCGACAGTGCTCGTCTACGTCGTTTCGCGCGCCAACGGCCGGACCGAAGTCGTCACACTGCTCCTCACCGGCATCGCCGTCAACGCGTTCGGCGGGGCGGGCCTCGCCTTCATCCTCTTCCTCGGCGACGCAGCGAGCCGCGAGCAGATCATCTTCTGGCAGCTCGGAAGCCTCAACGGCTCGCGCTGGCAGGAGGTGGCGATCGTCGTGGTCGTCGCCGTGCTCGGCACGCTCCTTGCCCTCGCCGCGGGAAGAAAGTTCGACCTCCTGTCGCTCGGCGAGCGCAACGCGCGCCACCTCGGTCTCAATGTCGAGCGGCTTCGCATCTGGTCCATCGTTCTCGTCGCGCTGCTGACCGGCGCGGCGGTCGCCTTCTGCGGGATCATCGTGTTCGTCGGGCTCGTCGTGCCGCACATCATCCGGATGGCGATCGGCCCGGCGCACAGGCCGCTCATCATCGCGAGCGCGTTCGGCGGCGGTGCACTCATGATCTTCGCCGACCTCGTCGCGCGCACCCTCATCGGGGGTGCCGATCTGCCGATCGGGATGCTCACCTCCCTCATCGGCGGCCCTTTCTTCTTCTACCTCCTGTTCCGGGCACGGCGACGCAGCGGAGGTTGGGCATGACGGCCGCGATCACCGCCACCGGTATGGGTGTCGTCATTGATGGCGTGCGCATCCTGGCCGACGTGGACCTCGAAGTCCGCACGGGCGAGATCCTCGCCCTCGTCGGGCCGAACGGGGCGGGCAAGTCCACTCTCCTTGCGGTGCTCTCCGGAGACCGTCGACCGGCGGAAGGGAACGTGCGGTACGGGGACCGCTCGGTCGAGTCGCTCAAGCCCATCGAACTCGCGAGGCTGCGCAGCGTCCTCACCCAAGAGAATGCTGTCTCGTTCCCGTTCCGGGTACGCGAGGTCGTCGAAATGGGCAGGAGTCCGTGGGCGAGGACACCACAAGCAGAGGACGATTCTGCGGCGATCGCGGCCGCGCTCGCCGAGACCGACGTGAGCCACCTCGCCGACCGCCGCTACACGACGCTCTCCGGCGGGGAGAAGGCACGGGCGTCACTCTCGCGCGTGCTCGCCCAGCGCGCTCCGATCGTGTTCCTCGATGAGCCGACCGCTGCCCTCGACCTCCGCCACCAGGAGGACACCATGCGCAATGCGCGGCGACTCGCCTCCGGCGGCGCAGCAGTGGTCGTCGTGCTGCACGAACTCTCGCTCGCTGGCGCATACGCCGATCGGATCGCGCTCGTCTCGGACGGCCGGGTCGTCACGGTAGGGGCGCCGAGCGATGTGCTCACCGCCGAACTCGTGCAGAAGGTCTACGGTCTCGAGGTCGAGATCCTCATGCAGGAGAACACCGGGCGGCCCATCGTGCTGCCGCGCAGGGGACCGCGAGCGGGAAGTGCCTAGGGTAGGACCGTGAACTGGTGGCTCGTCGGCGGTGTGCTCGCGGGCATCGTGCTGCTCGGATGGCTGCTGCAGCACTTCCGGCTCATCGACCTCAGCGCCAAGGGCCGCAGGGGCGGCAACGTCGGCGGAATGATGACGATGGTCGACGAGGTGTTCGCCCCGACCAAGCACGAGGCGGCGATCGAGGCGGATCGGCTGACCCGGCTGCCTGCGCCTGCCCCGCTCGCCGGCGACGGGGACAAGGGCATCTTCGGCGGCCGGATCACGATCGAGGTGCCGGAGGACGAGGGCAAGGATCGATGACCTGGTCTCCCGATGGCGACGATCTCGTCATTCACGGCGACAACCTCACCGCCGCCGCGACCCTTCCGGACGGTGCGTTCACGGTCGTGTACCTCGACCCCCCGTTCAACACCGGGCGTGCCCAGGTGAGGCAGTCCACGACGAGCGTGCGCACGGCATCCGGCAGCACGGTGGGGACCGTCGTCGGTTTCCAGGGGCAGCGGTATGAACGGATCCGCGGCGACCTCATGAGCTACGACGACGAGTTCGAGGACTACTGGTCGTTCCTCGAGCCCCGGCTCGCCGAGGCGTGGCGGCTGCTCGCCGACGACGGCACGCTCTATCTTCACCTCGACTACCGTGAGGCGCACTACGCCAAGGTACTGCTCGACGCCCTCTTCGGGAGGGACTGCTTTCTCAACGAGATCGTCTGGGCCTATGACTACGGGGGCAAGTCGAAGCGTCGTTGGCCGACGAAGCACGACACGATCCTCGTCTACGTCAAGAACCCCCATGGCTATCACTTCGACTCTGAGACGGTCGATCGGGAGCCGTACATGGCGCCGGGCCTCGTGACGCCAGAGAAGGCCGCGCGCGGCAAGCTTCCGACGGATGTCTGGTGGCACACGATCGTCTCGCCGACCGGCAAGGAGAAGACCGGCTATCCGACCCAGAAGCCCGAGGGCATCCTCCGCCGCATCGTGCAGGCGTCGAGTCGCGAGGGTGACTGGGTACTCGACCTCTTCGCGGGGAGTGGGACGACCGGGGCGGTCGCGGCCGCGCTCGGCCGACGGTTCGTGCTCGTCGATGAGAGCCCGGATGCCGTAGCCGTCATTCGCGCGCGCCTCGCTTCGGCGGCCGTCTCCGCCCGCTTTGTGAGGGGTCAGTAGTTGCTCCTCCCTCGGCCTTCGAAGAGCAACTACTGACCCCTCGCGAGGGAGAGAGGTCAGACGCTCGCGCGCTCGATGAGGTGCGTCGGCATGATCGTGAGCTTGTCCACCCGCTCGCCATTGATGAGGCGCACGAGCACTTCCGCCATCCGTGCTCCCTGCTGCGTCGACGGCTGGTCGACCGTCGTGAGCGGCGGATTCGCGTTCTTCGCGTAGTAGTCGTTGTCGATCGTCGTGATGCCGAGGTCACCGGGAACCGCGAGTCCGTGGTCGCGAAGCACCCCGAGCGCACCGGATGCCATCTGGGCGCTCGCCGCGAACAGCCCGTCGAAGGGCAGGCCCGTATCGAGGATTCGCTGCATGGCCAGGGCGCCGCCGGCGGGCGTGAAGTCGGCGGCCTCGAAGAGGCGGGCCTCAAGGCCCGCGGCGCTCAGCGCCCGGCGCCAGCCCTTGAGCCGGTCGAGTCCGGCAGCCATGTCCTGCGGGCCGGCGATCGTCGCGATGCTCTTCTTGCCGTGGTCGATGAGGTACTGCACGGCCGTCTCCGCGGCGGCGACATTGTCGACGTCCACGACGTAGCTCGTCGCGCCCTCGAACATCGGCCGCCCGCCGAAGACCATGGGAAGCGACCGCCCGAGCTCGACGTAGGAACGGTCGTCGCTGTGGTGCGAAAGGAGCAGAGCGCCGTCGACGTTGCCGTTGCGAAGGTACCGCCGAGTCTTCTCCGAGTCGGTCTCCGAGGCGATGAGCAGGGTGAGCGTGTACTCGGTCTTCGAGAGGTACATCGCGACGCCCTGGATGACGGAGGCGAAGTACGGGTCGGCGAAGAACTTCGCGGTGTTCTCCGGGATCACGAGGGCGATCGATTGGGTCTTGCGGCTCGCGAGCGTGCGCGCGGCCCGGTTGGGGACGTAGCCGAGGGTCGCGATCGCGGCGGTCACCGACTCGATGGCCTCGGCGGTCACTTTCGGGGAGGAGTTGACGACGCGCGAGGCGGTCGAACGGGACACCCCGGCCAGGGCCGCCACCATCTCGAGCGTCGGTGCTGGCCGGCCGGGTGGCACCGTCATCTTCTCGCCATCGTCGTTCACAGGGAACGACCGGCGATGATGGCCCGGTAGTCGAGGGCGCTCCGCTTGGGCGTTCGCTCCTGCGTCTCGTAGTCCACCCGCACGAGTCCGAAGCGCTTCTCATAGCCCCATGCCCACTCGAAGTTGTCGAGGAGGGACCAGTAGAAGTAGCCGTCGACCGGGACTCCTCCCTCGATCGCATCCAGGATCGCGTGAAGGTGGGAGCGCACGAACGCGACGCGCTCGATGTCGTCTACCGAGCCATCCGGCGTCACCGCGTCGTCGTAGGCCGCACCGTTCTCGGTCACCGCGATCGAGACGCCCGCCGGTCCCGTGTACTCCTTGTGGATCCGGTACAGGAGCCGGGTGAGCCCCTCGGGCTGAACGTCCCACCCCATCGCGGTGACCGGAAGGCCACGCGGATGCCAGTGCACCGACTCGGCCGCGGGGAACGGGGAGCGCTTGGGTCGCTCGGATGGCGCGGCGGTCGTCGTCTCGTTGGCCGACGGATGCGCGCTCACGTAGTCCCCGTGGTAGTAATTGATGCCGAGCGCGTCGACCGGGGTCGAGATGATATCGAGGTCGCCTGGTCGAATCGCTTCCTCGAGGCCGAGACCCTCCAGGTCGCGCAGAACATCGTCGGGGTATGTGCCGCGGAAGATCGGGTCGAGGAAGAACCGGTTGAACTGACCGTCGATGCGCCGGGCGGCGTCGACGTCACCTGCATCGTGAGGGTCGACCGGGTCGGCGACGGTGAGGTTGAGCGTGATGCCCAACTGGAGCGAATCGTCGCGGGAGCGGAGCCCCTGGGTCGCGAGGCCATGCGCGAGCAGGAGGTGGTGGCCAGCTGCGAGGCCGGCCCGGACATCCTGCCGCCCTGGCGCGTGCTCGCCGCCAATGTAGCTCAGGAAGGACGCGCACCACGGCTCGTTGAGCGAGGTCCAGGCGCGCACCCGGTCGCCGAGCACGTCGTGCACCGAGCCCGCGTAGTCGGCGAATCGGAAGGCGGTGTCCCGGTTGGCCCATCCTCCCGATTCCTCGAGCGCCTGTGGAAGGTCCCAGTGGTACAGCGTGAGCCAGGGCTTGATGTCGTGATCGAGAAGCTCGTCGACGAGCCGCGAGTAGAAATCGAGGCCCTTCGCGTTGGCGGGTCCGCCATCCGGACGCACCCGCGCCCACGAGGTCGAGAAGCGGTAGGTCTGCACCCCGAGCTCGGCCATGAGAGCGACATCCGCGGCGTAGCGGTGGTAGTGGTCGCACGCGACGTCGCCGTTGTCGCCGTTCACGACGGCGCCAGGGACGCGGCAGAACGCGTCCCAGATGGAGTCGGTCCTGCCGTCCTCGTGGGCAGCCCCCTCGATCTGGTAGGCCGCCGTCGCGACACCGAAGAGGAACGACTCCGGGAATGCCCGCACCCCCGAACTCGACGCCCTCGGCTCGCTCGTCATGACCTCGGTCACCCTTTCACTGCTCCCTGCATAATGCCCGCGATGATCTGTTTGCCCGCCGCAACGAAGAGTATCAAGAGCGGGATCGTGGCCAGGACCGCACCAGCCAGAACCACGGTGTAGTCGACGTAACGAGCAGACTGCAACTGGCTGAGCGCGACCTGGAGAGTGGGGTTCTGGGGGACGACGAGAAGCGGCCAGAGATAGTCGGTCCATGCCGTCATGAACGTGAACAGGCCGAGGATCGCCATCGCGGGGCGCGCAGCAGGCACGGCGACGTGCCAGAAGGTGCCGATCATGGTCGCCCCATCCACCCTGGCAGCCTCGATGAGTTCGTCGGGAATGACGTCGACGAGATACTGCCTCATGAAGAAGACGCCGAACGCGGTCACGAGGGTGGGAACGATGACGGCGCCGAGGGTTCCGGTCCATCCGAACTCCTTCATGAGGATGAAGAGCGGGATGATGCCGAGCTGGGTCGGGACGGCGAGGGTCGCGATCACGAAGACCATGAGGCCGTCGCGCCCCCGGAACCGGAGCTTGGCGAACGCGTACCCGGCGAGCGTGGAGAAGGTCACGACCGAGACGGTGATGACCGAGGAGACGATCACACTGTTGCCGAGCGCGAGCCAGAACGGGACGGTGTCGAGCACTTCGCCGACGTTGATCCAGAAACGCCCGCCGGGCAGCAGGGGCGGCCACGTGCTCGTGAGGGCCGTTGTCGAACTGCTTCCGACGACGAAGGACCACCACAGCGGGTAGGCGCCGGCGAGGAAGAACGCCGTGAGAAGGCCGTAGGTCAGAAATCCAGGTCGATCGGCGAAACGGCCGCGCGCGCGGCGGGTTCCCGACCGGGAGAGCGAGGACGTCATCGCGGGCCTCCCTCATGACGATCGTCGCCCGTCGCCGACGCGCCATTCGCGGCAAGTGCCTCGAGGCTCCGACGCGTTCGCCGTCGGGCGCGACTCGTCTCCGCGGAGGCGATCCTGCGCGACACGAGGAAGTTCAGGATGCCGATGAGCACGATGAGCAGGAACAGGAGCCAGGCGATGGCGGAGGCCTTGCCGAAGTTTCCGCGGTTGAAGGCCATGTCCCACAGGTAGAGCACGGTGGTCTGGTACTGGCGGAAGACGCCGCCGGGGATCGAGCTCGAGGCGTCGAAGAGCTTGGGCTCTGTGAAGATCTGAAGCCCGCCGATCGTCGCGGTGATGATGACGAAGATGAAGGTCGGCCGGATGCTCGGGATCGTGATCGAGAAGAATCGCCTCATTGCGCCCGCGCCGTCGAGGCTCGCCGACTCGTAGATGTCGCGCGGTACAGCCTGCATCGCGGCGAGCAGTATGAGCGCGTTGTAGCCCGTCCAGCGCCAGTTGACCATCATGGCGATCGCGAGGTGGCCTGGAAGGGTTTCGGTCTTCCAGAGGACGGGATCGAGGCCGACTCCCTGGAGCATGTTGTTGATGAGGCCGTACTTCTCCCCAAAGGCGTTGCTGAAGATCAGGGCGACGGCCACCGGCGTGACGACGTAGGGCAGCAGGATGCTCATCCTCCAGAACGTCTTCGCGCGAAGGTTCTGGTCGAGTACAGCGGCGATGATGAGCGCGACGATGAGCTGCGGGATGGCGGACAGCAGGAAGATGCTGAAGGTGTTGACGATGGAGTTCCAGAAGAGCGGGTCGGCCAGCTCCGCGCCGAAATTGTCGAACCCGATCCAGGCTCCCTGCCCCTGAAGCAGGTCCCAGTCATTGAGAGAGACGACGAACGTGTACGCAAGCGGGAAGAGGCCGACGAGTCCGAAGAGGATGAAGAACGGCGCGACGTAGAAGTACGGCGAGTACCGCACGTCCCATCGGGCGAGACGATGGCGGAGTGCCGGCCGTTCGAGGGCGACGGCGCTGCCGCGCGGGCGTGGCGAAGACATGGCCCCTCCTGGCGGGGGAAGGGCCCTCCGGAGTTCGACCTCCGGAGGGCCCAGTCGGAATGCGGACTACTTGTTGACGACGAGCTGGTCGAGCAGGGCGATCGCGTCGTCCCAAGCCTTGTCGCCTGATGCACTGCCGGAGTCGATCAGCTTGATCGACGGGCCGAACACCTGCTCCTGGATGATCGAGTCATCCGGGCCCTTGAACTGCGCGACGACGCCCTCGGCGCGGGCGCCGAGAATCTGGCCGATCGGAGCGTCGTTGAAGAACTTCGTCAGGTCGCTCTCTCCGGTCACGCCGCTGTCGGCCTGCGCCGCGATGACGCTCGGGAACGCGCCGGCCGCCTGGAACGCCGCGACCTCCTGCGAGACATCCGTGAGCCACGCGGCCAGCTCGGCCGCCGCCTTCTGGTGCTTCGAGGTCTTCGGAACCGTCAGGAACGAGCCGCCCCAGTTGGCGGCGCCACCCGGGAAGACGTCAGCGAAGTCCCATCCGGAACTCGAGTCGCCGCCCGCGGCCTCGACCTGCCCCTTGACGACACCCAGCATCCAGCCGGGGCAGACGAAGGTAGCGAACGAGCCGTCGATGAAGGCCTTGCCTCCACCCCAGTCCCACTGCGACTGGTTCGACGAGAGACCGGATGCCGCGCCGTCGGCGAGCTGGTCCCAGAGGCCCTTGAGTGTCGCATTGTTCTCGACATTCAGTTCGCCGGACTTGGTGTAGTAGCCCTCGGCCTGCTGGTTGACCATGGCGTTCCAGACGAATCCGCTCTGGTCGTACCATGGCTTTCCGGTCGCCGCGTGGTACTGCTTTCCGACCTCGAAGAACTTCTCCCATGTCGCGTTGGCGCCGCCGAGCAGTTCGGCGACCCCCTCGCGATCACCAGGGAGGCCCGCCGCCTCGAAGAGAGCGCCGTTGTAGCAGAGCCCCTCCGGGCCGATGTCGGTTCCATAGCCGATGATCCTGCCGTCGGAGTCAGTCGCCTGTCCCACCTTCCACGGGACCCAGCGGTCCTTGATGTCGTCCGCACCGAAGTCGCGCAGGTCGACGAAGGAGTCGGAGACTCCCAGGACCAGCCCGAGCCAGCCTTCTTCGACGGCCTGGATGTCGGGAAGGCCGCTTCCGGCCGCCTGCTTTGTCTTCCAGTCGGTGAGGGCGTTGCCACCGGTGTCGATGTTGGTGGCCTCGATCGTGATGTTCGGGTGGTCATCCTCATATTGGGCGTAGAGGTCGGCGAGACCCATCGTGCCGAATGTGGTGATGGTCAGCGTGATGGGTCCATCGTCGTCCGCCTGCGGCGTCGATGAACATCCTGCCGCGACCAGGGTGAACGCCACTGCTGCAGAGATCGCAGCCGTGACGGTGGTGCGTCGTGAAAATTTCACGGTCACTCCTTTGTGTGCGTGGATAGGGTGGCGATCTCGTGGGAGCGCTCCCATTTCACGTCGTGGGAGCGCTCTCACGTAATCGCGCCAACCATATTCAGGGCAGATGCATCCTGTCAATGGAAACTTTTGGATTCGTGCCGAACGTCCGCCGGGCGAAGGGAACCCGGGGGAGCGAAAGCATAGGATCGGGACCATGACTTTTGCGCCCCGACGCCGGGTTCTCGCCGGGCTGGCCGTGGCCTCCGTCGCTCTGACGCTCGTCGCCTGTGCGCCGGAGCGCGCTCCGGTGGAGAGCCCATCCCCCACCACTGCAGCGCCACTTCCCTCTCCAGAAGCGAAGACCAAGTCGTTCTTCGATCGAAGCGCCCACTCGGTCGACGACCCCTTGAGCATCTGGGTCGTCAACGACAAGCTCCGACCGCTCAACCCCATCGACTACGTGCCTCCGGACCTCGTGACTCCCGCGGTGCCCTACATCTCGAGCCCGCTCATGCGGGCCGAGGCCGCCACGGCCCTCCAGGCGATGGTCGCCGCCGCTGCCTCGGAGGGGGTCGGCGCCATCCAGATCCAGAACGCGTATCGTTCCTACGCCGTGCAGAAGAGCGTGCACGAACGGCTCGTCGCGCAGCTCGGCCGCGAGAAGGCCCAGGCCCAGAGCGCCCGGCCCGGTTACAGCGAGCACCAGACGGGCCTCACGGCGGATCTCGTGGGCAGCCCTGCGGTGTGCTCGATCCAGGTTTGCTTCGGAACGACCCCGCAGGGGGCCTGGCTCGCCGACAACGCGTGGCGCTTCGGCTTCGTCATCCGGTACCCGGAAGGAAAAACTGACGTGACCGGTTATATCTACGAGCCATGGCACGTTCGTTACGTTGGCGTCGCGCTCTCGACGGAGATGCACACCACCGGCATCCTCACGCTCGAGGAGTTCTTCGGGCTTCCGCCGGCCCCCGACTACGCCGATTGACCGCTGCGCCGACTGACCGTTAGCGCGCTGAGAGCGCGGCGTCGACGATCGTCTTCGCCTCGGCCTGCACGCGCGCGAGGTGCGCCGGTCCGAGGAATGACTCCGCGTAGATCTTGTAGACGTCCTCCGTGCCGCTGGGCCGTGCGGCGAACCATGCGTTCTCGGCGACGACCTTGACACCGCCGATTCCGGCTCCGTTGCCTGGCGCCTCGCTGAGCTTCGCCGTGATGGGCTCCCCCGCGAGCTCCGTCGCAGTGATTCCGGATGCCGTGAGCCGGCCGAGCGCGGCCTTCTGCTGCGGCGTCGCGACGGCATCCGTGCGCTCGTAGGCCGGCTCCCCGAACTCCTCGACGAGCTCGGCGTACAACTCGGAGGGCGACTTTCCGGTCACCGCACGGATCTCGCTCGCGAGCAGGGCGAGCAGGATGCCGTCCTTGTCCGTCGTCCAGGTCGACCCGTCCATCCGGAGAAAGCTCGCGCCGGCGCTCTCCTCGCCTCCGAACGCGACCGACCCGTCGACGAGTCCGGGCACGAACCACTTGAATCCCACGGGCACCTCCCAGAGCCGCCGCCCGAGCGAGGCGGCGACGCGGTCGATCATCGAGCTCGAGACGAGAGTCTTCCCGACCGCCGCGTCGGCCCGCCAGCCGGGGCGATGCGTGTAGAGGTACCTGATCGCGACGGCGAGGTAGTGGTTGGGGTTCATGAGCCCGCCGTCCGGGGTGACCACCCCGTGCCGGTCGGCATCCGCATCGTTGCCGGTCAGGATGTCGAAATCTGCGCGGTGCGCGAGGACGGAGGCCATGGCCGAGGGGGAGGACGGGTCCATGCGGATCTTCCCGTCCCAGTCGAGCGTCATGAACGACCACTGCGGGTCGACCGTCGGATTCACGACGGTGATCGGCAGCTGGTGCCGCGCGGCGATCGCGGCCCAGTAGTTGACGCTCGCGCCGCCGAGCGGGTCTGCTCCGATGCGCAGGCCCGAGGAGCGGATCGCGTCAATGTCGATGATGCTCGCGAGGTCGTCGACATAGGTGCCGCGGAAGTCGTACGTCGCGACGGCGGAGGGCTCGGCACGAAGCACATCACGATTGCCATCTGCGAGAAGCGCGTTCGCCCGCTTCGCTATCCATCCGGTAGCGTCGCTGTCGGCCGGACCGCCGTGCGGCGGGTTGTACTTGAAGCCGCCGTCCCGCGGCGGGTTGTGGCTCGGGGTGATGACGATGCCGTCACTTCGGCGGCCTTCGGTCGAGTTCCCCTTCCCCTCTCCGGTCGAGCCCCCTTCTCCGGTCGAGCTTGTCGAGACCCGACGATTATGCGCCACGATCGCGTGCGACAGCGCCGGGGTCGGCACCCAGTCCCCGAACTCGTCGACGAGCACGTCCACGCGATTCCCGACGAGCACCTCGAGCGCTGTCGTCTGCGCGGGGGCGCTGAGCGCGTGCGTGTCCGACCCGATAAAGAGCGGACCGTCGATGCCCTGACCCGCGCGATACTCCACGATCGCCTGCGTGATGGCCGCGATGTGGGCGTCGTTGAACGCCGTGTCGAGGGAGGAACCCCTGTGCCCGCTCGTGCCGAACGCGACGCGTTGCGACGCGATAGAGACATCCGGCATGCGGTGGTGGTAGGCGTCGAGAAGTTCGGCGACGTCGATGAGATCGGATGCCCTGGCCGGCATTCCCGCGCGATCGTCCATCTGCCCACTCTTGCGCATCAATAGACTCACTTCCATGCCGGACGCGAATCCTCACGAGACCTTCAGCTACCTTGGACCCGCCGGCACGTTCACCGAGGCCGCGCTCGCGCAGGTTCCGGATGCCGTCGGCAAGCCGTGGCGCGCGGTCAACAACGTCGGCGAGGCTCTCGAGGACGTCGTGGCCGGCCGGAGCGTTGCGGCGATGATCGCGATCGAGAACTCGGTCGAGGGCGGTGTGAGCGCGACGCAGGACGCCCTCGCGAGCATCCCCGGCTTGCGGATCATCGGTGAATACCTCGTTCCGGTGAACTTCGTCCTCGTCGCGCGCCCAGGCATGACGCTTGCGGAGGTCACGGTCGTGAACGCCCATCCGGTCGCGTATGCGCAGTGTCACCGCTGGCTCGAGCGCAACCTGCCGAGCCACGGGCACATCCCGGCGAGCTCGAACGTCGCCGCCGCTGCGAGCCTGCTTGAGGTCCCTGCGGGGGATGCCGCGGGCGGTGCCGATGCCGCGATCGCGCCCCCGGGGATCACCGCGCACCACGACCTCGATGTGCTTGCGACCGACATCGGCGACAACCCCAACGCCGTCACGCGGTTCGTGCTCGTGAGCCGCACGGTGCCGACGCCCGCGGCGACCGGAGCCGACAAGACGAGCATCATCGCCGAGCTGCCCTCCGACGAGCCCGGCGCGCTGCTCGAGATGCTCGAGCAGTTCGCGACGCGGGGCGTCAACCTGAGCCTCATCGAGTCGCGTCCGATCGGCGACACCCTCGGCCGCTACCGTTTCGTCATCGACCTCGACGGGCACATCCTGGACGAGCGGGTCGCGGATGCCCTGCTCGGCCTCAAGAGGTTCAGCCCGAAGGTCATCTTCCTCGGCTCATACCCGCGCGCCGACAACGTGCGCACCGAGGTGACGCAGCGCTACGGCAATGACGTCTTCGTGGAGGCGCGCGACTGGCTTCGCGGGCTCATCGCCGGCGAGCCGGACCATGGCTGAGGACTTCGACCCGCGCTTCGACCCGGCGTTCCAGCCGGGCTACGATCCGAGCAAGGACACGGCGAGGGCGGCGCGCTCGCCGCAGGAGTCCGTTGCGCTCCCGGAGCCCTCGGCGGCAGCATCCCGCGCCGGGGCGGAGACGATGGCATCCGGCCCGGATGAGGAGGAGTTTCTCGTCGAGCCGAATCCGTTCGAGCGCATCCTCTGGATCGTCGCTGCGGCTCTCGTGATCGGCGGCATCGCCGTCACGTTCTGGTCGAACAGCGTCAGCTACTACACCGAGGGAGCCGAGTACACTTGGCAGCAGGTGCTCCAGCAGTCGGCCTGGTCGCTCTCGACGCCCATGATCACGATCGGACTCGCCACCGCGGTAGCACTCCTGTTCCGCCGTGCCGCCCAGTGGAGGCCGGGGGAATGAGGAAGCGCAACCCGTGGCTCGGTGCGCTCTGGGTGATCGGCCCGGTGCTCGTGCTCGGTGCGGTCGGGGCCAGGATCTGGCTGGCCTCCTTCTACTTTCCGCCGCTCTCGACGATGCCGAATGGGCCCGCGCTCTCGTTCCTCATGCAACTCGCCGACATGCTCGTGCTGCCCGCTCTTCTTGTCGGCTTCGGCACGATCGCCGGGCTGCTGTTCCTGCAGGCCCGAAACCACTCCCGTCGCGCGGCCGCCGGCCGTGTGTCGCCCGGTGGCTAGGCGGACGCCGGCACCTTGACCGTGAGCGCCCCTGGGTCGACGGCGAAGTCGACCGCCGTGACCATGCCGAACTCGTCGCCGTCGAGCTGGAACTCCTGCGGTGCTTCGAGAGCGATTCCGAGATGGCGACCCCTCAAGTACGCGACGTCCTTGACGTCGGCACGAAGGTCGATGATCCTGCGTCCCGCTGCGCTCTTGCGCAGCACGCCGTTCTCCCACGCGAGCTTGTTCCACACGCGCACCCAGCCGAATCGGCCACGCGGTTTGAGCGCCACGACATCGAGGATGCCGTCGTCCGGCTCGGCATCCGGAATCAGGAGGATGCCGCCCGGAAGCGACCCGCAGTTGCCAATGATGAGCGTGTGTGCGCTGAGAGCGCGCGCAGGCGACCCGTCGAGCCGGTAACGCAGTCGCACCGGCTTGAGGTCGGGAAGCGCGCGCATGCCCGCATCGACATATGCTAACCAGCCGACGGCCTTCTTGAGCTTCGCATCCGTCCTGGCGATCATCTGGGCGTCGAGCCCGAGCCCGGCCATGACGAGAAAGACGTGCTCCTCGATCGCGCCGCCCGGTCTCGTGATCTTCGCGATCCCGAGGTCAATCACGCGATCGGCGCCGGAGAAGGCGGTCTCGACCGACACGTCAAGGTTCGCGAGGTTGAGGTCGAGGTTGCGCGCGAGGAGGTTCCCCGTGCCCGTCGGCAGGAGGGCGATCGGGGTGGACGTATCGCGCAGCGCCTCGGCCACCGCGCGCACGGTGCCGTCGCCTCCCGCCGCGAGAACGACGGACGCCCCGGTGGCGAGAGCATCGCGGGTGACCGCCTGTCCGGCATCCGTCTCACTCGTCGCGAACCAGCGGGTGCGACCCCAGCCGTTGCCGGACTCGGCCTTCTCGACGGAGCGGCGAACCTTGCGGAGATCCACTTTCGTCGGGTTGTAGACGACCGCGGCATGCTTCTTGCCGGCCATTCTGCGGCCCTTCGCCGACGCCGATCCTGCGGTCACGAGACCAACCGTACGTCACGAAACCGTTCAATAGACTGGGGAGGTGATCGACCCCCAGCTGCTGCGCGAGAACCCGGATGCCGTGAGGCGTTCGCAGGCTGCCCGCGGCGACTCGGTCGAGCTCGTCGACGCGGCGATCGCGGCCGACCTCAAGCGTCGGGCGGCCATCACCGCCTTTGAGGAATTGCGCGCCGAGCAGAACGTTTTCGGCAAGACCGTCGCGGCCGCGCCCAGGGGCGAGAAGGCAGCGCTCGTCGCCCAGGCGCAGGAGCTCGCGTCGCGCGTCAAGGAGGCGAGCCAGCGCGCGACGGATGCGGAAGCAGAGTTCTCGGAACTCGTCGGCTCGATCGCGAACCCCATCGTCGATGGCGTACCGGCCGGCGGCGAGGAGAACTTCGAGACGCTTCGCGAGGTCGGCTCCCCCGCGAGCTTCGACTTCGAGGCCCGTGACCACGTAGAGCTCGGCGAGAAGCTCAAGGCCATCGACATCGCCCGCGGCACGAAGGTGTCGGGCAGTCGGTTCTACTTTCTCACCGGCATCGGCGCGCGCCTCGAGCTCGCGCTCATGAACCTGGCTCTCGACAAGGCGCTCGCGGAGGGTTTCACCCCGCTCATCACCCCGACGCTCGTCCGGCCGGAGATCATGCGCGGCACGGGCTTCCTCGGCGAGCACGCCGACGAGGTCTACTACCTCCCGGCCGACGACCTCTACCTCGTCGGCACGAGCGAGGTTGCGCTCGCCGGCTTCCATGCCGACGAGATCCTGGAACTCTCTGCCGGGCCGTTGCGCTACGCCGGGTGGTCGACCTGCTACCGGCGCGAGGCCGGTGCGGCCGGCAAGGACAACCGCGGCATCCTGCGCGTGCACCAGTTCAACAAGCTCGAGATGTTCAGCTACGTGCTCCCCGAGGAGGCCGAGGCGGAGCACGAGCGCCTCCTCGGCTACCAGGAGCAGATGATGAAGGCGTGCGAGCTCGCCTACCGCGTCATCGACGTTGCCGCGGGCGATCTCGGATCCAGTGCCGCGCGCAAGTTCGACATCGAGGCCTGGGTACCGACCCAGGGCGCCTACCGCGAGCTCACGAGCACGAGCAACTGCACGACGTACCAGGCGCGGCGGCTCGACATCCGCTACCGCACAGAGTCCGGAAAGACTGCGCCGGTCGCCACGCTCAACGGCACGCTGGCCACGACGCGCTGGATCGTCGCGATCCTCGAGACCCACCAGCAGGCGGATGGCTCTGTGCGGGTCCCCGAGGCGCTTCGGCCCTATCTCGGCGGCCTCGAGGTCATGGAGCCGGTTCCCTGAATGGCTGACTTCCTGAAGTGGCTCGTCGCGCTCGACGTCGACGGGACCGTCATCCACGAGGACGAGACGCTCACGCAGGAGGTCGTCGATGCCGTCCGGCGGGCACGCGATGCCGGACACTTCGTGACGCTCGCCACGGGGCGCTCATGGGAGACCACCCGTCCGATCCTCGAGACTCTCGGCCTCGAACCGGAGTACGTCGTATGCGCCAACGGGGCGATCACGCTCAAGCGCGACACGGCTCTCGAGGGCAACTACCGTCGCGACCTCGTCGAGACGTTCGATCCAGGGCCTGTGCTGGATCGCATCCGGGGTGGTCTGCCCGACGGCAGGTTCATGGTCGAGGATGCGACAGGGCATCGCCTCTACACCGAGGGGATGCAGGACTGGAACCTGGCGAATGCCACTCTCGTCGACTTCGATGAGCTCGCGAACACCCCGGTGACGCGTGTCGTGGTCGTGTCGCCTGCGCACGAGCCGGACGAATTCCTTGAGCTCATCGACTCACTGGGACTGCACCAGGTCAGTTACGCGATCGGGTGGACGGCGTGGCTCGACATCGCACCGGATGGCGTCAACAAGGGGACTGCGCTCGAACGGGTGCGCGCCATCCTCGACATCCCGCGCGAGAGAGTGCTCGCGGTCGGCGACGGCCGCAACGACATCGAGATGTTCCAGTGGGCGGGCGACGGAGGGCGGGCGGTCGCGATGGGACAGGCTCCGCCCGAGGTCAAGGACGCCGCGACCGAGGTCACCGACGACGTCAGGGCGGATGGTCTCGTCCCGGTTCTCGCCGCTCTTCCTGAGTAGCGTTCAGGCGGGTCGCGGCATCCGTCGGCTAGAATCGCACGGGCGCGCCCGCGTCCGGGGAGGGCTGTCCGAGCGGCCGATGGAGCCAGTCTTGAAAACTGGTGGGCAGAAATGTCTCGTGGGTTCGAATCCCACGCCCTCCGCACACCTCGATCCGTCGATTTCCAGGAGACACCCATGAGCGAGACCAGACCGCGCGGCCGTCGGGCCAGCGGCCCGCCCTCGGTCGCCCGGCACGGGCGGCTGCGCCGCAGCAACCCGTGGCTGGCATTGCTCAAATTTCTCACTGCTGCCATGGCCGTCGTCCTCGTGAGCGGGGCGACCGTGGCCGGGTACGCGGTCTGGAAGCTCGAGAGCGGGATCAAGACGGTCACGATCGTCGGCGAGACCGAGGGACCGCCGCCCGCTCTGGGTGCGTACGAGGGCGGATTCAACATCCTGCTCGTCGGCAGCGACCGGTGCGAGGACCCCAATGGCTGCAAGGACCGCAGCACCGAGCTCAACGACGTGACGATCCTGCTCCATGTCGCCCAGGACCAGAGCAACGCGGTCGCCGTGAGCTTCCCCCGTGACCTCGTGGTCCCGATCCCCTCCTGCCCGGACCCGACGGGCGGCAGTTTCTCCCGGATGTCCGCCCAGCCCATCAATGTGACGCTCTTCTACGGCGGCCTGCCGTGCACGGTGCTCACGGTGTCGGAGCTGACGGGTCTCGACATCCAGTTCGCCGCCGAGGTCTCATTCTCTGGTGTCGCCCGCATCTCGAGCGCGATCGGCGGAGTGACGGTGTGCGTGAACGGGCCGGTCGTCGACAAGTACTCCGGCATCGATCTTCCGGCTGCCGGTGAGTACACGCTCGACGGATGGGAAGCGCTCGCATTCCTGCGTACCCGCCACGGCGTCGGCGACGGCAGCGACCTCGGGCGCATCAGCAACCAGCAGGTGTTCCTCTCCTCGCTCGTTCGCACGATCAAGAGCGGCGGTGTGCTGGAGGACTTCGGCAAGCTCTACAACATCGCGACCGTCGCCAGCCAGAACCTTACGGTCTCGAACAGTCTCAAGAACATCAACACGATGGTCTCGATGGCCCAGGTGCTCAAGAACCTGCCGCTCGACCGTGTGCTGTTCGTGCAGTATCCGGGCGTGACCGGGCAGCCGGGGGTCTACTCGGGGAAGGTTGCGCCGGTCAAGGCCGCGGCGAACGCGCTCTTCGCGAAAATTCATGCGGATGAGCCCTTCACGCTGCAGGCGGGCAACACGGGGGTCGGTTCCGTGAGCGACCCGAACGCTCCCGCAGAGCCCGTCGAACCGACGACCGAGGGTCTCGAGGTGCTCCCAGGGATCAAGGGGCAGAGCGCCGCCGACTACACCTGCTCGAAGGCGAATTAGCGTCGTTTTATCGGGCCGCTCAGCGGTGATTCTGGCGTCGGCGCCTCACGACCATGAGCATGACGAGCGCGAGGCCAAGGCCGACGACGCCTATGGCGATGATGACGTAGCCGATCGATTCCGGTCCGGCTGCGGCGAGCATAGTGGGGCCCGCGAACCCCATGAGAGCCGCGGGGCCGGGGATGCGCATGGGTTGTACGCCTTCGGGAATCGTTGGGGCGATCGGGGTCGATCCGGGTCGGGGGAGCCGGAAGCTTTCGCCATTTCGAGGCTATCCGCGCCATAGGAGGCCGACAAGGACGTCGGCTGCCCCCATCCGGGGGACCCGGTCCGGCATCCAGCGCGCTCCGGCTATGATTGTGCGAGCAACTGGAGACGTCGCATAGTCCGGCCTAGTGCACCACCCTGCTAAGGTGGAGTTCCCGTAAGGGAACCGAGGGTTCAAATCCCTCCGTCTCCGCTG
>DAITPJ010000003.1:0-57132 GCA_036833635.1 Terrimesophilobacter sp.
ACCAGGCCGATGCCAGCGACCTGTGCAACGTTCTGCGCACCCGTACCGGGCGCCCCACGCCACGATTCACGACCAAGCCGACCACACCCGACGACGACAACGAAGCCGCGCCTTTCTGAGTTGCCACTCTGCAGCATTCTGGCCCGTGACTCGGCAATAGCCCGAGCAGAAGCGGCGCTGACCGAAGGTGGGACCGCGGGCCCCGGAATCCGTCGTCCGCACCACCCTCCGGTCGATATGGTTATTCCATGAGCACGAGTCCCAAGGGTCCACAGAACGTCGTCGTCATCGGAGCCGGAATGATCGGACTCGCGACGGCCTGGCACCTTCAGGAACGCGGCGTGAAAGTGACAGTGCTCGACCGCAAGGGCGTCGCGGCAGGCTCGAGCTGGGGCAACGCCGGATGGCTCACCCCCGCGCTCACCCTCCCCCTCGGCGAACCGTCCGTGCTGCTCTCGGGCCCCCAGGCGATGCTGAGTTCGAAGTCGCCCCTCTACATTCCGCTCGCGCTCGACCCCAAACTCATCCGCTTCCTCCTCGGCTTCGCCTGGCACGCACTCCCCCGCCAGTGGCGCAAGTCGATCGAGATCTTCGCCAAGGTCAACCCCCTCGCCATGGATGCCTTCCACGAGCTGACAGCGGGCGGCGTCAAGGAACCCGTCAAAGAGGCGAAGCCCTTCCTCGCCGGGTTCCTCAGCGACAAGGACCGCAAAGTGCTCCTCCACGAGTTCGAGGTCGTCACCCAGAGCGGCGGCACCGTCGACTTCGACCTTGCGACGGGCGACGAACTGCGCGCTATCGAGCCCACGCTCTCGGATGCTGTGGCCTCCGGTGTGCTCCTGCGCGGCCAGTACTTCATCAACCCGCCCAAGTACGCCGAATCCCTCGCCGATGCGGTCAGGAAGCGCGGTGCCGAGCTCAGGACGGGCTTCGACGTCTCCGATATCAAAGACCTCGGGACCGGCGTCGAGGTGATCGCAGCATCCGGTGACACCATCAAGGCCGACGCAGTCGTCGTCGCGACCGGCGCCTGGCTTGGCAAACTCGCTCGCCACTTCGGCGTCAAGGCCATCGTGCAGGCGGGCCGAGGCTACAGCTTCAGCGTCACGCCGGAAGTCATCCCCTCGCACCCGATCTACTTCCCGACCCAGCGCCTCGCCTGCACTCCCCTCGGCGACCGACTGCGCATCGGCGGCATGATGGAGTTCCGCAACGTGGACGCCGCCCCGGACCCGCGCCGCATCCGCACCCTCGTTGATGCAGGTCGCCCCGTCTTCCAGGGCGTCGACTGGGAGGCGCGCAAGGAGGAATGGGTCGGCGGCCGCCCTGTCACGGCCGACGGCCACGCCCTCATCGGCGCGACGAAGTCACCGCGCGTGTTCGTGGGCGGTGGCCACGGCATGTGGGGAATTGCACTCGGCCCGCTCACGGGCAAGCTTCTCGCCGGCGCGGTCGTCGGCGAACCCGACCCGGTCCTGCAGCACTTCGACCCCCTGCGCTAGGGCACAGGGTTCATCCCGCGGTGCTCTCGTCGATGCGCCGCAAGAGCGTCACGAAAGCATCCCGGATGCTGTCGTGGTCGTTCTGCGCCGCCCGGCTCTCTCCTGAGATGACCGCGCAGCGATGCACCTTGGTGAAGTCGCCGTACGGGAACTCGTAGTGGCCCTTGGTGTCCGGGTCCATCTCGTCATTCACCCCCAGGAACCACTTCGAGTACTCCTCCCAGCCGTGCCGGTCGAGGAAGTCGTTCTCCTCGTCCGCCGAGGGCGCATGCTCGCTCCAGTCGTCGCGGCTGTCGTGGGTGGCCTTGCGGTCCTCCACGAGGTTCTTGGCGTGCTTGAACCCCGCGTCATTCAGGTTGACGGTCATTGTCGGCTCCTTATCCCTACCGAGGTCTGCGCCGAAGTCTAGGTTCGCTCCCTGAGTCGCGGGTGACTCCCAGCGCTTGTTCAGCTAGAAGCTATGTTCGATAATGGAAGGATGTCGAACGCAGCTCTCGCCCTTCCCACCCGGGATGAGCAGGTGCGCGAACTGCAGGAGCGCATCCGGAAGCTCCAGGCGCCGCGGCTCGACAGTCCAGGCCTGCCCACCCACCCTGCACTCGCACGGCTGCTGCCGGGCGGTGCGCTGCAGGAGGGCGCGAGCTACTCCGTGGATCGTTCGCTCACCCTCCTCATGCTCCTGCTGGCTGCACCCTCCGCTGCAGGTGTCTGGTGCGGCGTCGTCGGCGTGCCAGAGTTCGGCATAGAGGCAGCGGCGGGCTTCGGGATCGACCTCGAGCGGCTCGTGCTCGTCCCGCGCCCCGGAGACCAGTGGCTCGCCGCGACCGCTGCCCTCGCCGACGCCATGGGCGTCATCGTCACCCGACCGCCCCGGCAGGCGAGCGATGCGAGCGTCGCGCGGCTCTCCGCACGGCTCAGGAAGCGCGGGGCGGTCATGCTCGTGCTCGGCAGCTGGCCGCAGAGCGAGGCGATGCTGAGCATCACCGGGAGCGCCTGGAGCGGAATCAGTGAGGGTCACGGCCACCTCGGCACGCGCGAGGCGACCGTGACCGTCACGAGCAGGGCAGCCGGTCGGCCGCGCAGCGCACGGCTCGTGCTGCCGGGGATCTCCCCGTGACACCGTGGCGTGACGGGCCTAAGCTCCCTCCATGGCGTTCGACGTCCCGGCCGAGGCCTACGACCGGTTCATGGGCAGGTACTCGACCCTGCTCTCTGCGCCCTTCGCGGACTTCGCGGGCGTGCATCCGGGGCAGCGCGCGCTCGACGTGGGCTGCGGGCCGGGCGCCCTCACTGCAGAGCTCGTCCGGCGGTTGGGCGCCGAGGCGGTCGCCGCGGTCGACCCGTCCCCGCCCTTCGTCCTGGCCGCCAGGGAGCGCCATCCGCAGGTGGATGTCCGCGAAGCGGTCGCCGAGGATCTTCCGTTCCCCGACAGCTCCTTCGATATCGCGCTCGCGCAGCTCGTCGTGCACTTCATGTCAGACCCCCTCGTGGGGCTCGGCGAGATGCTGCGCATCGTTCGCCCCGGCGGCATCGTCGCCGCGACTGTCTGGGATTTCGCCGGCGAGCACTCCCCGCTCAGCGTGTTCTGGCGTGCAGCACGCGCGATCGATCCGGATGTCCGTGACGAGTCGCTGCTCGCCGGGGCCCAGGAGGGCGGCCTCAGCGAGTTGTTCACTGCGGTGGGCTTCCACGATGTGACAGAAACCTCCCTCGAGATCAGCGTTCAGCACAGTGACTTCGAGGAGTGGTGGGCGCCGTATACGGGAGGGGTCGGCCCCGCCGGCTTCTACTTCTCCTCGCTCGCCCCCGAGGAACAGGACGCGCTTCAGGAGAGATGCCGCACGATGCTCCCTGACGGTCCCTTCACACTCGTCTCTCGCGCCTGGGCGGCGCGGGGCGTCGTCGCATGACCGCGCTGGTTTTTGTCGCAGGTATGTTCGATACTTAAGGGATGCCATCCGCATCCTCCCCTGAGCGCGTCATGCTCCTGTGGTGCCCCGACTGGCCGGTCGAGGCCGCCCTGCGAACGCGGGGGCACGCCGTCCCAGGCCTGCGACCGGATGCCCCCATCGCGCTCATCGAGGCCGGTCGCGTGTTCGCCTGCTCGGCGTCCGCGCGCGCACAGGGTGTCTCACGCGGGCTCAAGCTGCGGGAGGCCCAGGCGCGCTGCCCCGCCCTTCTCGTCGAGCCCTGGCGCCCCGCGGACGACGCGAGGGCCTTCGAGCCGGTCCTCACCGGCATCGAAGAGCTCATGCCGGGCGTCGAACCACTGCGGCCCGGCGTCTGCGCGATTCGCGCTAAAGGGCCCTCCGCCTACTACGGCGGCGAGGAGGAGGCGGCCCTGTGGCTTCTCGACCGCCTCGACGAGCTCGGGATCCCCGGCGCGAGGATCGGCATTGCCGACGGCGTCTTCACCGCAGAGCAGGCCGCACGGCAGTACGGGCCGCGACGCGATCCGTCGCGCATCCGGATCGTGCCGGCGGGGGGTGCGGCGGCGTTCCTCGCTCCCCTGCCGATCGGTGTGCTCGATGACATGCCCATCGTCACCCTCCTGCGTCGCCTCGGCGCCTACACGCTCGGAGACTTCGCAGCGTTCGGCGCCGGCGACGTGCTGGGTCGCCTCGGCGAGCAGGGCGCACGCCTGCACGCGCTCTCCGGCGGCCTCGACTCCCGCCCCGTCGTTGCCCGTGTTCCTCCCGACGATCTCGAGTGCGCCATCGACTTCGAGCCCGCGGTCGACCGCATCGACCAGGTCGCGTTCGGGGTGCGGGGGCTCGCCGACCGGTTCATCGCCGGCCTGACTGCGGCGCGGCTCGTGTGCACGTCCGTGCAGGTCGAATTCGGCGCGGAACGCGGTGAGCTCTCGACGCGCACCTGGCTCCACCCGCGATCCTTCACCGCCTCCGAGGTCGTCGACCGGGTTCGGTGGCAGCTGCAGGGCGGGGCCACCGAGGTCGGCCTCGACTCGGGGGTGGTGTCCGTGCGGCTCATCCCCGCCAGCGTCGACTCGATCGCCCACCACGAGGATGGACTCTTCGGCGGCGGGCCGGATGAGCGCATCCACCACGCTCTCTCACGCGTGCAGGGCATGCTCGGCCGCACGGCCGTTCTCACCGGGGCGGTCGGGGGCGGTCGGGGGCCCGCCGACCGTGCGACGCTCGTGCCGTGGGGCGAGCGGCTCGTGCACGAGCGGGAACCGGATCCGCCATGGCCTGGACGGCTTCCAGAGCCTGCCCCGTCGACCGTCTTCGAACCGCCGCGTCCCGTGGCGGTGTTCTCGGCATCCGGGGACGAACTCGCTGTGGACGACCGGGGCGTGCTCTCCGCACCGCCTGCGAGCATCTCGAGCGGCCGGGCGACCCTGCGCGTCGAAGCGTGGGCAGGCCCGTGGACGGTGGACGAGCGGTGGTGGGACGCTGAGCTGGCCAGCCGCACGAGCCGTCTCCAGGTCGTCGACACGGCCGGAACTGGGTGGTTGCTCGCGCTCGAGCACGGCAGTTGGTGGGTCGAGGGGCGGTACGACTGATGGGATGGCACAACCCGCCGGTGCCCTGGGCGGAGCTCGAACGGATGCTCTCGGATCGGCGCCCGACCAATCGGCCGAGAGGTGCCGACGGGGGCGACAGCCCCGGTTGGTCGAACAAGCGGGCGCCATACCGGCCACCGCAGCAGCTGGCGTTCCAGTCCGGGCCGAGCGCGCCCGTCGTGCCCTACGCCGAGTTGCACGCGCACTCCCACTACAGCTTCCTCGACGGCGCGAGCGGCCCGGAGGAGCTGCTCGAGGAGGCCGTGCGGCTGGGCCTGCACGCCCTCGCCCTCACCGACCACGACGGTTTCTACGGGATCCCGCGCATGGCGGAGGCCGCCGAGAGCTTCCCGCAACTGAAGACGGTCTTCGGGGCGGAACTCTCCCTCGGGCTCGGCAAACCGCAGAACGGCATCGCCGACCCCGAGGGCAGCCACCTCCTCGTGCTCGCCCGCCGCCAGGAGGGCTACCACCGGCTCTCCGGGGCGATCACCGCTGCGCACATCGTCCCCGGTGCAGAGAAGGGTCGCCCCCTCTACGACCTCGACGAACTCGCCGAGCGCGCGGACGGGCATTGGCTCGTGCTCACCGGATGCCGCAAGGGCGGGGTGCGCCAGGCTCTCGCCTCGGGGGGTGCCGGCGCTGCAGGGTTCAGTGCCGCCGGACGCGAGCTCGATCGCCTCGTGGAGCTCTTCGGCGCGGACAATGTCGCCGTCGAGCTCTACCACCACGGCTACCCGCTCGACGACGTGCACAACGACGCACTCGCGGCACTCGCCGCCCGGAAGGGGCTTCCCGTCGTGGCGACGGGCAACGTCCACTACGCGACGCCCGATCGGCATCGACTTGCGACGGCCCTCGCCGCGGTACGTGCCCGCCGCAGCCTCGACGACCTCGACGGCTGGCTGCCGGCATCCGGAACTGCCCATCTGCGCAGCGGAGCGGAGCTCGAGAGGATCTTCGCACGCTACCCCGGTGCGATCGAGCGCACGGTCGAGTTCGCCGACGAGCTCGCGTTCCGCCTGCGCAGCGTGCGCCCGGGCCTCCCCGACCAGGAGGTGCCGCCGGGCCACACCCCGATGAGCTGGCTCAGGGAGCTCGTCAGGGAGGCGATCCCCGGCCGGTACCCCCATGGACTCGACGCGCGCGGGCACGCGAGGGTCGAGCGCGAACTGGCAGTGATCGAGGAGAAGGACTTCCCCGGCTACTTCCTCATCGTGCACGACATCGTCGAGGAGGCCCGCCGGCGCGGCATCCTGTGCCAGGGGCGCGGCTCGGCGGCGAACTCGGTCGTCTGCTACCTGCTCGGCATCACCGCGGTCGACGCGATCTTCTACGACCTGCCGTTCGAGCGGTTCCTCTCGAGCATGCGCGAGGAGGAGCCCGACATCGACGTCGACTTCGACTCGGAGCGGCGCGAGGAGATCATCCAGTACGTGTACGGCAAGTACGGGCGGGAGAACGCGGCGCAGGTCGCGAATGTCATCACCTACCGTGCGAAGGCGGCCGTGCGCGACATGGCGAAGGCGCTCGGTCACTCCCCCGGCCAGCAGGACGCCTGGTCGCGGCAGGTCGAACGCTATGAGCTTCCGAAACCCCGCACGGGCTCCACGAGCGACCATGACATCCCGGATGCCGTCACCTGGCTCGCCTGGCAGGTGCGGGACTTCCCTCGGCACCTCGGCATCCACTCCGGCGGGATGGTGCTCACCAAGCGGCCGGTCGGCGAGGTCGTGCCGATCGAGCACGCCCGCATGGAGAACCGCACGGTGCTGCAGTGGGACAAGGACGACTGCGCCTGGATGGGCCTCGTCAAGTTCGACCTGCTGGGCCTCGGCATGCTCGCGGCGCTGCAGCGCTGCATCGATCTCGCGCGGGACACGGTCGGCGAGGCCTGGACGCTCGCGACGATCCCCAAGGAGGAGCCGGGCGTCTACGACATGCTGTGCAGGGCGGATGCCGTCGGCGTCTTCCAGGTGGAGAGCAGGGCCCAGCTCAACACCCTCCCGCGCCTGCAGCCGCGCCGGTTCTACGAGCTCGTGACCGAGATCGCCCTCATCCGGCCCGGCCCCATCCAGGGTGGGGCCGTGCACCCCTACATCCGCCGCAAGACGGGCAAGGAGGCCGTGACCTACGCGCATCCGGCGCTGAAGCCCGTGCTCGAGCGCACGCTCGGCATCCCGCTCTTCCAGGAGCAGGCCATGCAGATGGCGATGGCGCTCGGCGATCTCGATGCGGATGACGCGAGCCTTCTGCGCCGCGCGATCGGTTCCAAGCGGGGAGAGCAGCGGATCTCAGCGCTCGAGGACAAGCTCTACGCGGGGATGAAGGCGAAGGGCGTTTCTCGCGAAGATGCCGACGACATCTACCAGCGGATCAAGGCGTTCTCCCAGTTCGGGTTCGCCGAGAGCCATTCGATCAGCTTCGCGCTGCTCGTCTACGCGAGCTCGTGGTTCAAGCTGCACTACCCCGGTGCATTTCTCGCCGCGCTCCTGAGCGCCCAGCCGATGGGGTTCTACTCGCCCAAGAGTCTCGTGGCCGATGCCCGCAGGCACGGCGTGGAGGTGCGTCGCCCCGACATCCTGCGCTCGGGAGTGGACGCAGAGCTCGAGGAGCTCGAAGGGTCGGCGGCATCGGGCACCCCCGGCTGCCTCGACCCGGAGCAGCCTCCGGTTCCCGAGCGGTTCGACCCCTCTGCGCACTTCGACCCTGCCGAGCATCGCCGCGATGCGCGCTTCGCCGTACGGCTCGGCCTCGCCGCGATCAAGGGGGTCGGAAGGCCACTCGCCGAGAGGATCGTGGCCGAGCGCGACCGGGGAGGGCCATACCGCGACCAGGCCGACCTTGTGAGGAGGACCGGCGTGCGGACCGCCCAGCTGGAAGCACTCGCGACGGCGGACGCCTTCGCCTCCCTCGGGCTCACGATGCGCCAGGCGCTCTGGTCGGCGGGTTCCGCGGCCCAGGATCGCGCCGAGTTCCTGCGCGACACGGTCGTATCCGTCCAGCCGCCTCTCTTCGCCATGCCGACCGACGTGGAGAAGCTCGACGCCGACCTCTCCTCGACGGGCATCTCGGTCGACGACGACCCCATCCGGCCGTACCGTCCTGCACTCGAGGAGCGGGGCATCCTCAGCGCCCGGCAGCTCGCGACGGCAGAGGCGGGCCGCCGCATCGAGGTCTGCGGCGTCGTGACGCACCGGCAGCATCCGTCGACAGCGGGCGGCATCATCTTCCTGACCCTCGAGGACGAGACGGGGCTCGCGAACATCATCTGCTCCCCCGGCGCGTGGAGGCGCTACCGGAGGGTCGCCCTCGAGTCGCGCGTGCTCGTCGTGCGCGGCATCCTCGAGCGTTCGGCGGAGGGCGTGAGCAACGTGCTCGCCGACCGTTTCGAGCCGGTCGGGATCGTGACGCACGGGTCATCGCGCGACTTCCGGTGACAGGATGGAAGCATGCCTGCCACTCCCCCGCTCGGTCTGCTGCTCGACGTCGACGGGCCGATCTCGAGCCCGGTTGAGCGCCGGATCGCGATCCCGAGCATCGTCGAGGACCTCGTGGCGCTCGCCTCCCTCGGGGTGCCGATCGCCTTCATCACCGGGCGCAGCGACACCTTCATGCGCGAGGAGGTCGTCGCGCGACTCGTCAACGCAGGGCTCCCCGACGGGGTCCGGATGTTCGGCGTGAGCGAGAAGGGCGGCGTCTGGTTCCCGATCACCTCGGCCGGCATCGGCGAGGTCACGATCGACAGCGAGCTCGCGCTCCCCGAGGACTACACGGCCGAGTTCCGCGAGCTCGCCGAGCTGCGCTTCTCGGACGCCATGTTCTTCGACGACACCAAGCACGCCATGATCTCGCTCGAACAGAACCCGGATGTCGGCCATGACGACTACGTGTTCGCCCAGGAGCAGGCCAACCAGGCCGCCTTCGACCTCCTCGTCGAGTACGGGCTCGGGGCACGCTACGCGGAGCAGGAGTTCCCCGACGCACTGGGGCGTATCACCTTCCGCGTCGACCCCACGATCATCTCGACCGATGTCGAGTCTGTGCTGCTCGACAAGGACCGCGGTGCCGCTCGCGCGATCGAGTACTTCCGCGGAGGCGGCGAACTGCCGACGCTCTGGCGCACGGTCGGCGACTCCCGCAGCGACTACCTCATGGCCGATCACCTGCATGCCGAGGGTTTCGACGTCGCCCACGTCGACGTCCGGCCCTCCGACGGCATCCTCGAGCGTCCGTACCGCGTCATCACCGAGGGCGATCTCATCCACGATGAGGCCGGCGCTGCCTTCCTGCGGCATTGGGTGCGCACTCTCGGCTGACCTCGGCTCACCCGTTGCGCAGGAGATCGATCCTGGCCTGGAGCTGCGCCACGCTCGCCTGGGCGACGGGCGGGCCTCCCGCCCTCCTGCGCAGCTCGGCGTGGATGTGCGAGTGAGGTTGCCCTGACCGCCGCGCCTGCACCGCGACGAGGCTGTTGAGCAGGCTCCGCTGCTCCCGGAGCGTGCGGTAGAGCGGCGGGGGCTCCACCGCACTGCCGGGGACAGTGGCGCCGCTGCGTGCCGCTCTCGCCTTCGACCGGCGCGATTGCCGTGCCTGTCGCTGCGCGAGCAGTTCACGCACCTGGTCTGGTTCGAGCAGGCCGGGAAGCCCGAGGAAGTCGAGTTCCTCGAGCGTGTCGACCTCAGCGGCGAAACCGAACTCGCCGCCGTCGTAGAGCACCCTGTCGAAGTTCGCGTGCGACTCGAGGGGCTGGAACTCGAAGAGTGGCGCCCCCGAGGCACGCTCCGCACGGTTCGCCTCGGTGAGCTCCGCGTCGTCGAGGAGCAAGTCGACCGACGCCGACTCACGGTCGAGGGCGTGGTCCCGCTGGAGCTCGAGCTGGCCGGCGAGGGCGAGAAGCGACGGCACGCTCGGCAGGAAGATCGACGCTGTCTCACCGCGCCGGCGGGTCCTCACGAAGCGGCCGATCGCCTGGGCGAAGTACAGGGGCGTCGACGCGGAGGTCGCGTAGACGCCGACGCCGAGTCGCGGGATGTCGACGCCCTCCGAGACCATGCGCACGGCGACCATCCAGCGGCGGGTGCCCTTGGCGAACTCGGCGATACGGTCGGACGCCGATTTCTCGTCGGAGAGCACGACGATGGGCTTCTCGCCGACGATGTCTTCGAGGATCGCGGCGTAGGCGCGGGCGGCGTAGTGGTCGGTCGCGATGACGAGGCCAGCGGCATCCGGCACATCGCCGCGCACCTCGGTGAGTCTGCGGTTCGCGGCGCGCAGCACGGCCGGGATCCACTCCCCCTGCGGGTCGAGCGCGGTGCGCCAGGCCTGCGCTGTGATGTCCTTCGTATCGGCATTGCCGAGCCGCGCCTCCATCTCGTCGCCCGCGCGCGTCCTCCAGCGCATCCGGCCCGCGTAGGCGAGGAAGAGAACGGGGCGCACGACCCCGTCCCTCAGCGCCCTCCCGTAGTCGTAGCTGAAGTCGGCACGCGACGTGCGGATGCCCTGCTCGCTCGGGTGGTAGGTCACAAACGGGATGGGGGCGGTGTCCGAGCGGAAGGGGGTCCCGGTGAGCGAGAGCCTGCGCGTTGCAGGCTCGAAGGCCTCCCGGATGCCGTCGCCCCAGCTCAGCGCGTCCCCGCCGTGGTGCACCTCGTCGAGGATCACAAGGGTACGGGCGGACTCGGTCATGGTTCGGTGCAGCCCCGGTCGAAGGGCGACCTGGGCGTAGGTCACGGCGACACCGTGGAAGTGGCGTCCGACGGTTCCGTGCCTGTTCCGGAAACCGGGGTCGAGACGGATGCCGACGCGCGCCGCCGCATCCGCCCATTGGCGTTTGAGATGCTCGGTGGGGGCGACGACCGTGACCCGGGAGATGATGCGGCGGGCGAGAAGCTCGGTCGCGAGCCGGAGCGCGAAGGTCGTCTTGCCGGAGCCGGGCGTGGCCGCGACGAGGAAGTCGCGCGGTTCGGTGAGGAAATACCGCTCGATCGCCTCGGCCTGCCATGCCCGCAGCTTGTCGGCGGTGCCCCGCGCTGCCCGCTCTGGAAATGCCGGTCCGAGACGGAAGGGCTGCTCGGTGCCCTTCAACGTCTCGGAACTCACTTAACGAGACACTACCCGGCAGAGACGACACTGGGCTCCGTGGCGCGTGCCGCGGAGCCCAGTGTGCGTGAAGAGCTACGCCCTCGCGCGACCTCTCGTGACGAAGCCCCAGATGAGAAGGACGACGAGCGCTCCGCCGATCGCCCAGAGCCAGGCCGCGATCGACCAGAAGCTCGTGTACGCGTCGGCGACCCCGAACAGCCCGGCGAGCCAGCCGCCGAGGAGCGCCCCGATGACTCCCAGGATGAGCGTCGCAAGCCAGCCTCCGCCCTGCTTGCCTGGCAGGATCAACTTTGCGATGGCACCCGCGATGAGTCCGAGGATGATGAAGGAAAACCAACCCATGACGACCTCCTTGCTCGGTCAGATACGTGGCCCCCGTAGGTCGGCGGCCTGTGCCCAGCTTCGCATGCCCCCCGATCGGGGGGCAATACCTTCAGCCCGGCGCGCCGCAACCTGATGGTTGGCTGAATTTCGCGAGAGCGTCGCTCTGAGGCAGGCTTGGAGGATGGCGCAGCAGCATCCATGGTCCCGTTATGTCGCGCTCGGCGACTCCTTCACCGAGGGGATCGGCGACAGTGAGCCGCGCAGCCCCGGCGGCAATCGCGGTTGGGCGGACCGGGTCGCCGAAGTGCTCAGTGCGAAGACCGACGACTTCGCCTACGCGAATCTCGCCATCCGGGGCCGGCTCCTGCAGCAGATCCTCGACGAACAGGTCGAACCGGCGCTCGCGCTGCGACCCGACCTTGTGACGATCTCGGCGGGCGGTAACGACATCATCAGGCCCGGCACCGACCCGGACGACATCGCGACCCGGCTCGAGGGTGCGATCGGGCGCCTGCGCTCCGATGGGGCGACTGTGCTGCTCTTCAACGGCCCCGACATCGGGATGACGCCCGTACTGCGGCGCTCACGCGGCAAGGTCGCGATCTACAACGAGAACCTTCGGGCGATCGCGCAGCGGCACGACGCGATCGTCGCCGACATGTGGGCCCTGCAGGAGCTCAAGGATCCTCGCATGTGGGCGCCGGATCGGCTGCACTTCTCACCCCTCGGGCACCACACGATCGCCAGGATGGTGCTCGGCTCGCTCGGCGTCGACAACGATCTCGAACCCTACACGCCCGAGCCGCTACCGGCCGTGTCCTGGCGCCATGCCCGCGTCGAGGACATCGGTTGGGCGCGGGAGTACCTGCTGCCGTGGGTGGTGCGGCGCATCCGTCACCAGTCCTCCGGCGACGGGATCAGCCCGAAACGGCCGGAACCCACGAGGGTCGATCGCGACTAACGCCCGAACTGGGTGGCTGCAGGGCAGTCGAAGGGGTCGCCGCCCGCCGCAAGGCCGACCCGGTTGAGGTACCGGATGACGATGCCGTACGACTCGAGGATCGAGGTCTGCGTGTATGCGATGCGGTGCTTTTCGCAGTACTCGCGGGCGATCGCGGCGGCGCGCGCAAGGTGCGGTCGCGGCATGTTCGGGAACAGGTGATGCTCGATCTGGTAGTTGAGGCCGCCCATGAAGCTGTCCATGAACAGCCCGCCGCGGATGTTGCGCGAGGTGAGCACCTGGCGGCGGAGGAAGTCGACCTTGCTCTCGTGCGGCAGGATGGGCATGCCCTTGTGGTTAGGGGCGAAGGTCGCGCCCATGTAGAGACCGAACACGGCGACCTGGACCCCGATGAACGCGAAGGCCATGCCGAGCGGCAGGACGAGGAAGATGACCGCAAGATAGGCGGCGATGCGCGTCGTGATCATGCTGATCTCGACCCAGCGGCGGTCGACCTTGCGTCGACCGAACACCGTGCGGAACCCGTGGATGTGAAGGTTGATCCCCTCGAGGAGGAGTGCAGGGAAGAACAGGTAGCCCTGGCGTCTGGTCGCCCATGCGTAGAGCCCGCGCGACTTCGCAGCGTCATCCTCCGTGAAGGAGACGAAGTCGCGCTCGATGTCAGGATCCTTGCCGAGGATGTTGGGGTTCGCGTGGTGGCGGCTGTGCTTCGTCATCCACCAGGAGTAGCTGATCCCGACGAAAAGGTTCGCGAGGGTGCGGCCGGCGCGGTCGTTGAGGGGCCCTGAGGCGAATACCTGTCGGTGGGACGCCTCGTGGGCGAGAAACGCGTACTGGGTCAGGATGATGCCGAGCGCGCCCGCCATGAGCAGCTGGAACCAGCTGTCTCCCAGAAGGATGAAGCCCGTGACGGTGCCGCCGAGTGCGGCCGTGATGATGCCGAACACCGTCCAGTAGAAGCCGGTCGTTCGGCGCAGAAGCCCTGCATCCCGAACAGTCCGCAGGAGCGCCGAGTACTCGGTCGTCGGGTTCGTGGCGCTGCCACCCGGCCTCGTCCTGGTGAAAGTGACGACGGGTGACGTTGCAATGGTGGACACGGTACCTCGATTCGGGGTGACTTCCCGGTCGCGGTAGCGAGTGAGATGCGTCAACGGTTAAGCCGACTCTAGGGCATCGCCCTGTGAATGCCCGGCAGGGCAGGTGGATTGTCAGCCGAATGGATGCGTGAGTCGCCACCACGGCCCAGGATCGCCGAGTTCGCCGTCGAGCGCAAGGGGCACGGAGACGCTCTCGCCGGCGACGGTGAACGTGGCGGAGCCGACGCGCTGCCCCTTCGTCCCTTCGCGGACGTCCGATGCGGCCGTGTGCTCGCTGACCGGCGAGCCGGCCCAGACGAGCAGCGACGCGCCTTCGACGGCCACGGCGCGCGCGGACTGCTCCCACGGGGTCGCGTACTCGTAGAAGACCTCGCCCGCCTC
Source organism: Terrimesophilobacter sp. (assembly GCA_036833635.1). GTDB lineage: Bacteria > Actinomycetota > Actinomycetes > Actinomycetales > Microbacteriaceae > Terrimesophilobacter. Next base: position 13,897 of record DAITPJ010000003.1, read on the forward strand.
GACGAGCGTGATCTCGCGGAATCCGGCGACCGCGCTCGCGAGGAGCTCGCGGACCGCGACATTGAGCGCCGCATGGTCAGGTCCGCCGAGAACGACCCCGACGACCTCGACCGGATGCTCCGCGACCGTGATCGACGCCGAGAACAGGAGGCAGGCGCCCGCCTCGTCGAGCGTGCCGGTCTTGATCCCGTCGACCCCGTCGATGCCGAGGAGCTCGTTCGTGTTCTGGAACGCGCCGATGTAGGGCAGGCTCGCCGACGGCATTCTCACGATCGAGGACACGACGGGGTCGGCGAGGGCGATCTTCGCGAGCTCGACGAGATCGCCTGCGGTGCTCGTGTTGCCTGGATTCATGCCCGTCGAGTCGAGGAGTGTCGTGTCGGTGAGGCCGTTGGCGTCGAGCCAGGTCCTCGCGGCGGACAGGAACGCGCTCTCGGATCCGAAGCCCCACGTTGCGAGCGACTCCGCGTAGTTGTTGGCGGACGAGACGAGCACGACCGTGAGGAGTTGGCGTTGGGTCAGCTCGAGTCCTGCGCGCACGGGTTCGACTTTCCCCTGGAGCGCGAAGTACTTGTGGTACAGCGCGGCGTCGGTCCGCGAGAACGTGATGACGGGACCATCCTCTCCTTGCGGAAGGGGCCTGGCGTCGAGGACGACGAGGCTCGTGACGACCTTCGTGATGCTCGCGATCGTGCGCGGCTCCGTGCTTCCGCCTGCGGCGAGAGTGCCGGGGAACCCGACCGCCCCGAGAGCACTCGCACCGTAGCCGGGCCAGGCGAGCTCTACCGGGGGGTTCTCGAGGGGCACCGGAGCGACGGCCGTCGCCGTCGCAGGGGCGAGGGGCGCCAGCAGGGTGAGCGGAAGATAGGCGAACCCAGCGAGGATGAGCCCCGCTGCTCCGAAGACCCCGATCCGCCGGCGCAGGTACGTCCCCTTCGACTCCCGGCGGCGGTCGGAGGTCTGGGCGGCGTGCACTGCTACAGGATACGAGACGGTCGCTGCGCACCCGGTCAGCGGCGCAGCGCCCACAGCGCGACGGCGCTCGCGGCAGCGACATTGAGGGAGTCGACGTCGTGCAGCATCGGGATCGTGACCGTCAGATCGGCCCCCCGCAGTGCATTCCGACTGAGCCCGTCGCCCTCGGTTCCGAGGAGGAGGGCGACGCGATCAGGAGGGGTCTTCGCGAACTCGTCAAGCGGCACGGCATCCTCGGCAAGCGCGAGTGCCGCGATCGTGAATCCGGCGTCGTGAAGCAGTGCCGTCGCTTCCGGCCACTCCGGAAGCCGGGTCCATGGCAGTTGGAGCACGGTCCCCATGCTCACGCGCACGCTGCGCCGGTAGAGCGGGTCTGCGCAGCGCGGTGTCACGAGCACGGCGTCCGCGCCGAGTCCGGCCGCGGTGCGGAAGATCGCGCCGACATTCGTGTGGTCGACGACATCCTCGATGACGATCACGCGGCGCGCAACAGCGAGAAGTTCTCCGACCGGCGGCAGTACTGGGCGGTGCATCGATGCGATCGCCCCGCGGTGCATCGTGAAGCCCGTGACCGACTCGAGCGCGCGGGACGTCCCGACATAGACGGGGATGTCGAAGGGCTCGAGGAGCAGCTCCAGGGATGGGAGCCATTTCTCGAGAAGGAGAACGGACCTGGGGCGATGGCCCGCCTCGATCGCGCGCGAGATGACCTTCGTCGACTCTGCCAGGTAGAGCCCTTCGACCGGCTCCCGGATGCGGCGCAGCGAGACGTCGGTCAGGTCTCGGTAATCGTGCAGCGCCGGGTCGTCGGGATCGTCGATCTGGATGATGCGGGGCACAGTCGGAAACATATCGGAAAGCCGGGGCGTTTAGCCTGTGAGGGGAACCAGGGCACGGAAGGAGACGGATGCTGTCCGCACTCGACACGGCCGTCGACGCGCTCCGCGGGCGCTCGATCGCCGTGCTCACCGGCGCCGGGGTGAGCACGGACTCCGGAATCCCCGACTACCGCGGGGAGGGCGCGCCCGTGCGCACGCCCATGACGATCCAGGAGTTCCTCTCCGACGAGGAGCACCGCCGGCGGTACTGGGCGGGAAGTCACCTGGGGTGGCGGCGCTTCACGAGCGTTGGGCCCAATGCCGGCCACAGCGCGCTCGCCTCGATGGAGGCCACGGGAGCCGTGACCGGGGTCCTCACGCAGAACGTCGACGGGCTTCACCGCAGGGCCGGTTCCCGCCGTGTCGTCGAACTGCATGGTGCGATGGGGCAGGTGCGGTGCCTCGACTGCGGACAGCTTTTCGCCCGTGAGAGCGTCGCGGCACGGCTCGCCGCGGCCAATCCGTGGCTCGACGCCGAATCCGAAGTGGAACTCGCGCCCGACGGGGACGTCGTGACGGAGCATCTCGACGGGTTCGTGATCCCGGTGTGCACGGTCTGCGGCGGCGTTCTCAAACCGGACGTCGTCTTCTTCGGCGAACTCATCCCGAGCCAGCGGTACCACGCGGCAGCGGCCGTCGTGCGCGCGGCCGACGCCCTGCTCATCGCCGGGTCGTCCCTCGTGGTCAATTCCGGCATCCGGCTTCTCGACATCGCGTCGCGGCGAGACATCCCGGTCGTCATCGTCAATCGGGGGCCGACGAGGGGTGACAAACGGGCGACCGTTAGGCTGGAGGCCGGAACCTCCGAGACGCTCGTCGCCCTCGCGCAGCGCCTGCAGGGAGGCAGGGAAAGGCGGAACGGGTGACCCTTCTGTACCTCGTGCGCCACGGCGAGACCGACTGGAATCGCGCCCATCGCATCCAGGGCAGCACTGACATTCCCCTCAATGACACGGGCCGCGACCAGGCCATGCGCGCCGCACGGCTGCTTGGGCGCCGCGTATGGGACGGGCTGTATTCGAGCCCGCTCTCCAGGGCCCACGAGACGGCGACGATCATCGGTCGCGAACTCGGGCTCGGGGACCCCCGCCCGCTGCCCGAGCTCGTCGAACGCAATTACGGCGAGGCCGAGGGGCTCACGGGGCGCGAGGTCACCCGTCGCTATCCGGGCTCAAGCCCAGTGCCGGGCAGGGAAAGCAGGGCGGAGGTCGCCGCGCGCGTCATGCCCGCGCTTCTCGCGCTCGCCGACGCCCACGATGGGGGCCACCTCGTCGTGACGACGCACGGTGCCGTCATCCGTACGGTGCTCATGGTCGTGGAGGCGCCGATCGATCGGGGCGTCGCGATCACGAACGGCTCGATCCACAGTTTTCGGCACACGGGCGGCACCTTCGAGCTCAAAGAGTTCGACGATCCCATCGAGTCGGAGTCTGTGCTCCTCGGGGACGAGGACCTGGACGAGCAGAACGCGCTCGAGGAGCGCGAGGCGAAGGGCGCTGCATCATGACGAAGGCGACCACGCGGTTCACCGAGGCCGCCAGCGCGCTCGGGTTCCCGGTTGAGGTCCGCACGATGGACGAGAGCACCCACACCGCAGTCGAGGCGGCGCACGCCGTCGGCTGCGAGGTCGGGGCGATCGTCAAGAGCCTTGTCTTCCTCGCCGATGGGGAGCCGCTCCTCATCCTCGCCTCCGGCCCGAACCGCGTCGACACCGGCGTGCTCGGCCGCCTGTTCGGCGTCGAGATCACGATGGCGGACGCCCGGCGCGTCAAGGAGTCGACCGGATACTCGATCGGCGGCGTTCCCCCTTTCGGTCATCGCGAGCGCCTGCGCACGATCATCGACGCCGATCTCCTGCGCTATGAGGTCGTCTGGGCTGCGGCGGGTTCGGCGACCGCGGTCTTCAGCATCGAGCCGGACAGCCTCATCGAGCTCACGGCCGGGGAAGTCAGCGCCGTCAGCTGAGCGATAACGTGAGCTCGAGCAGCCGTTCAGCCGAACGATCCCAGGTGAATTTCGCGGCCTGGGCGGGGGCTTTCGACGAGAGTGCGTTCCAGACCCTGTCGTCCTCGAGCGACCGGATGACCCGCGCGATATCGGACGAATCGCGCGGGTCGAAGAATGCGGCGCCGTCCCCTCCCACCTCGCGGAAGACCGGGATGTCGCTGCAGACCACGGGCGTTCCCATCGCGAGCGCCTCGACGACGGGGATCCCGAAACCCTCCTCGAAGGAGGCCGTCGCGAGGGCCGTTGCCCTCGAGAGCAGCTCCCGGTACCGCTCGTCGGTGACACCGTTGAGGAACTCGATCGCGCCAACCGGCGCGAGCGCGGTATACCGAGCGCGATCCGCGTCGCCGATGCGGCTGAGCAGTTGCAGCCGGTAGCCCGGAAGCTCGTGCAGTGCCGTGGCGAGCGACTCGACGTTCTTGTATGGCATGAACGATCCCATGTAGACGATCGTCCGGTCCCGATCGCCCGACCGAAGGGCTGGTGCGGGATCCACGGCGCTGCTCACGACGGTGATCGGGCGGTTCGTGAGGCGATGCTCCTCGATCTGCGCTTTCGCGGCGTACGTTCCCGTCACGATCGCGTCCGCGCGGTTGAGCACGAGCCTCTGGGGCCAGTACGCGAGGTGGTAGAGGCGCCAGCCGAGCCGGATGAACCAGCGCAGGTCGCGGGGCGGGGTCGGGTTGTTGTAGTAGATGAGGTCGTGGAGCGTGAGGATGACCTTGTAGCGGCGCCCGGAAGTGCCCATGGTCTGCATGGGACTGAACACGACATCCGGATGCGCCCGGTTGACGATCCTGGCCACCCAGGGCTCGCGCAGGCTTGCGGGGTCGGTTCCCATGACCCACGGGAGGTCCGGCAGCATCTCGAGCTGCCGCTCGTCGCTGATGAGCATCGTGACGGGATGCAGCCTGCTGAGCGCCTCGACGAGGCCGGCGGTGTAGCGACTGATCCCGTCATGACGGCCGAGCCGGGTGTACCGGCAGTCGAAGATGAGCTTCATGACGCGGGAAGCGAGTCGACGAAGTCGCGGATCGCCGCGGCAGCGAGCTCCGGGACCTCGTAGTGAATGAGGTGGCCCACTCCCCCGAGAACCCTGAGCCTGGCATCCGGCATGGCGCGCTGCAGCTCGTACTGGGCTGAGACAGGCGTGATGTCGTCGAGCTCGGCTGCGACGAGGAGAGTCGGCACGGGGATACGGCGCGCGAACTCGCTCACGTTCGTGCTGATCGACGCGTCGAACGCCTCGACGACGGTGTCGCGGTCGGAGAAACGGTTGAAGAAGGTGTGGTGCTCCCGGTGGATCCACGCGCGCAGCGCCTTGTCCTTCGTCTTGACGAGGTTGACGCTCATGAACTGCACGACGAGCCAGTTGTTGAGGAAGGCATGGCCGATACGGCGCGGCAGTCGAGCCGCCGTGCGGTAGTACAGCACGGTGATCCAGGTGGCGAAGGGGCGCGGCCCGTCGAGCCCGGAGATCGCGATGGGATTGACGAGGATGAGCGCTGGCGTGTCGAGGCCGTCGGCGACGGCCGATGAGGAGATGATCGTGCCGAAGGAATGGCCCAGCACGATGGCCTTCCCGCGCAATTCGAGCGCATCGAGGAAGGCGCCGAGCCACGCCGCGTAGCCCTCGATCGTGTGCGCCACCTCGGTGAGTGGGGTGGACTCGCCGAACCCTGGAAGGTCCGGGCTGATGAACCGGATGCCGGGAAGGTGTGCGATGACCGGCTCGAGCCCGTGGTGCTCGCCGCGGTACCCGTGCGAGAGGACGATCGTATGCCGAGCGTCGGCCGGGCCGTAGACCCAGTACCGCGTGGTGCTTCCGAGGATCGAGACCTCGTGCCGCGCGACGGGGACATGTTCGAGCAGCGTCGCATAGGGCGATTCGGGAGTCATCACGCTCCAGTCTAGGCAGGGAGCACGCCGGCGGCCGAACCCGCGCTACAAGCGCTTGCAGACCCGTCCTAGACTCGTACAGACCACGCAGACCCACGAAGGAGCACAGTGAGCTTCACCGCACCGATCCAGCTTCCCGGGCTGACCCTGGATCCGCAGTGGTACCGGAGATCCGTGTTCTACCAGGTCATGGTGCGCTCGTTCGTCGACAGTAACGGCGACGGCACGGGCGATCTCGGCGGACTCATCTCGAAACTCGACTACCTCCAGTGGCTCGGCGTCGACGCGCTGTGGATCCCCCCGTTCTTCACGTCGCCCCTGCGCGACGGTGGCTACGACGTCGCTGACTACCACTCGATCCTTCCCGAGTTCGGGACCCTCGACGAGTTCCAGGAGCTCGTGACGAAGGCGCATGAACGCAATATGCGGGTCATCATCGATCTCCCGCTCAATCACACCTCGGACCAGCACGAGTGGTTCCAGCAGTCCAGGAACGACCCGGAGGGGCCGTATGGGGACTTCTACGTCTGGAGCGACAGCGACGAACGCCTCCCCAACGTCAGGATCATCTTCACCGACACGGAGGATTCGAACTGGGCGTTCGACTCCGTGCGTCGCCAGTTCTACTTCCACCGCTTCTTCTCTCACCAGCCGGATCTCAACTTCGACAACCCCGCCGTGCACGAGGCGGTCTTCGAGATCGTGCGGTTCTGGATGGGAATGGGAGTCGACGGGTTCCGGCTCGACGCCATCCCCTATCTCTACGAGTCGGAGGAGGGCAACGGTGAGGGCGAACCGCCCACGCATGAGTTCCTCAAGGTTCTGCGGAGCATGGTCGACCTCGAGTTCCCAGGACGGGTCATGATCGCGGAGGCGAACCAATGGCCGCGCGAGGTCGCCGCCTTCTTCGGCACGGAGGAGGAACCGGAATGCCACATGGCGTTCGACTTCCCCGTCATGCCGCGGATCTTCTACTCGCTGCGCTCGCAGCACGCCGGCGAACTCGTCGACGTCCTCTCCGAGACGACCGACATCCCTGGGGGCGCGGGCTGGGGCATCTTCCTGCGAAACCACGACGAGCTCACACTCGAGATGGTGAGCGAGGAGTACCGCCAGGCGATGTACGGCTGGTACGCCTACGACCCCCGGATGCGCGTCAACATCGGCATCCGGAGAAGGCTTGCGCCCCTGCTCGACAATTCACGGGCCGAGCTCGAGCTCGCGCACGCGCTCCTGTTCTCCCTCCCCGGAAGCCCGTTCCTGTATTACGGCGACGAGATCGGGATGGGCGACAACATCTGGCTTCCTGATCGCGACAGCTCCCGCACACCCATGCAGTGGACCCCTGACCGCAACGCGGGCTTCTCGACCGCGGATCCCGGAAAGCTCTACCTTCCGGTCATCCAGTCGCTCGTCTTCAACTACACGCAGCTCAATGTCGAGGCCCAGCTCGCGCAGTCGCGATCCCTGCTGCACTGGGTGCGCAACGTCATCCACGTGCGCAAGGCTCACCCGACCTTCGGGCTCGGCTCGATCCGGGTGCTCGAGACGGACCACGAGTCCGTGCTGGCCTTCGTCCGCTCCTACGCGGGCGCGGAGACCCAGTTCGGCGACTCGGCCGAGGACGTCCTGTGCGTCTTCAGCTTCGCGCACAACCCGATCTCGGTCACGATCCGCGACGAGACGCTCGCTGGTGCGCGCACGATCGACCTTTTCGGCGGAGGGGAATTCCCGTCCTTCTCCCCCGATGGCGAGCTCATGCTCACGCTCGGCACCCAGAGTTTCTACTGGCTGCACCTCGGAACAGACAACCTCCCGACCACCCGCTGAGACCCCTGCACCCGGCGATGACGCCGGCTGCCCCTAGTCTGGTTGCGTGATGGCACAGAATGCGACCTGGTATGGCACCCTCGGGGTCTTCGACCTCGAGACGACGGGGATCGACGTGGCGACAAGCCGCATCGTCTCGGCCAACGTGAGCGTGATCGGACCGGATGGTGGCGTCCTCGAGAGCCGTGACTGGCTCGCCGACCCCGGCGTGGACATCCCGGTCCAGGCGAGTGCGGTGCACGGCATCACGACAGCGCGCGCACGCCTGGAGGGACGCACTGCGGCGATCGTGGTTGCCGAGATCATCGCCGCCATCCGCTCGATCTTCGAAAGAGGACTCGCCCTCGCGGTCTACAACGCCCCCTACGACCTCTCACTTCTCCAGCACGAGGCGATCCGGCATGACATCGAGCCCCTTCGCGAGCCGGCTCCCATAGTCGATCCGCTCGTGATCGACAAGGCCGTCGACCGCTACCGGAAGGGCAAGAGGACCCTGGAGGTCGCTGCAGTGGTCTACGGGGTGAGCCTCACCGACGCCCACGACGCTGGCGCAGACGCGGTCGCAGCGGGGCGGGTCGCCCAGGCCATGGCGGCACGGTACCCTGGCGAACTCGACGTTCCTGCGCTCGAACTTCACCGGCGCCAGGCGGAGTGGAGCGCGCAGCAGTCCGCGAGCTTCGCGGAATACATGCGCAGGACCCACAATCCCGACTTCGTCGAGACGGCGGGATGGCCGCAGCGCTAAGGCTGGGTCAGCTGCCGAAGCCCTTGTAGCGGGTGTTGAACTTCTCGACACGGCCCGCGCTGTCGAGGATGCGCTGCTTGCCGGTGTAGAAGGGGTGGGACTCCGACGAGATCTCGACGTCGATGACGGGGTAGCTGTTGCCGTCCTCCCACTCGATGGTCTTGTCGCTCGTCACGGTGGAGCGCGTCAGGAAGGTCGCTCCCGAGGCAAGGTCGCGGAACACGACCGGCGCGTAGTCGGGGTGGATGTCTGACTTCATGGGGATTCCTTGGATGCCTGGCGTGGAAAGAGAGTCGCTACTCGATCAGGCTCGAGAGCCGACTGCCTACTTTACCAGAGATCGGGCGGCGTACCGGCCCCCGTGCTCCTCGAGTTCGACTCCGACTCCGAAGGTCTTCTTGAGATTCCTGGCGGTGAGAACCTCGGCGATCGGGCCCGCCGCGACAACGCGTCCCTCCCGAAGGAGCAGGACGTGGCCGAAACCAGGCGGGATCTCCTCGACGTGGTGCGTGACCATGACGATTCCAGGCGCGTTCTTCGAGGTGGCGTAACCGCTCAGGAGCCTCAGGAGCTCTTCACGGGCACCGAGGTCGAGGCTTGCCGCCGGCTCATCGAGGAGCATGAGCTCCGGATCAGTCATGACGGCCCTCGCGATCTGCACGCGCTTCTGCTCGCCGTCGCTGAGCTGCCCGAACCGGCGATCCTCCAGGTGATCGAGCCTCCACTCCGCAAGGACGCGGCGGGCGCGGCGGGTGTCGACGGCGTCGTATTCCTCGTTCCATCGCCCGGTCACGGAATACGACGCCGTGAGCACGACATTGAGCACGGTCTCGGCCGCCGGGAGCCTGCGCGCGAGCGCAGTCGACGCGAAGCCGATCCGGGTGCGGAGGTCGAAGACGTCGACATCGCCGAGGGTTTCGTCGAGCACCGTCGCCATGCCGGAACTCGGGTGCATCATCGCAGAGGCGACCTGCAGGAGCGTCGTCTTGCCCGCGCCGTTGGGCCCAAGGATGACCCAGCGCTCCGTGCTGTCGACCGTCCAGTTCACCGAATCGAGGATGCGCGTGCCTCCCCGCACGACGGAGACATCATCGAACTGGAGAACGCTGGCCATGATGTCAACCCTAAGCCACGAGGCTGCACGGCGATCGTCCTGCGGACGGTCGCCGGGTCAGGTGAGCGACTCGTACACGGCCCGCGTGCGCAGCGCGATCCGGTCCCAGCTGAAGTCCCGCTCCACGCGCGCTCGGCCGGCCTGCCCCATCATGCGTGCCCGCACAGGGTCGCTCAGCACGTCGTGCAGTGCCTCCGCGAGATCGGACACGAAGGCCTCGGGTTTCTTCGGGGTCCCCGTGCCGTCCTGCACCTGGTCGATCGGAACGAGCCGACCGGTGATCCCGTCGTCGATGACCTCGGGGATCCCGCCCGTCGCGCTGCCGACGACGGGCACGCCGCAGGCCATAGCCTCGAGGTTCACAATGCCGAGGGGCTCGTAAATCGACGGGCAGACGAAGACCGTGGCGGAGGAGAGAACGGCGACGAGCTCATCGTGGCTGAGGAGCCTGTCGAGCCACACGACCCCCGTGCGCTCCTCCTGGAGCTCTGCAACAAGCTCCTGGACCTCGGCGAGGATCTCCGGGGTGTCCGGCGCGCCCGCGCACAGCACCACCTGGACATCCGCTGGCAACTGCTTTGCCGCCTCAAGCAGGTAGGGCAGCCCCTTCTGGCGGGTGATCCTCCCGACGAAGACGACGGACTGCCTCGTGGGGTCGACGCCAAGGGCTCTCACGACCTCCTCGTCCGGCGAAGGACGCCAACGATCGAGGTCGATGCCGTTGTGCACGACCGAGATCCGGCTCTCGTCGAGGCCGGGGTATGCGGCCAGCACGTCCCTGCGCATTCCTTCGCTCACGGCGATGATCGCATCCGCCGTGCGGAACGCGCTCTCCTCGACCATGCTCGAGATGCGATAACCGCCACCGAGCTGCTCCGCCTTCCACGGGCGAAGCGGCTCGAGGCTGTGCGCCGTCACGACGTGCGGGATGCCGTGGAGCAGCTGCGCGAGCCGCCCCGCCCCGTTGGTGTACCAGGTATGCGAATGCACGAGATCGGCGCCAGCGACATCCTGCGCCATCTGCAGGTCGACGCCGAGCGCGGCGAGCGAAGGGTTCGCGTTGACGAGCTCCGCAGGGACGAGGTACGGGTAAACGTCCTCTTCGGCCCGTGGAAGGCCGAAGCAGCGCACGACGACGCGCAACTCGTGCCGCAGGGCATTGACGAGCTCACCGACGTGCACGCCGGCGCCGCCGTAGACCTCGGGAGGATACTCCCGGGTCAGCAGATCCACTCTCACTCCTGTGACGCTAGTACAGTCCGCTCTGCCCATCCACTGGTTGCTCATCTACTGTGGGACCATGGCGGCAAAGAAAGTCTTCGGGATCGTTCTCGCCGGTGGGGAAGGCAAGCGGCTCATGCCGTTGACCGCCGACCGGGCGAAGCCGGCAGTGCCGTTCGCCGGCAACTATCGGCTCGTCGACTTCGCCCTCTCGAACCTCATCAATTCAGGGCTCCTCCAGATCGTCGTGCTCACCCAGTACAAGTCGCACAGTCTCGACCGCCACGTGTCGCAGACCTGGCGGCTCTCGAGCCTCACCAATTCGTACATCGCCTCGGTGCCGGCGCAGCAGCGTCTCGGAAAGCGCTGGTTCGCGGGCTCGGCAGACGCGATTCTCCAGAGCCTCAATCTGCTTCGCGACGAGAAGCCCGACATCGTCGTCGTCGTGGGCGCGGACCACGTCTACCGCATGGACTTCAGCCAGATGATCGACGCGCACATCGAATCGGGGGCGGGGGCGACCGTGGCCGCCATCCGCCAACCGATCTCGCTCGCGAACCAGTTCGGGGTCATCGAGGTCGAACCGGACGATGCGACGCGCATCTCGGCGTTCCGGGAGAAGCCTGCGAACCCCGTCGGGCTCGCCGATTCTCCCGGCGAGGTGCTCGCATCCATGGGCAACTACGTCTTCAACGCCGACGGACTCATCGACGCGGTCCTGCGCGACGGTGAACGCCCGGATTCCGACCATGACATGGGAGGGGACATCATTCCCGATTTCGTCTCTCGGGGTGACGCGGCGGTCTACGACCTCATCCGGAACGACGTTCCGGGCGCAACCGACCGGGACCGCTATTACTGGCGCGACGTCGGCACGATCGAGTCGTTCTTCGATGCTCACCAGGACCTCATCTCCGCACTGCCCGTCTTCAACCTCTACAACCGTGAATGGCCGATCTACAACGAACAGCTCAATTCACCTCCGGCCAAGTTCGTGCGCGATGCACGCGGCAACGTCGGCACCACGATCGACTCCATCGTCTCGCTCGGGAGCCTCCTGTCCGGCGCCCACATCGAGCGCAGCGTGCTCGGTCCATGGGCGACGATCGAGTCCGGCGCGAAGGTCGTCGACTCGATCCTCTTCGACCGGGTCCAGGTGGGGCCGAACGCGACGGTGCACCGGGCTATCCTTGACAAGGAGGTTGTCGTCGAACCCGGCGCGACCGTCGGCGTCGACCCAGAGGCGGACCAGGCCAGGGGTTTCACGGTCGCCGATTCCGGAATCACGGTCGTGGGCAAGGGCGTTCACGTCGCCTGACTTCGGCGCGCTCGCTCGCGCCGCCCTGGAGGATGCCCCATGCCGCGCTTTCTCGTCGTGCTCGACGTCGATTCGACGCTCATCGAGCAGGAGATCATCGAACTCCTTGCCGATGCTGCGGGATCCCGCACGGAGGTCGCCGCCATCACGGCCGCCGCGATGAATGGCGAGCTCGACTTCGAGGAGAGCCTTCGGACGCGGGTCGCGACCCTCGAGGGCCTGCCGGAGAGCGTCTTCACGGAGATCGGGGCGGCCATCCGGGTCACCAACGGCGTCCCGGAGCTCATCGCGGGACTGCATGCGGCCGGTGGTCGGGTCGGCGCGGTGTCGGGTGGCTTCCACGAGATCATCGACCCGCTCGCTGCCGGCCTCGGGCTCGACCGCTGGCGCGCGAACAGCCTCGAGGTAGCGGCCGGCGTTCTGACGGGGAAGCTGCGCGGGTCGGTCGTCGACGCCGCAGCGAAGGCCGCGACGATGCGCGCGTGGGCTGATGTGTACGGGATCCCGCTCCGGCAGACGATGGCCGTTGGCGATGGGGCGAACGACCTGCCGATGATGGAGATCACCGGGCTCTCCGTGGGGTTCGATGCCAAGGCCCCGGTGCGCGACGAGGCCGACCTCGTCATGGATGTCCGGGATCTCTCGCAGCTCCTGCCCCTTCTCGGACTGCGCGGCTGAGCGCTGGCCTAGTGGCCCATCCCCAGGCCGCCATCGACAGGGATGACGGCGCCGGAGATGTACGCGGCGTCGTCGCTCGCGAGCCAGACGATGACGCGAGCGACCTCCTCCGGCGTCGCGAACCGCCCGACCGGGATCGACGCGCGGTACTCCTCCTGCTGCTCAGCGGGCAGCACCGCCGTCATCTCGGTCTCGATGAAGCCGGGCGCGACGACGTTCGCCGTGATGTTGCGCGAGCCCAGTTCGCGCGTGAGCGAGCGCGCGAGACCGACGAGCCCACTCTTCGACGCCGCGTAGTTGACCTGCCCTGCTGAGCCGAGCAGCCCCACGACGCTCGAGACGAGCACGATGCGCCCGAAGCGTGCCTTGAGCATCCCCTTCGACGCGCGCTTGACGACGCGGAACGCTCCGGAGAGGTTGGTGTCGATCACGGAGGTGAAGTCCTCTTCCGACATGCGCAGGAGCAGCGTGTCCTTCGTGATCCCGGCGTTGGCGACGAGCACCTCGACGGGGCCGAGCTCCGCCTCGACGGCCGTGAACGCGGCGTCGATGGAGTCGGCATCCGTGACGTCGGCACGCACCGTCATGCTGCCGGCTGGACCGTTCCCCGACCTGGCTGTCACCGCGACCCGATGACCCTTCGCTACGAACTCGGCGGCGATCGCGAACCCGATTCCCCGGTTGCCTCCCGTGACGAGCACGGTCCTTGGCGCAGCGGCAGTTTCCATGTCGCCCATCCTAGAGGCGGCCCTGCAGCGAGGACGGCGGCGGGCCCCCGTCCGGCTTAGGCTGGAGGCGAGCCCATGGCAAAGCAATCCACGACGATCACCTCACTCCCCCGGTCCCCCGAGGACGACCGGCGCGCCCGCATGATCAAGTACAGCATCACGATGGGCATCAGGCTCGTGTGCGTCTTCCTGTGCATCTTCGTGCGCGGCTGGTGGCTCCTCCTGTGCGCCGCGGGAGCCGTCATCCTTCCCTACATCGCGGTCGTCCTCGCGAACGTCGTGGACACGCGCGGTTCGCGGGTCGAAAGGCCGGGTTCGATCGTGCCGGTCGAGGCGCCGGAGAGCGATGCGCCATGACGGCGTCGCCGGAGTGTTCGAGAGCCGGATGCCGTAACGGCGCTGCCTGGAACGTCAACTGGCGCAATCCCCGCATTCATGGCGAGGATCGGGTCAAGGTCTGGCTCGCATGCGATGAGCATCGTGGGTACCTGCACGACTACCTCGACTCGCGCGGCTTTCCCGTGGTCGTGACACCGCTCGGTGTCGAGGTGGCCCGCGTCGAGGCCGGCTCGTGAGCGGCTGGCGGTTCCTGCTGGCCTCCCGCTGGGCAGGCTACGTTGCGATCACGATCGTCTTCGCCGTCGCGTGCTTCGCACTCGGCAACTGGCAGCTCGCGCGGCGTGCGGAGGCCCACGCGGCCGTCGTGAAGCTCGATGCCCACTACGACGCGGCCCCCGTGCCGATCGGGACGCTCCTCCCGACGCTCGGCTCCTTCGATGAGGCGCTGGAGTGGAGCCCGGTCGAGGTGCGCGGAAGCTACCTCAGCGACGAGCAGCTGCTCGTGCGCACCCGCCCGCTCGGAGGCAACCCAGGGTTCGAGGTGCTGGTTCCCCTGCTTCTCGAGGACGGGACGATCTTCATCGTCGACCGTGGGTGGGTGCCGACCGGGAGCGCCCACGATGCGCCGGATGCCGTCCCCGCTGCACCCACCGGCACCGTCGTCGTCGTGGCACGGCTCAAACCCGGCGAGCCACGACTTCCCGGACGCACCGCCCCTGAGGGGCAGGTCGCCACGATCGAACTCGACGACATCGCCGCACTGCTCGACGAGCCGACCTATACCGGCGCATACGGGCTCATGGCGAGCGAATCGCCTTCCGCAGCCGAGAACCCGACCCCGCTGCCCAAGCCCGCGCGCGACGAAGGGCCGCATCTCTCCTACGCGTTCCAGTGGTTCGTGTTCGCGGTGCTCGGTTTCGTCGGACTCGGATGGGCGATCCGGCAGGAATTCCGTCTCGCGAATGCCGGCGACCCGGAGGAGCGCGCACGCGCAGCGGAACGCGCGCGAAGGAAGGCGCTGCGGGCACCGACGGATGCCGAGATCGAGGACGCCATCCTCGATGACGCGCCGGCTGAGCGGAGCTAGGCGAGACTTACGAGCTCTGCGTAGTCCGGACTCCAGAAGTCCTCGACCCCGTCGGGCAGGATGAGGACCCGCTCGGGATTGAGCGCCTGCACGGCCCCCTCGTCGTGGCTCACGAGCACGACAGCACCCGCGTAGTTGGCGAGAGCGTCGAGGATCTCCGCGCGGCTGGCCGGGTCGAGGTTGTTCGTCGGCTCGTCGAGCAGCAGCACGTTCGCGCCGGAGACGACGATCATTGCGAGGGCCAGCCGCGTCTTCTCTCCACCGGAGAGCACGCCAGCGAGCTTGTGCGAGTCGTCGCCCGTGAAGAGGAAGGAGCCAAGAACCCGGCGGGCCTCTGTCTCAGTGAGGTTCGGGGATGAGGACACCATGTTCTGGAGAACGGTGCGCTTGACGTCGATCGTCTCGTGCTCCTGGGCGTAATAGCCGATCTTGAGCCCGTGCCCCGGCTCGAGCCTGCCGGTGTCGGGCTGGTCGACCCCCGCGAGAATGCGCAGGAGTGTCGTCTTCCCTGCCCCGTTGAGCCCGAGCACGACGACCTTCGACCCCCGGTCGATGGCGAGGTCGACCGCAGTGAAGATCTCGAGCGAGCCGTAGCTCTTGCTCAGGTTGCTGGCCATGAGCGGGGTCCTGCCGCTCGGCAACGGGTCGGGGAAGCGCAGCCTGGCGACCCTGTCGGCCGTTCGCACCTCCTCGAGCCCCGACAGCATCCGCTCCGCCCTGCGCACCATCTGGTGCGCGGCCGCTGCCTTGGTCGCCTTGGCGCCGAACTTCGCCGCCTGGAGCTGGAGCACCTGGGCCTTCTTCTCGACGTTGGCCCGCTCCTTCCGCCGCCGCTCCTCGTCGGCCTCCCGTTGCCGAAGGTAGTTCTTCCAGTTCATGTTGTAGACGTCGATCACCTGGCGGTTCGCGTCGAGATAGAACACGCGGTTGACGGTCTCCTCGACGAGCGCAACGTCGTGGCTGATCACGACGAGCCCGCCCTGGTAGGACTTGAGGTACTCGCGAAGCCAGACGACCGAGTCGGCGTCGAGATGGTTGGTGGGCTCGTCGAGAAGCATCGTCTCGGCCCCGGAGAACAGGATGCGGGCCAGCTCGATGCGGCGACGCTGACCGCCGGAGAGCGTCCCGAGCTTCTGGTCGAGAATGCGGTCGGGAAGGTTGAGGTTGCTCGCGATGCTTGCCGCCTCGGCCTCGGCTGCGTAGCCTCCGAGTGCGAGGAACCTGTCCTCGAGCCTGCCGTAGCGCGTCATGGCGGCGGAACTCACCGCGGGATCGCCGCTGCCCATCTCCTCGCTCGCCTTCGCCATGCCGACGACGAGCGTTCCGAGTCCGCGCGCGTCGAGAATCCGGGTTCGCGCGAGGTCGTCCCTGTTGCCCGTGCGGGGATCCTGCGGCAGGTAGCCGACCTCTCCTGCGCGGTCGATGCGCCCCGTCGTCGGCTGCCCCTCGCCCGCGAGGATCTTCGTGAGCGTCGTCTTGCCAGCCCCGTTGCGGCCGACGAGCCCGACCTTGTCACCTCGGTCGACCCTGAACGACACTCCCGCCATGAGGGTGCGCGCGGCGACCCTCACCTCGAGATCGTGCACGCTGAGCACAGGCGTAGTCCATTCCATTCGTTGCCGAACGACAACACGATGCGGTGGGGGGAACGTCTAGTCTAATTGCATGACCTCCCTGAGCCTCGCCATCGGCCGCCCGACGCTCGCCGACCGGCTCTTCGCCCGCGGTGTCCTCATGGACATCGTCCTCGTCGCGGCGGGAGCCGCACTGACCGCCATCGCGGCCCAGGTGCAGGTGCCGCTGTGGCCCGTCCCCATCACCGCCCAGACGCTCGCGGTGCTTCTCGTGGGCAGTTCCCTCGGTGCCCTGCGCGGAACGCTCTCCATGGTCCTGTATGCCCTCCTCGGGATGGTGGGCCTCCCCGTCTTCAGCGATGCCAGCTCCGGCATGGGCGTCATCCTCGGCCCGACGGGCGGCTACATCGTCGGATTCATCTTCGCCGCGGCCTTCACGGGCTGGATCGCCCAGCGCTCGTGGGACAGGCGGATTCTCCGGGCGATTCTGGCCTTCGCCGGTGGGACGGTCGTGACGTTCGCGATCGGGCTCCCCTGGCTCGCGGTCACCCTCGGGCTCGACCTGCAGCAGACTCTCCAGGCTGGCCTGTACCCGTTCATCGTGGGTGGCGCGGTCAAGACGGTCATCGCCGCGGGCGTCGTGACGTTCGGCTGGCGATATGTGGAGCGCGAAGACCGGCGCCGCGCCGACCGTGAGATCGGGCGCTAGCGCCGCGTCAGGCCGCGATGCCGGAAGGCGCTAGATCGCGAAGCCGATGGCGCGCATCATGTCGCGGCCGTCATCGGTGATCTTCTCCGGGCCCCACGGCGGCATCCAGACCCAGTTGATGCGGAACTGGTCCACAACCCCGTCGAGGGCCTGCGACATGTCATCCTCGATGACGTCGGTGAGAGGGCATCCGGCCGAGGTGAGCGTCATGCTCACGATGAGGGCGTTGTTCTCGTCGTCCCAACTGAGATCGTAGATGAGGCCGAGGTCGACGATGTTGACGCCGAGTTCAGGGTCGACGACGTCCTTGAGCGACTCCTCGACCTGGTCGAAGAGCTTGGGTTCCAGTGCGACTGCCATGGTTCTAGCCTACGTTCGCGGCCGTGAGAAATCGATCGTAGCCCTCGTTCTCGAGCCGATCGGCCAGTTCTGGCCCACCCTCTTCCGCGACCCGGCCGTCGACGAAGACGTGCACGAAGTCCGGGCGGATGTAGCGCAGGATGCGCGTGTAGTGCGTGATGAGAAGGATCCCGAGGTCCGAGCCCTCCTTCGCGCGGTTGACGCCCTCCGCGACGATCTTGAGAGCGTCGACGTCGAGGCCTGAGTCGGTCTCGTCGAGGATGGCGAACTTCGGTTTGAGCAGCTCGAGCTGCAGGATCTCGTGGCGCTTCTTCTCGCCGCCGGAGAAGCCCTCGTTGACGTTCCGGTCGGCGAAGGTGGCATCCATCCGGAGGTTCGTCATCGAGGTCTTGACGTCCTTGATCCAGCCGCGGATGGCGGGAGCGTGCCCGTCGATCGCGGTCTTCGCGGTGCGCAGGAAGTTCGTCACAGTGACTCCGGGGATCTCGACGGGGTACTGCATCGCGAGGAAGAGCCCTGCTCGTGCCCTCGCGTCGACCGTCATGGCGAGGAGGTTCTCGCCGTCGAGGGTCACGGAGCCGCTCTCGACGTGGTACTTGGGGTGCCCGGCGATCGTGTACGCGAGCGTCGACTTGCCTGAACCGTTCGGCCCCATGATGGCGTGGGTCTCGTTGTCGCGCACTGTGAGGTCGACACCGTTGAGGATGGGCTTGGTGCCCTGTTCGGTCTCGACGCTGACGTGCAGGTCCTTGATCTCGAGTACTGGCATGGCCTCAGGCCTCTTTTCTCTCGTAGTCGAATCTGGGGGTCGGGTCGAGGTAGACGTCGCCGTCGACGATCGTGACCTCGAACACCGGAACGGGTTCATAGGCCGGGAGGGTCAGCGCCTCACCGGTCTTGAGGGAGAACTGCGAACCGTGCGCCCAGCATTCGATCGTCTCCCCCTCGACGAATCCTTCGGAGAGCGAGATGTCCCCGTGGGTGCAGGTGTCGCCGATGGCGTAGATGTTGCCCTCCGAGTCCTTGACGAGGGCGATCGGCTGGTCGTCGATGACGACGCGCACGGCCGAGGTGAGTTCGATCTCGGCCGCAGGGCAGATGCGGACGCTCGTCATGCTGCCCCGCCCGCTGTGGCGCGCAGCTCGGCCTCGATGGCATCGTCGAGCTGCGCCTGGACGGCGGGAACGCCGATCTTCTGGATGATGCCCGTGAGGAACCCGCGCACGACGAGGCGCCGCGCCTCTTCTTCAGGGATGCCGCGCGCCTCGAGGTAGAACAGTTGCTCGTCGTCGAAGCGGCCGCTCGCGCTCGCATGGCCGGCCCCCGCGATGTCGCCAGTCTCGATCTCGAGGTTCGGCACGGAGTCCGCCCGTGCCCCCTCGGTGAGGAGGAGGTTGCGGTTCTCCTCGTAGCTGTCCGTGCCAGCCGCCGTCGGCCGGATGAGCACGTCGCCGATCCAGACCGTGCGCGCGCCCTCGCCCTGCAGCGCTCCGCGGTAGCTCACGCGGGATTTCGTGTTCGGGGCGTCGTGGTTGACGAAGACCTGGTGCTCGAGGTGCTGGCCTGCATCAGCGAAGTACACGCCGTAGAGCTCGACGTCGCTCCCTGGGCCCGCGAGGTGCGCGTTGGTGTTGACCCTGACGATCGCCCCGCTGAGCGACACGACGACGTGCCGGAGGTGGGCGTCCTTGCCGAGCCTGGCGAAGTGGGTGGCGAGGTGGATGCCGTCATGGGCCCATTCCTGCACCGTCACGACGGTGAGCCGTGCCCCGTCGCCGACCGAGATCTCGACGTTCTCGCTCAGGAGAGCACCGCCGGTGTTCTGCAGCACGATGACGCCACGGCTGTTCGGTTTCGCGTCGATGACGGTGTGGGCGGCGCGCGCGGAGGGGCCGAGCGCGCTGCGCGTCACGGTCGCCTCGACCGTCTGGTCACCCGACACAGTGATCGCGATGGCGCCGTCGACGTGGCTCCAGGCGTTCGCGGAGCCCCGCTCCTCCGGGGTGCCAACCGATCCGATGCGCGCATCCGTCCGCTCGATCCACTCGACGGTAATGCCGCTTTCGCCCTCGGTGCCGTAGTCGTAGCGACTGCCGTCGAGCTCGCCGTCGAGAAGCGCGTGGATCCGCTTGACGGGCGTGTACTTCCATTCGGCCTCGAAACCCGTCACGGGCTCGAATTCGCCGACGTCGTGGGACGAGAAGCGCCCGGCGCGGCTCTGGATGGGCACGAGTCCCCAGCCGCCGTCGCTGTGCTGCTTGGAGAGGAGCCTGGAGTGCTCGATCGCCGCTGCCGAGGGCCGGGAGATGGACGGTGACGCCGTTGATGGTGAAGGTGCTGGCATCGCTATCCGACGGATCCTTCCATGCCCATCTCGATGAGCTTGTTCAATTCCATGGCGTACTCCATGGGAAGTTCTCGCGCGATGGGTTCGATGAAGCCTCGGACGATCATGGCCATGGCCTCGTCCTCCGGCATTCCACGCGACTGCAGGTAGAAGAGCTGCTCAGCACTCACGCGGGAGACCGTAGCCTCGTGGCCCATCTGGACGTCGTCCTCGCGGATGTCCGTCGTCGGATACGTGTCGGAGCGGGACATCGTGTCAACGAGCAGCGCATCGCAGCGCACTGTGTTCGCGGAGTGGTGCGCACCCTCGGCGATGCGGACCTCTCCGCGGTAGCCGGAGCGGCCCCCGCCTCGCGCGATCGACTTCGAGACGATCGAGGACTGCGTATGCGGCGCAAGGTGGATCATCTTCGCCCCGGCATCCTGGTGCTGGCCGGGGCCAGCGAACGCCACAGAGAGCGTCTCGCCCTTTGCGTGCTCCCCGACGAGGTAGATCGACGGGTACTTCATGGTCACCTTCGAGCCGATGTTGCCGTCGACCCACTCCATGGTCGCGCCCTCGTGGGCGATCGCGCGCTTGGTGACGAGGTTGTAGACGTTGTTCGACCAGTTCTGGATGGTCGTGTACCGAACGCGGGCGTTCTTCTTGACGACGATCTCGACGACCGCTGAGTGAAGGGAGTCCGTCGTGTAGATCGGGGCGGTGCAGCCCTCGATGTAGTGAACGTAGCTGCCCTCATCCGCAATGATGAGCGTGCGCTCGAACTGGCCCATGTTCTCGGTGTTGATGCGGAAGTAGGCCTGCAGCGGGATCTCGACGTGCACGCCGGGCGGCACGTACACGAACGACCCGCCCGACCATGCCGCGGTGTTGAGCGCCGCGAACTTGTTGTCGCCCGCCGGGATGATCGTGCCGAAGTACTCTTCGAAGAACTCGGGGTGCTCGCGCAGGGCCGTGTCGGTGTCGGTGAAGATGACGCCCTGCGCCTCGAGGTCGGACCGGATCTGGTGGTAGACCACCTCCGACTCGTACTGCGCGGTGACGCCCGCCACGAGACGGGAGCGCTCGGCCTCAGGGATGCCGATGCGCTCGTAGGTGTTCTTGATGTCGTCCGGGAGCTCCTCCCAGGTCATGGCCTGCTTCTCGGTGGACCGGACGAAGTACTTGATGTTGTCGAAGTCGATGCCGGAGAGGTCGGCGCCCCATGCCGGCATGGGCTTCCTGAGGAACATGCTGAGGCCCTTGAGCCGGTTCTTGAGCATCCACTCCGGTTCGCCCTTGAGGCGGGAGATGTCGGTCACGACCTCCTCGTCGATGCCGCGGCGCGCGGAGGCGCCGGCAGCGTCGGAGTCGGCCCAGCCGAATTCGTAGACGCCGAGACTCTCCAGTTCAGGACGGTTGATCAGCACGTCTGACATGGTCCACCTTTCTCGCTTCTACTTCCGACCGCAACCGGTCCAACCCGCGCCGACACCTCGTCATTCCCTTGAGGGAGTCGGAGACCGGGCGACGGGGCCCGTTGCTTAGACTGGGCGAAGACTCCGGCTTCCTTGCCGGGCACACGTGCGCGGGAAGAACCTCCGGCCACTCGCCCTTGATGATTCGATTCTACAGCCCGTGGGCGGGAATGCCAGAGTGCCTCGTCGGCGTGAGCGATTCTCGACTGGGAAAGGGCGCATCACCATGGGCACTGACGACGGATCCTCCGGATGGTGGAAGCGGTTGACCGGATGGCTCCTCCCCCGTGAACTCACCCGCCGCGCCCGCTGGTTCGCCTGGGCGTCGCTCGTCACCGAGATCGCGATCGTGGGGACGGGCGGGTCGGTGCGGCTCACGGCATCCGGGCTCGGCTGTCCGACCTGGCCGCTGTGCACGCCGGAGTCGCTCGTGCCCGTCGAAGCGCTCGGCATCCATGGCCTCATCGAGTTCTCGAACCGGATGATGAGCGGCGTCGTCGCGATCGTGGCCCTGTTCACGTTCCTGTTCCTCGTGCGGCAGCGCCGCACCCGGCCCGAGCTGTTCTGGCTGAGCTTCAGCCTCGGCGTGCTCGTGCTCGCGCAGGCCGGAATCGGCGGGATCACGGTGCTCTCGAGCCTGGAGTCCTACATCGTCGGCCTGCACTTCGTGATCTCGGCCATCATGGTCGTGCTCGCCGCGGCGCTCGTGTGGTTCGTGCACCTGCCTGCTGAGCGCGCGGCGCCACTGCCAGGTTGGATGCGCGGTCTTGCGTGGGTGACGGCGGCCGTCACCGCGGTGACGGTGCTCGTGGGTGTGCTCACGACGGGGTCTGGCCCGCATGCCGGCGATCTCGGCACCTCGCGCAACGGGCTCCCGACCGAGATCATGGAACACGTGCACGCCTGGCCCGCCTATGCGCTGTTCGGTCTCACGGTTCTCGTCGTGCTCGTGGCCTGGCGCAGGGGCTTTGCGGTGACCCGCTACTTCGCACTCTGGCTGCTCGGGATCGAGTTCCTGCAGATCGCCGTCGGCCTCTACCAGTCCCGCAACGGCCTGCCCGCGCTCGCGGTCGGCGTGCACATGGTGCTGGCCTGCCTGCTCCTGTCCGCCATGACCGCCGTCGTCCTCGCGACAGTGCGTCCCCGCACGGCTCAGAAGGGCAGCAGCGGGTCGATCCCGACCGCGACGAAGAGCAGTGTCAGGTAGGTGATCGACGCGTGGAAGACGCGCATCGGCGAACCTTCCAGGTGTCGGATGGCCTTCGAGTAGAGCCGGTGCGACTCGACGACGAACCAGCCGCCTGACGCGAGCGCGACCGCCGTGTAGAGGATGCCCATGTCCGCGACCGGCACGAGCAGGAGAGAGCAGACGACCGTCGCCCAGGCGTAGAGGACGACCTGCAGGCCGACCTGGACCCTCCCCCGAACGACCGCGAGCATGGGGACGTTGGCCGTCTGGTAGTCCTTGCGGTAGCGCATCGAGAGCGGCCAGTAGTGCGGCGGCGTCCACAGGAAGACGACGCCGAACAGGATGACGGGTGTCCAGGCGAGCGAGCCCGTCACGGCGGCCCAGCCCACGAGCACGGGCACGCATCCGGCGGCACCGCCCCAGATGATGTTCTGCGACGTGCGGCGCTTGAGCCAGAGCGAGTAGACCACGACATAGAACACGTGGCCCGCCGCGGCGAGCCCCGCGGCGACCCAGTTCACGAGGAGCCCGAGCCACAGTGTCGACACGACCGCGAGCACCCAGGCGAACACGAGCGCCTCGCGATCGGTGAGCTCGCCGGTCACGAGCGGCCGACCCCGGGTGCGCTTCATGACGCGGTCGATGTCGCGGTCGATGTAGCAGTTGAACGCACCGGCGGAACCTGCGCTCAGCCCGCCGCCCACGAGCGTCGCGACAACGAGCCAAAGATCCGGAATGCCCCGCTCGGCGAGGAACATGACGGGGATCGTCGTGATGAGCAGGAGCTCGATGATGCGGGGCTTCGTCAGCTGGAGGTAGGCACTCGCCTTGCGCAGGATGCCGAGTCGTTCGCCGCTCGCGCGCGTCACTACGGCCGTGTCCATCGCTCCTCATCCGCTCGCTGACGTTCCCAGCCCATTGAGTCTATGCGACCGCCGCCGTGGCTCGCTGTGGGAGACCGCCGTCGCCAGCGGGCCCCCAGCACTGCTCTCTATACTGGAACTGCTTGCCAACCGGGTCCAGCACCCGGCAGTGCCAACGGTGACAGGGCGGGCGATCCGCACAGGTCAGCGACCGTCAGGTCGCGCACAACG
The DNA here is from genome assembly GCA_036833635.1 of Terrimesophilobacter sp. Classification (GTDB taxonomy): domain Bacteria; phylum Actinomycetota; class Actinomycetes; order Actinomycetales; family Microbacteriaceae; genus Terrimesophilobacter. Next base: position 37,446 of record DAITPJ010000003.1, read on the forward strand.
GCGAAAGGTCATCGATTTCCATGGCAGCACTCGACTGGGAGCCCATCGACGACCGCGCGGTCGACACGGCGAGAATTCTTGCGGCGGATGCCGTGGAGAAGGTGGGCAACGGTCATCCGGGGACGGCCATGAGTCTCGCCCCCGCCGCCTACCTGCTGTTCCAGAGGGTCATGCGTCGTGACCCGCGCGACAGTTCATGGCTGGGCAGGGACCGGTTCATCCTCTCGGCCGGCCACACCTCGCTCACCCAGTACGTGCAGTTCTATCTCGGCGGTTACGGCCTCGAGCTCGACGATCTCAAGGCCCTGCGCACGTTCGGTTCGAAGACGCCTGGGCACCCGGAGTACGGCCACACCGATGGCATCGAGATGACGACGGGGCCGCTCGGCCAGGGCATCTCCTCCGCTGTCGGGTTCGCCTACGCTGCCCGCTACGAGCGTGGCCTGTTCGATCCGGATGCCGCTGAAGGCACGAGCCCCTTCGATCACTTCATCTACGTCATCGCGAGCGATGGCGACATGCAGGAGGGCATCTCGAGCGAGGCGTCTTCCCTCGCGGGTCATCAGAAGCTCGGCAACCTGGTTGTGATCTACGACGACAACCAGATCTCCATCGAGGACGACACCGATATCGCCTTCACCGAGGACGTGGCGGCGCGCTACGAGGCCTACCACTGGCACGTGCAGGTCGTCGACTGGAAGAAGACCGGCGTCTACACCGAGGATGTCGCGGAGCTGCACCGGGCGATCGAGGCGGCGCAGGCGGCGACCGACCGCCCCTCGCTCATCGTGCTGCGCACGATCATCGGCTGGCCCTCCCCCACCAAGCAGAACACCGGCAAGATCCACGGCTCCGCGCTCGGGGCCGATGAGCTCGCCGCCGTCAAGAAGGTGCTCGACTTCGACCCCGACGAGCACTTCGCCGTCGAGCCTGCAGTGCTCGAGCACACCAGGAAGGCCGTCGAGCGCGGGGCGGCCGCGAAGGCCGAGTGGCAGAAGGGCTTCGACGCCTGGGCCGTGGCGAACCCCGAGCGCAAGGCGCTTCTGGACAGGCTCGAGTCCGGCGCCGCTCCGGAGGGCATCGAGGACGTGCTCCCGGTGTTCGAGCCGGGCAAGGACGTGTCGACGCGCGCCGCATCCGGCAAGGTCATCAACGCCATCGCCGCGATCATGCCGGAGCTGTGGGGAGGCTCGGCCGACCTCGCGGAGTCCAACAACACGACGATCGAGTCGGCGGAGTCGTTCGTTCCGGCCGAGCACTCGACCCATGAGTGGGCCGGCGACAAGTACGGCAGGGTGCTGCACTTCGGCATCCGAGAGCACGCCATGGGCGCCATCATCAACGGCATCGTGCTGCACGGCAAGACCCGCGCCTTCGGCGGCACCTTCCTCATCTTCAGCGACTACATGCGGGCGGCAGTGCGCATCGCCGCCCTCATGCAGATCCCGTCCATCTACGTGTGGACCCACGACTCGGTCGCCCTCGGCGGCGACGGGCCGACCCACCAGCCGATCGAACAGCTCACGGCGCTCCGCGCGATCCCTGGCCTCGACGTCGTGCGCCCAGCCGATGCGAATGAGGTCTCCTTCGCCTGGCTCGCGATGCTGCAACGGCGCGGGGGTCCTGCCGGCCTCGCCCTCAGCAGGCAGAATCTGCCGGTCTTCGAACGCGGAACCGGCGCGGCCTCCGGGGACATCCTCGCCTCCGCTGACAACGTCGCGCGGGGCGCATACGTGCTCGCCGAAGCGCCGGGCGGAACCCCGGATGTCATCATCATCGCCACAGGATCCGAGGTCCAGTTCGCGCTCGAGGCGCGCGAGACCCTCAAGGGGGACGGCGTCAACGCCCGCGTGGTCTCAGCACCGTGTCTCGAATGGTTCTCCGAGCAGGATGCCGGGTACCGCGAATCGGTGCTCCCGGCCGGCGTGACAGCACGGGTGTCGGTCGAGGCGGGTCTCGCCCTCGGCTGGCGCGGCATCATCGGCGACCGCGGCCGCAGCGTCTCGATCGAGCACTACGGCGCCTCAGCCGACTACGAGACCCTGTACCGCGAGTTCGGCCTCACGACCGAGCACGTCGTTGCAGCTGCGAAGGAATCCCTCGCCGCGTAAGGCCTGGGCATGACGGAAGAAGAACGAACATGACCGACACCACGAGCCCGCTCGCCGACCTCACGAAGGCGGGCGTGAGCGTCTGGCTCGACGACCTCTCTCGCGAGAGGATCGTCTCAGGAGGGCTGAAGAAGCTCATCGAGGACCGCCACGTCGTGGGAGTCACGACGAACCCGACGATCTTCGCCAACGCCCTCGCCAAGGGCGAGGACTACGACGAACAGGTCGCGGGGCTGGCCGCAGCGGGTACGAGCGTGAGCGACGCCGTCGTGGACATCACGACGCATGACGTCGCAAGGGGCTGCGACATCTTCCGGCCGCTCTTCGACTCGTCCGACGGTCGCGACGGGCGCGTCTCGATCGAAGTCGAGCCTGCCCTGGCCCACGACACCGCAGGCACGATCGCACAGGGCCGGATGCTGTGGGACACCGTCGACCGGCCCAACGTCATGATCAAGGTGCCGGCCACGGTCGAGGGCCTCGGGGCCATCACCGAGCTCACGGCCCTCGGCATCAGCGTCAACGTGACCCTCATCTTCAGCCTCGAGCGTCACCGCGAGGTCATCAACGCCTACCTGGCCGGTCTCGAGAAGGCCCGTGCGGCCGGCATCGATCTTTCCCGCATCCGGTCGGTCGCATCCTTCTTCGTATCGCGTGTCGACACCGAGGTCGACAAGCGGCTCGAGGCCATCGGGACGAAGGAGGCTCTCGCGCTCAAGGGCAAGGCCGGCATCGCGAACGCGCGCTTGGCCTACGAGGTCTTCGAGCAGGCCTTCGCGAGTGAGCGCGCCAAGGGCCTCGTCGCCGCCGGTGCCCACGTCCAGCGGCCGCTGTGGGCCTCAACGGGTGTCAAGGACCCCTCGCTGCGGGACACCCTCTACGTCGAGGAGCTCGTCGCCGACGACGTCGTCAACACCATGCCGGAGAAGACCATGGAGGCGACATTCGATCACGGCGTGATCCGGGGCGATACCGTCACGGGCAACTACGCCGATGCCAACGCGGTCCTCGACGCCGTCGCGGGCCTTGGCATCTCGTACGACGAGGTCACGGCGCTCCTCGAGAAGGAGGGCATCGACAAGTTCACGGTGTCCTGGAACGAGCTGCTCGACACGGTGTCCGCCGCGCTCGAGGCGGCTCGCGGGAAGTCCGGTTCGTGAGCTTCGACATCACGGCGAGCGGGGCCGCTCTCGAGGCGGTCGACCGCATCGTTCCACAGCTCGTGAGCGATCTGGTCGCCTCGCGCATCGCAGGGCAGGATCCGACGCTGTGGGGCCCTGACGCGGAGGCGGAAGCGGCACAGCGGCTCGGCTGGACAGAGGCCGTCGTCGTCTCCGACCCGCTCGTGCCCGACATCCTCGCGCTGCGGGACCGATTGCACGCCCACGGCGTCGACCACATCGTGCTGGGCGGCATGGGAGGGTCCTCACTCGCCCCCGAGGTCATCACGCGCACGGCGGGGGTCGAACTCACTATCCTCGACACGAGCTCACCGGGCCAGGTCGCCGCGGCGCTCGCCGACCGGCTCGCCACGACCGCCGTCGTGATCTCGTCGAAGTCGGGCTCGACCGTGGAGACCGACAGCCAGAAGCGGGTCTATGAGAAGGCATTCCGCGACGCCGGGATCGACCCCATCGACCGCATCATCGTCGTGACGGACCCGGGGTCGCCTCTCGACGTGGCCGCACGGGCGGACGGCTATCGGGTGTTCAACGCCGACCCCGATGTCGGTGGGCGCTACTCCGCTCTCACGGCCTTCGGACTCGTCCCCTCCGGCCTCGCCGGCGTCGACATCGCCTCGCTGCTCGACGAGGCCTCATCGGTCGCGGGGCGCATCGCCGTCGACAGGCCAGAGAACCCTGCGCTCATCCTGGGTGCGGCCATCGCCGGCACCCGGCCCCTCAGGGACAAGCTCGGGATCGTCTCGGACGGCACGTACATCGTCGGCTTCGCCGACTGGGCAGAGCAGCTCATCGCCGAGTCGACCGGGAAGCTGGGGAAAGGCATCCTCCCTGTCGTTCTCGGTGTCGACGCCCCTGAACTCACGATGGAGTTGCCCGACCTCCAGGTCGTCCGTCTCGTGGAGAGCGCGCGGGCGACGGACGAGGTCGAGGAGGGTGAGATCGAGATCAGCGGAACCCTCGGGGCGCAGCTGCTCGTGTGGGAGACCGCGATCGCCGTCGCAGGGCGAATCCTCGGCATCGACCCCTTCGACCAGCCGGACGTCGAATCCGCCAAGGAAGCCACGAGGGGCCTGCTCGACGCGCGTCCTGAGCCGGCGGAGCCGGCTTTCATCGAGTCCGGCATCGAGGTGCGCTCGACGGATGCCGCGATCACGGAGGGCGGGACGCTCGCCTCGGCACTCGACGCGCTCATGACACGTCTCCCGCATGGCGGCTACCTGAGCATCCAGGCGTACCTCGACCGAGTTCACCTGCCCAGGGCAGCACGGATCCGCGACCTCGCCGCCCGACGAGCCGGCCGGCCCGTCACGTTCGGATGGGGCCCACGGTTCCTGCACTCGACCGGCCAGTTCCACAAGGGTGGACCTGCTGTCGGGGTCTTCCTTCAGCTCACGTCGAGAGAGACGAGCGACCTCGAGATCCCTGGCCGCCCGTTCACGTTCGGTGAACTCATCCAGGCGCAGGCCCAGGGCGACGCCGCCGTGCTCGCCGACCATGGCCGTCCCGTGCTGACCCTCACGCTCGTCGATGAGGGGCGCGGCCTCGCCACGCTCCTCGACATTCTCGGTTGAGCCGATGGCGCCGGTCGAGATCAGGCGGGATGCCAACCCGCTGAGACTGCCCTCCGATCGGCGGCTCAACCGCATCGCGGGTCCGAGCGCGCTCATCATCTTCGGTGTGACGGGCGACCTGTCTCGCAAGAAGCTCATGCCGGCGGTCTACGACCTCGCGAACCGCGGCCTGCTTCCGCCTGGGTTCGCCCTCGTCGGGTTCGCCCGGCGCGACTGGGAGACGCAGGACTTCGCCGCTGTCGTTCACGATGCCGTCAAGGCGCACGCCCGCACGCCCTTCGACGAGGATGTCTGGAAGCAGCTTTCGCATGGCATCCGCTTCGTCCAGGGTGAGTTCGACGACGACGCGGCCTTTGCGAGGCTCGCCGAGACGCTGCGCGAGCTCGACGAGACGAGGGGAACCATGGGCAACCACGCGTTCTACCTCTCGATCCCCCCGAAGTCGTTCCCGGAGGTCACGGAGCAGCTGCGCCGCTCCGGGCTCGCGGAGCAATCCAATGGCCAATGGCGCCGAGTCGTGATCGAGAAGCCCTTCGGAAGCGACCTCGCCTCCGCCAGGGCTCTCAATGACGTCGTCGAGTCGGTGTTCCCCACCGACTCCGTGTTCCGCATCGACCACTATCTCGGCAAGGAGACGGTCCAGAACATCCTTGCGCTGCGCTTCGCGAACCAGCTCTACGAGCCGATCTGGAACGAGCGCTACGTGGACCACGTGCAGATCACGATGGCAGAGGACATCGGTGTCGGCGGCCGTGCAGGCTACTACGACGGCATCGGCGCCGCGCGGGATGTCATCCAGAACCACCTCCTGCAGCTGCTCGCCCTCACTGCCATGGAGGAGCCGGTCTCCTTCGACGCGAAGGACCTGCGCGCGGAGAAGGAGAAGATCCTCTCCGCGGTGCGACTCGGCAAGGACCTCGCTCTCACGACGGCGCGCGGCCAGTACTCGAGCGGCTGGCAGGGCGGTGAGCGCGTCGTCGGGTTCCTCGACGAAGACGGCATGAACCCTGACTCGCTCACCGAGACGTACGCCGCCATTCGCCTCGACATCAATACCCGTCGCTGGGCCGGCGTCCCCTTCTATCTCAGGGCTGGCAAGCGCCTCGGACGCAGGGTGACGGAGATCGCCGTCGTGTTCAAGCGGGCTCCCCAGTACCTCTTCGCCGAGAGCCAGACGAGCGCACTCGGCCGGAACGCCCTCGTCATTCGCGTGCAACCGGATGAGGGCGTCACGATCCGATTCGGCTCGAAGGTTCCCGGTGCCGGGATGCAGGTGCGCGACGTGACGATGGACTTCGGGTACGGCCATGCGTTCACCGAGGCGAGCCCCGAGGCGTACGAGCGGCTCCTCCTGGATGTGCTCCTGGGTGATCCGCCGCTTTTCCCGCGCCACGAAGAGGTCGAGTTGAGCTGGATGATCCTCGACCCGATCGAGGAGTTCTGGGCTGTGCAGGGCAGGCCGGAGCAGTACCGGCCTGGCACGTGGGGGCCCGCTTCAGCCGACGCGCTCCTGGCCCGCGACGGCCGCACCTGGAGGCGCCCGTGATCGTCGAACTACCGGACACCACGACGAGCGGCATCTCGAAGGCCCTTGTGAGGATCCGCGAGGAGGGCGGGGCCGTCGCCCTCGGACGCGTCCTCACCCTTGTCATCGCGACCCGGCACGGCGCAGAGGAAGAAGCGATCGAAGCCGCGAACGACGCTTCGCGCGAGCACCCCATGCGCGTCATCGTGCTCTCCACGGCATCCGCTGCGACTGAGGCGGCTGGCAATGGCGAGTCACGGCTCGACGCGCAAATTCGTGTGGGCGGGGACGCAGGGGCGAGCGAGGTTGTCGTCCTGCGCGCGTACGGTGAGACTGCGCGGAACGAGGAAGGGCTCGTGACGGGCCTCCTGCTCGCCGATGCCCCCGTCGTCGCGTGGTGGCCGGCGGAGGCGCCCGACGTCGTTTCGAAGTCCGCGATCGGCCGGATGGCGCAGCGACGCATCACGGATGCCGCTGCGCAGCCCGATCCGCGCGCCTACCTCGACCACCTGGCGCAGTCGTACAGCCCAGGCGACACCGACTTCGCCTGGACCCGACTCACGCTGTGGCGCGCTCAGCTGGCCGCCGTGCTCGACCAGCCGCCCTACGAGTCCATCACCGGCATCGAGGTGCACGGCGCATCCGATTCGCCATCGACGAGCCTCTTGGCCGCGTGGCTCCAGCGGCAGCTCGAGGTCGGGGCTCGCCAGTTCTCATATGGCCCGACGGAGGGACGAGCGGGCATCCATGAGGTCAGGCTCGAGCGCGCTTCGGGTGTCATCGAGTTGCGCAGAACACAGCCGAGCATCGTCACGCTCGTCCAGCCTGGCCAGCCCGTGCACGACATCTCCCTTCCGCGCCGCACCCTTCGCGACTGCCTCGCGGAGGAACTGCGCAGGCTCGACCCTGACGACCTGTTCGGCGACGTGCTCCAGGGCGGACTTCCCAGGCTCGCGGCGCCGACCGCGTCACCGACCCCCTTCCGCACCCAGGAGCAGCCAACATGATTCGTGAACCGCTCAACGAGCGCAGCGTCATCGTGCATGAGGACCGTCGCAGCCTCGCCACCGGCGTCGCCGACCGCTTCTTCGATCTTCTCGCCGAGGTCCTCGCGACCAAGCCAACGGCCCAGCTCGTGCTCACGGGCGGCACGGTCGGTGCCGAGGTGCTCGCCGCGATCGCCGCGTCACCTCGGTTGCACTCGCTCGACTGGAACCGCGTCGAGTTCTGGTGGGGCGACGAGCGCTGGCTCCCCTCCGGGGATCCGGAGCGCAACGACACCCTGGCCGACGAAGCCCTGCTCACGGTCCTCGTCGAGGACGGCACGCTCGACCCCGCGCGCATTCACCGTGCACCCGCCTCGGACGGCTCCCTCGGGCTGGACGCCGCCGCTCGGCACTATGCCGACGAACTCGCCCAGCACGCCGCGGAGGGAGCGAGCGTTCCGGACTTCGACCTCGTCTTCCTGGGCGTCGGGCCCGACGGACACGTCGCATCCCTGTTTCCTGACCGGGAGGGCATCCGGGTCACAGAGGCGACCGTCATCGCCGTGCGGGAATCGCCCAAGCCGCCCCCGGAGCGACTGAGCCTCACATTGCCGGCCATCAACGGCGCTGACCGCGTCTGGCTATGCCTCGCAGGGGCGGACAAGGCTGCGGCCCTCGGCCTCGCCCTTGCGGGCGCGAGTACAGTCGATGTGCCCGCAGCGGGCGTTGCAGGGCGTCTCAGGACCGTGTTCTTCATCGACAGCGCCGCCACGGCCGATGTCTCACCTGACCTGCTCGCCGAGGGCGAATCGGTCTGAACCCGGCCTGTCAGGCCGAGGTGCGGCCCCTGCGCGCCCTGAGCTGCTCGAGCGCCTCGTCGAGAAGCGTGGCGGCCTCCTGCTCGGTCCTTCGCTCCTTGACGTAGGCGAGGTGGGTCTTGTACGGCTCAAGCTTGGCGACGGACGGCGGATTGTCCTTGTCGCGGCCGGCCGGGAGCCCGCAGTTGGGGCAGTCGAGCCGCTCCGGGATCTCCTCCGGCTCGATCGTCGCAAGGAAGTACGGCTTGAGCTCGTGCCCGTTGGCGCACCAGTAGGACACCTGGATCCGGTCCGCGTGGTATCCGCGATCCTGCTCCCCCATCGGTCCCGCGCCCACGCGCGACCCTCGAATTGCACTGCCACCAGATGCCACTGACGACTCCTAATCTTGACCGGGCGCGGTTGTGAAGGCGCTATCTTGTGAGGCTGCTGTTGTCTATAGGCACTAAACGCCGACGTCGAACTTCGTGATGAGCCCGAGAGCGATGATGCACAGCACCCACACGAGCCCCAGGATGACGGTGAAGCGGTTGAGGTTGCGTTCTGCGACACCCGACGCCCCTAGGTTCGAGGTCGTGCCACCGCCGAACATGTCGGACAGACCACCGCCGCGCCCCTTGTGAAGCAGGATGAGCAAGGTCAGCAGGAGGCTCGTGATGCCGAGTACGACCTGCAGGATGACCTGGAGAATTTCCACGGGAAGGGTGCCTTTCTGGGGGCGCTGACCGTTGATCAGTATAACTCGTGGCGGCGGATCGGCCGATTCGGCGCCGGTGATGCCTGCCGCCTACACGCCGACGTGGCTCTGGAACCGTGCGATCTTGGCGAATTCGTCGACGACAAGACTCGCACCGCCGACGAGGGCCCCGTCGATGTTCGCCTCACGAAGGAAGCTCGCGATGTTGCCGGACGTGACAGAACCGCCGTAGAGGATGCGTGTGCGTGCCGCAGCGTCGTCGCCGAGTGCCGTGCCAACGACTGCCCTCAACTGCCCTGCGACGTTCTCGGCCTGTTCCGGCGTGGCAGCCTGACCGGACCCGATGGCCCATACCGGTTCGTAGGCCACGACGATGTCGGCTCCCGCGCCGCCGGCAACGCGCGGGAGGTCTCGCAGGGCCGTCTCGAGCTGCTCGACAGGGACAGCGCTCGCGCCGCGCTCCTCGAGGTCCTCTGCGGTCTCACCGACGCAGATGACCGGCACGAGACCGTGGCGGATGGCGGCGGCGGCCTTGGCGCCGACGAGTTCGTTGGACTCGTTGTGGTACGACCGTCGCTCTGAATGTCCGACGATCGCGTAGCTGCACTCAAGCGCCTTGAGGAACGCGCCGGAGATCTCTCCCGTATAGGCGCCCGAATCGTGCTCCGACACATCCTGTGCCCCGAAAGTGATGGGGAAGCGGTCGGCGGCGATGAGCGTCTGCACCGAGCGCAGGTCTGTGAAAGGAGGGAACACCGCGACCTCGACGGTGCGGAAGTCGAGCTTGGCGTCCTTGAGGCTCCACGCGAGCTTCTGCACGAAGGCGATTGCCTGGAGATGGTCGAGGTTGAGCTTCCAGTTTCCGGCGATGAGCGGCCTGCGCCCCGCTGAACTGGTCGTCACTGCTGCCATCCGAGTACCTCCAGTCCTGGCAGCCGCTTCCCTTCGAGGAATTCGAGGCTCGCACCACCGCCCGTCGAAATGTGACCGAAACGGTCGTCGGCGAACCCGAGGGCCCGCACCGCCGCAGCCGAGTCGCCCCCGCCGACGACCGAGAGGCCGGCGACCTCGGTCAATGCCTGTGCGACGGCTTTCGTCCCTGCAGCGAACGCCGGGAACTCGAAGACGCCCATGGGGCCGTTCCAGAACACTGTCGCGCTCGAGGCGATGACCTCCGCGAAACGCCGCGCCGTCTTCGGCCCGATATCGAGTCCGAGGCCTTCGTGGCCCCACGCTGTGTCCTCCATCGCCTCGACGGATCGGACCTCGTGGTCGGCGTCGGCAGAGAAGGAAGCGGCGACGACAGTGTCCACGGGAAGGATGAGGTCGACTCCGAGCCGTTCGGCCTCGGTGAGGTAGCCGCGCACGGTGTCGAGCTGGTCCTCTTCGAGCAGGCTCGACCCGACAGGATGCCCGAGGGCGGCGAGGAAGGTGAACATCATTCCTCCTCCGACGAGCAGCGCGTCGACGCGCGGAAGCAGGTGGCCGATGACACCGAGCTTGTCGGAGACCTTGGAGCCGCCGAGCACGACGGTGTATGGTTTCGCCGGCGTCCCGGTGAGCTGATCGAGAACGTCGAGTTCCGCGCTCACGAGACGACCAGCAGCACTCGGAAGCAACTCGGCGAGTTCGTAGACGCTCGCCTGCTTGCGATGAACGACACCGAACCCGTCGGAAACGAAGACATCGCCGAAGGCGGCGAGCCTGCCCGCGAACTCACGACGATCCTCGGCCGACGTCGCGGTCTCCCCCTGGTTAAAGCGCAGGTTCTCGAGGAGGGCGATTCCGCCGTCGTCAAGCTTCTCGACAGCCGCCACGGCCTCTGGCCCAACGGTGTCACCTGCGAACGCGACGGGACGGTCGAGCAACTCGCCGAGGCGCTGTGCCACGGGCGCGAGGCTGTACTGCGCATCCGGGGCGCCGTCCGGGCGCCCGAGGTGCGAGATCACGACGACGCGTGCCCCAGCGGCCAGGAGCTCGTTGAGCGTCCCGAGCGATGCCCGGATGCGCCCGTCATCGGTGATCTCACGACCGTCGAGCGGCACGTTGAGATCGCATCGGACGATGACGCGCTTGCCGGCGAGCGGCCCGAGGGACTCGATCGTTCGGAGCATGTGGCGCCCCCGATCAGGACAGGCGCGCGGCGACGTACTCGGTCAGGTCGACGAGGCGGTTCGAGTATCCCCACTCGTTGTCGTACCAGCCGGCCACCTTGACCTGGGTCCCGATGACCTTCGTGAGCCCGGCGTCGAAGATGCACGAGTGGGGGTCGTTGACGATGTCGCTCGAGACGATCGGGTCCTCCGTGTAGCTCAGGAGTCCCTTGAGGGACCCGTTCGCGGCCTCACGGTAGGCAGAGTTGACATCGTCGACGGTGAGGCCCGCACGCGTCTCGACGGTGAGGTCGGTGATCGACCCGGTCGGGACGGGCACCCGGAGGGCATAGCCGTCGAGCTTGCCCACGAGCTCGGGCAGGACGAGGCCGATGGCCTTGGCCGCGCCAGTGCTCGTCGGCACGATGTTGATGGCGGCGGCGCGCGCGCGGCGCAGATCCTTGTGCGGGCCGTCCTGCAGATTCTGGTCCGCCGTGTAGGCGTGCACCGTGGTCATGAGTCCGCGTTCGATCCCGAAGTTGTCGAGGAAGACCTTGGCGAGCGGCGCGAGGCAGTTCGTCGTGCACGACGCGTTCGAGATGATGTTGTGATTCGCAGGATCGTAGGACTGCTCGTTGACGCCCATGACGAACGTCGCATCCTCGCCCTTGGCCGGTGCGGAGACGATGACCTTCTTCGCCCCTGCATCGATGTGCTTGCGTGCATCCTCCGCATTGGTGAACCGGCCTGTCGACTCGATGACGATGTCGACGCCGAGGTCGCCCCAGCCGAGCAGCGCAGGGTCGCGCTGTTCGAGCACGGTGATGGGCTTCCCGTTGACGACGATGCGGTCGCCGTCGAGCTCGACGGTCGCGCCGAGTCGGCCGTTGACCGAGTCGTACTGGAGCAGGGTCGCCAGGGTCCTGTTGTCGGTGAGGTCATTGACGGCGACGATGTCGAGGTCACTGCCCTTGGCGAGTGCGGCGCGGAAGTAGTTCCGGCCGATGCGGCCGAAGCCGTTGATTCCGATCTTGACGGACAAAACTGGGCTCCTCGGGGTAGGACGGGTGAATGACCGCTATGACAGTACCAGCAGCCCGGAGGTCTTCTGGCGCGCTGTTGCGAAGCGTGACTGCACATTGCCCCAGTCCGCGATGTTCCAGAACGCCGTGATGTAATCGGCCTTGACGTTGACGTAGTCGAGGTAGAAGGCGTGCTCCCACATATCGAGCAGGAGCAGCGGAACGGTGCCCGTCGCGAAGTTCCCCTGGTGGTCGTAGTACTGCTGCACGAGAAGCTTCTCCCCGAGCGAGTCCCACACGAGCGCACCCCATCCAGAGCCCTGGATGCCCGCCGCGGCCGCCGTGAAGTGCGCCCGGAACTTGTCGAAGGAGCCGAAGTGGTCGTCGATCGCGGATGCGAGCTCGCCCGTCGGCTTGTCGCCGCCATCCGGTGACATGTTGGTCCAGAAGATCGTGTGGTTGACGTGGCCGGCGAGGTTGAAGGCGAGGTCCTTCTGGAGCTTGTTGACGTTGGCGAAGTCGTTCGACTCCCGTGCCTCTGCGAGCTTGGCGATGGCCGTATTGGCACCGTCGACGTAGGCCTTGTGGTGCTTGTCGTGGTGCAACTCCATGATCCTGCCGCTGATGTTCGGCTCGAGCGCCGCGTAGTCGTAGCCCAGATCGGGAAGAGTGTAATCAGCCATCGGTGAATCTCCTTGAGTTGTTCAGTCCCGGCCGCACTCACGGCGAACCGGATGACCGTTCCAGTCTATGCCTCGACTCTGGATGGTTCCGGGGCCGGTGCACGGTGAGGAATCAGGCGTCCTCGTAGTCGGCCGGCAGGTTCGCGTCGGTGCCGGGGATGCCGCGGTCGGAGGCGACCTTGTCCGCCATCGCGAGAAGGCGACGGATGCGTCCGGCGACGGCATCCTTCGTCATGGGCGGTTCGGCATGGTGACCGAGCTCGTCGAGGCTCGCGTCGCGGAACCGGAGGCGCAGCTCCCCCGCGTACTGCAGGTGGTCAGGGACTTTGCCCTCGAGGATCTCGAGAGCGCGTTCAACCCGCGCGCACGCGGCCACGGCGGCCTGGGCCGAGCGGCGCAGGTTCGCGTCGTCGAAGTTCACGAGCCGGTTCGCGGTCGCCCGCACCTCCCGCCGCTGGCGGAGTTCCTCCCAGCTCACGACCGTCGCGACGGCACCCATGTGGACGAGCATCGTGCTGATCGCCTCGCCGTCCCTGATGACGACGCGATGCACGCCGCGGACCTCCCTGGCCTTGGCCGGCACCTTGAGCCTTCCTGCGGCTCCGACGAGCGCCATTGCGGATTCATTGCCGGGGCAGGTGACCTCGAGTGCCGCAGAGCGGCCGGGGTCGGTGAGCGAGCCCCTCGCGAGGAAGGCGCCGCGCCAGACGGCCGCGAGCTCCTCCTGGGAACCTGTCGTGAGCTTGTTGGGCAGACCGCGCACTGGGCGTCGGCGCGCATCGAGCAGTCCGGTCTGCCGCGCGAGCGTCTCCCCGTCGAGCACCCGCACGAGGTAATGGTTCGTCCGCCGGATGCCGGATGCCGAGATCACGGCGAGTTCACTTCGCACGCCGAAGAGCTCGAGGATGTCCCTGCGCACCCGCTGGGCGAGCTCGGCGGAGTCGAGTTCGGACTCGACGGCGATCCGCCCGGAAATGAGGTGGAGTCCCCCGGAGAAGCGCAGGATGGTGGCGAGTTCCGCAGCGCGGATGGAGGTCCTGCTCGTCTCGACTTTCGCGAGTTCTGCCTTGACGTCCGCGGTCAATGCCACCTGTCGATTCCCTTCATTCCCTGCCCAGATCCCGATGCTTGACGTTGACGGCGACGCCCGGCAGGCCGCGGAGGATCGCGGCGAGCTGCTCGGCGATGGCCACTGACCGGTGTTTTCCGCCCGTGCAGCCGAGGGCGATCGTCGCGTGGCGCTTGTTCTCGCGCTGGTAGCCGGCGAGCACCGGCGTGAGCGCGGCAGCGTAGGCCTCGACGAACTCGCTCGCCCCCTCCTGTGCCAGTACGAATTCGCTCACGACCGGCTCGAGGCCGGTGTGCGCGCGCAACTCGGGGATCCAGAACGGGTTCGGCAGGAACCGCATGTCGGCGACGAGGTCGGCATCGGTGGGCACGCCGTACTTGAAGCCGAAGCTCACGACCGTCACCTGGACTCCTGCGCTTCCCTCCTCGGCGAAGATCTCGGAGACCTTCGTCGCGAGCTGATGGATGTTGAGGTCCGAGGTGTCGATGATGATGTCGCTCGACTCCCGCATCTCGAGCATCCTGGCGCGCTCCGCTGCAATGCCGTCAAGCAATGTCCCATCGCCCTGCAGCGGGTGCGGGCGCCTCACCTGCTCGAAACGGCGCACGAGGGCATCGTCGGTCGCCTCGAGGAAGAGCACCCGGACATTCGAGACCGCACGCAGCGCCTCGACCGTCTCCTGGAGGTCGGCGAAGAGACGGCCGCCGCGCACGTCGGTGATCGCGGCGATCTTAGGGACGGTGTCCCCCGCCTTCGTCGCGAGCTCGACGAGTGGCGTGATCATCTGCGGCGGGAGGTTGTCGACGACATACCAGCCGAGATCCTCGAGGGCGTTGCCGACGGTCGAGCGACCGGCGCCGGACATCCCCGTGACGACGAGCACCTCCTGGCGGGTGCTGTCGTTCCTCATCGGTTCATCACGCCCCTGCTCGTCGCCGTCGGATCGGTGCCTCAAAGCCTACCGACATCAGGACGGTCGGGAATCCTCCTCGCGCAGTCTCGCGTACACGGCGGTCGCCGTCGCGGGGCCGATCCCCCGCACTTCCGCGATCCCCTCCGCCTCTGCAGCCCGCAGCCGCGTGACCGACCCGAAGTGCCGGAGCAGCTCACGCACGCGCGCAGGGCCGAGGCCGGGGATCGTCGAGAGTACCGAACCGATGTCGGACCTGCGCCTCTGGCGCTGGTATGTGATCGCGAAGCGGTGCGCTTCATCGCGGATGCGCTGGAACAGGAAGAGCGCGTCGCTGTTGCGCGGCAGGATGACGGGGAAGTCGGCATCCGGCAGCCAGATCTCCTCGAGGCGTTTCGCTATGCCGCACAGGGCGATACCGCCCGGTCCGCTGGTTTCGAGGCCGGCATCCCGCAGCGCCCTCGCGGCGGCCTGGACCTGCGGTTGGCCGCCGTCGACGATGAGGAGATTCGGTCGGTACGCGAAGCGCTTGCGCGGGACTGCTCCGTCGAGCTCGAGCTGTTCGTGGAGCTCGCGCAGGCCCTGCTCCTCCTCGATGCGGGCGAGTCGCCGGCTCAGCGTCTGGTAGATCGACTCCGTGTCGTCGGTCGAGTCCGGGATGCTGAACCGCCGGTACTGGTCCTTGCGCGGCAGGCCGTCCTCGAACACGACCATCGAGGCGACGATGTTGGTCCCCGCGAGATGCGAGACGTCGTAACATTCCATTCGGAGGGGGGCCTCGGCCATCCCGAGGGCTTCCTGGATGTCTGAGAGCGCCTGTGAGCGCGCGACGAAGTCACCGCTGCGGCGGGTCTTGTAGCTCGCGAGGGCGCTCTGTGCGTTCCGGGTGACCGTCTCGGAGAGTTGCGCGAGATCCCCGCGCTTCGCAACCCGGATGGCGACGCGCCCGCGTTTGCCGCGCTCGGCGCGCAGCTCGCTCAAGAGCCGCTCGAGCTCAGGCGAATCCTCGGGAAGGGCGGGCACGACGACGAGCCTGGGTGGGGCGAGCCCGCGCCCGCCGTCACCATGCTCGTAGGCATTGTGAACCACGGACTCGACGAGTTCAGCGAGACTCAGGTCGAGTTCCTTGTCGACAACCCAGCTGCGAACGCCACGGATTCGCCCGCCGCGGACTGAGAACTGCTGCACGGCGGCGGCGAGCTCGTCGTGCGCGATCCCGAAGAGGTCGCCGTCGACGGTGTCGGGGAGCACGACGGTGTTCTTGGAGAGGACCGTCTCGATCGCGGCCAGCTGGTCGCGAAGCCTGGCAGCCGTCTCGTATTCCTGGCGTTCGGAGGCCTCGGCCATCCGCCGTGAAAGGTCGGCGACGAACTTCGAGTCGTTGCCCGCCATGAACGATGCGAAGTCGAGCGCAATGGATTTGTGATCCTCCTTGCTGATCCGACCGACGCAAGGGGCTGCGCACTTGCCGATTTCACCGAGGAGGCATGGGCGCCCCGACTGCTCCGCTCGGCGGTAGACGGAGTCAGAGCAGCTGCGCATGGGGAAGACCCGCAGGAGCAGGTCGAGAGTCTCCCTGATCGCCCAGACCTTCGTGTACGGGCCGAAGTAGCGCGCTCCCGGAATCTTCCGGTTGCGCGTCACGAGCACGCGAGGAACGTCATCGGCGAGGGTGATCGCGAGGTACGGGTACGACTTGTCATCGCGGAACTGGACGTTGAAAGGCGGGTTGAACTCCTTGATCCAGCTGAACTCGAGCTGCAGCGCCTCGAATTCGCTCCCCACGACCGTCCACTCGACCGAGTTCGCCGTCGTGACCATGTGCCTCGTGCGTTCATGAAGACTCGTGAGCGGGGCGAAGTAATTGCTGAGCCTGGCTCGCAGGTTCTTCGCCTTGCCGACGTAGAGGATGCGGCCCGCGGAGTCCCTGAAGCGATAGACGCCGGGCGAGGTCGGGATCTCACCCGTTTTCGGCCGGTACGCCACCGTGTCCGTCATGATCCCGAGGTGGCGAGGACTTCCTTGAGGAAGCGACCGGTATGACTCTTCTTCGACTTCGCAAGATGCTCGGGCGAACCCTCGTCGACGACGTCACCTCCGCCGTCGCCGCCCTCAGGGCCGAGGTCGATAATCCAGTCCGCCGACTTGATGACATCGAGGTTGTGCTCGATGACGATGACGGTGTTGCCCTTGTCGACGAGCCCGTTGAGCACGAGCAGGAGCTTGCGGACATCCTCGAAATGGAGCCCGGTCGTCGGCTCGTCGAGCACGTAGATGCTGCGTCCCATTGACCGTCGCTGCAGTTCGGTCGCGAGCTTGACGCGTTGGGCCTCGCCGCCGGACAGGGTCGTCGCGCTCTGACCGAGGCGAACGTAGCCGAGCCCGACCTCCTCAAGAGTCTTGAGGTAGCGGTGAATCCCGCTGATCGCCTCGAAGAACTCAGCGGCCTCGCTGATCGGCATGTCGAGAACTTGGGCGATGTTCTTGCCCTTGTAGTGCACCGCGAGCGTGTCGCGGTTGTAGCGCGCCCCTCCGCAGACCTCGCACACGACGTACACGTCGGGCAGGAAGTTCATCTCGATCGTGATCGTGCCGTCGCCGGAGCAGTTCTCGCAGCGGCCGCCCTTGACGTTGAAACTGAACCGGCCAGGCAGGTAGCCCCTGGCCTTGGCTTCGGCCGTCTCGGAGAACAGGGTCCGGATGCGGTCGAAGACACCCGTATAGGTGGCGGGGTTCGAGCGCGGCGTCCTTCCGATGGGCGCCTGGTCGACGTGCACGACCTTGTCGAGGTTGTCGAGACCGGTGATTCTCGTGTGGCGGCCGGGAATCTGCCTCGCGCCGTTGAGCTGGTTCGCAAGGGACCGGTACAGGATGTCGTTGACGAGCGACGACTTGCCTGAGCCGCTCACCCCGGTGACGGCGACGAACGTGCCAAGGGGAAAACCAACGGTGATGTCCTTGAGGTTGTTCGCTCGCGCGCCCTCGACCGTGAGGATGCGATTCGGGTCGATCGGGCGGCGCTTCGTCGGAGTGTCGATGCTCCGGCGTCCCGAGAGGTAATCGCCCGTGATCGAGCGCCGGTTCGCCAGGAGTCCGTCATAGCCGCCAGAGTGGACGACCTCTCCCCCATGCTCCCCCGCCCCAGGGCCGATATCGACGATCCAGTCCGCCGTGCGGATGGTGTCCTCGTCGTGCTCGACGACGATGAGGGTGTTGCCGAGGTCGCGCAGCTTGATGAGCGTCTCGATGAGGCGGCGATTGTCGCGCTGGTGGAGCCCGATGCTGGGTTCGTCGAGCACGTAGAGAACCCCGGTGAGCCCCGATCCGATCTGCGTCGCAAGGCGGATGCGCTGGGCCTCGCCACCCGAGAGCGACCCGGCCGCACGAGCGAGGTTGAGGTAGCCGAGGCCGACCTCGAGGAGGAACTCGAGTCGTGCCCTGATCTCCCGCAGCACCGCAGCGGCGATCTTCGTCTCCCTCGCGTCGAGCTCGACCTGGTTCATGAAGCGGAAGGAGTCCTCGAGGCTCAGGTCGGAGACATCCGCGATGCTGTGCCCTCCGACCGTGACGGCGAGCACCTCGGGCTTGAGCCGTTTGCCTTCGCACACCGCGCAGGGGATCTCACGGAGGTAGTTCGCCCAGCGCTGCCGCCCGGAATCGGTCTCGGCCTCGTGGTACTTGCGCTCGATGTAGGGCATGACGCCCTCGAACCCGGTCGAGTACTTCATCTCACGGCCGAAGCGGTTCTTCCATTTGACGGTGACCTTGAAGTCGTTGCCGCGCAGGATCGCCGTGCGCACGTCGTCCGACAGTTCTGCCCACGGGGTGTCGAGCGAGAAGTCCAGGTCTGCGGCGAGCCCTTCGAGCAGCCTCTGGAAGTAGTTGAAGAGCCCCTTGCCCGACTGGGTCCATGGCAGGATGACGCCCTCCGCGAGACTCAGCGTCGGGTCGCCGAGCAGGAGCTCGGAGTCGACCGACATCCGGGTGCCGAGCCCTGAGCATTCAGGGCAGGCGCCGAAGGGGGCGTTGAAGGAGAACGTCCTCGGCTCGATCTCGGTGAGCTGCACGGGATGGCCATTGGGACACGAGAGCTTCTCCGAGAAGCTGCGCCACCCGGCCGGGCCGTCCTCATCCACGAAGTTCACGGAGACGAGGCCGTCCGTGAGCCGGAGCGCCGTCTCAAGGGAGTCGGTGAGCCGCGTGAGGATGTCGTCGGCGGCGACGAGCCGGTCGACGATCACGGCGATGTCGTGCTTGTACTGCTTCTTGAGGGTCGGCGGGTCGCTCAGCTGCACCTGCTCGCCGTCGACGAGGGCACGGGAGTAGCCGCTCGCCGCGAGGTCACGGAAGAGGTCGACGAATTCGCCCTTCTTCTGCGAGACGACCGGGGCTACGACCTGGTACCGGATTCCGGTCTCGAGTTCCATGAGCTGGTCGGCGATCTGCTGGACGGTCTGGCGCTCGATGCGTTCGCCGCACTCCGCGCAGTGCGGGATGCCGATCCGCGCCCAGAGAAGGCGCATGTAGTCGTAGATCTCAGTGATCGTGCCGACGGTCGACCGTGGGTTCCGGTTCGTCGACTTCTGGTCGATCGAGACGGCGGGGCTCAGTCCCTCGATGAAGTCGACGTCGGGGCGGTCGACCTGGCCGAGGAATTGCCGAGCATACGCGGAGAGCGACTCGACGTAGCGCCGCTGTCCCTCGGCGAAGATCGTGTCGAAGGCGAGACTCGACTTGCCAGAGCCGGACAGGCCGGTGAAGACCACAAGAGAATCCCGCGGGATCTCGAGATCGAGATTCTTGAGGTTGTGCACGCGCGCGCCGCGAACGCTCAGCACGTCGCGACTAGCCGCCCTGCCCGCGATCGTGGAGAGCATCGCGGACTCATCGAGATCACCGGATGCGATGGTCGAGTCCGCGCGCGCGACGGAGTTCCGGCGCGGGACGACGGTACTCACCTGGGGCATGGACACTCTCACCATTCTATGGAGGACCACCGACATCGCGCCGAGGGCTCA
>DAITPJ010000004.1:0-56943 GCA_036833635.1 Terrimesophilobacter sp.
GTGATCCAGTTGCCCTCGGGCTGCATGCCGATGATCTCGGAGTGCGCGTGCTGGGAGATCTGTCGGATGAGCGTCTTGCGGTAGGCATCCGGCATCCAGTCGGCCGGCTCGACCCGCTGGTCGGCCGCGATGAGCTCGTCGAAACGGGCGCGGCCGGCTGGGTCCTCGGATGCTGTCGAAGCCATAGCTCATCACCTTTGATTCAGAGTTGATCTGGTCGGAATAAAACGGTCACGGCATTGTCAACTGACCGACCGTTCGTTTAGGCTTTGGCCTAGCTTAACATCCGAGAGTGAGGCGGTCAACGATGAGCGACGCCGGAACCGCGCAGTATGCGCGCCCCGACACCATGCTGCAGGCTGACCGTGCCTCGACCGAATTGCTCGGCATGGAGGTTGCCGAAATGAGCGAAGGCCATGCCGTGGTGACGATGCGCGTGCGCGACGACATGGTCAACGGTCATCGGATCGTGCACGGTGGCCTGGTGTTCACCCTGGCCGATACGGCGTTTGCCATGGCGTGCAACTCGGAGAGCACGCTCGTCGTCTCCTCCGGCGCAGACATCACCTACTTCTACCCAGCACACGCCGGTGATGTGCTCACGGCCACCGCCGCCGTGCGATCCCAAAGGGGCCGAAGCGTGATCTGCGACGTCGAAGTGCGAAACACGGCCGGGATCATCGCCGAATTCCGCGGGCACGGCCGAGTCGTACGGCCAGAGCACCTGAAATCGGATCGCACCGTCACGGGGAGTGAATCATGACCGAGACCGCAGCTCCCATCCGGCAGAGCCACGACCAGGAATCGATCCTGCGCGGGGCGGCAGGGGTCTTCATCCAGCACGGCTATGAAGCGACATCGATGGGTGTCCTCGCCGAGAGTCTTGGTATCACGAAGTCGGCGATCTACCACCACGTTCCGAGCAAGGAGTACCTCCTCGAGCTCGCCCTCGATCGTGCGATGAGCAGCCTCGAGGCGATCCTCAAGGATCCGCTCGCCTCGACCGGCCCCGCTGTGGATCGGCTCATGTTCCTGCTGCGCTCCGCCGTCGGCGTCCTCACCGACCAGCTCCCCTTCGTCACTCTCCTCCTGAGGGTCCGGGGCAATACCGCGCTCGAGCGCCGCGCTCTTGAGCGAAGGCGTGCGTTCAACCAGGTCGTCGCCGACCTCGTCGACGAGGCACGGCGCGACGGCACGATCCGCACCGACATCGACGCGCGCACGACCACGCGGCTGCTCTTCGGCATGATCGGCTCGATCGTCGACTGGTACCGCACGGATGGGCCAGTCTCAGCCGAAGACGTCGCCCACGACGTCGTCGCCGTCGCGTTCGGTGGCGTGCGGGCGCGTTAGAAGTCCGCTGGTTGAGTAGCCGCGTAGCGGCGTATCGAAACCTGCGTCAGCGCTTCGCGACGAGCGTGAGCACGTCGTAGGTCGCCACGATCTCGTCGTTCTGGTTGTGGATGATCGCATCCCAGCAGACCTCGCCGTACTCGTCCGTCTCGCGCGGCGTGATCTTCTTCGCCGTGAGCGTGACCCGGATGCTGTCGCCGGGCGACACGGGCGTTACGAACCGCAGGTTCTCGAGCCCGTAATTGGCGAGCACCGGCCCCGGCTCCGGGTCGACGAACAGCCCTGCCGCCCAGGACACGAGCAGGTAACCGTGCGCGACGATGCCGGGGAAGAACGGGTTCGCGGCCGCAGCCTTCTCGTTCGTGTGGGCGTAGAACCTGTCCCCGGTGGACTCGGCGAACGCCGTGATGTCCGCCAGCGTGATCTCACGCAGGGGCGAGGCGATAGCGTCGCCGATGCGCAGCTCGGCGAGGGACTTGCGGAACGGATGCGGGCCATCCGTCGTGCGCGGCGCCCCGGCGAACCACTGGCCGGTCACCGCCGTGAGCATGGCCGGCGAGCCCTGCACAGCCGTGCGCTGCATGTGGTGGAGCACACTCCGGATGCCGCCGAGCTCCTCCCCACCGCCGGCCCTGCCCGGGCCGCCGTGCACGAGGTGAGGAACCGGCGAGCCGTGCCCCGTGCTCGACCGGGCATCGTCCCGGTCGAGGATGAGGGTGCGACCGTGGTGCGCGGCGATGCCCCCGATGACAGCGCGCGCGACATCCGGGTCGTGGGTCGCGACGGTCGCGACGAGCGAGCCGCCGCCGAGCGCCGCGAGTGCGACGGCCTCCTCGACGGTGTCGTAGCCGACGACGGAGGCGACAGGGCCGAACGCCTCGATCGTGTGGGCGGCCTGAGCCAGCGCGTCGGCGAAGTGCAGCAGCACCGGTTGCAGGAATGCGCCATCCGGAGCGAGCCCCGTCGAGCCGTCGGCGAAGCGCACCTCGGGCTCGTCGAGCGACCCCATGACGATCTCGCCGCCGGCCGCGACGAGCTCACCGACGCGGGCGAGCACCTCGGCCTTCTGCTCCTGGCTCACGAGGGCGCCCATCGTCACGCCCTCAGCGCGCGGGTCGCCCACGACGACGCGCTCGGCGACGCGCGCGGTCGCGGCGGCGATGACCTCGTCGACGAGCGAGACCGGCACGATCGCGCGGCGGATGCTCGTGCACTTCTGCCCAGCCTTGACCGTGAGCTCGGTCACGAGCGACTTGATGTAGGCGTCGAATTCGGGCGTGCCGGCCACGGCATCCGGACCCAGGATCGCGGCGTTCAGAGAGTCGGTCTCCCCCGTGAAGCGCACCCCGCCGTGCACGACGTTCGGATGTGCGCGCAGGGCGTTCGAGGTGGATGCCGACCCGGTGAAGCCGAGAAGATCGCGGTAGTCGAGGTGGTCGAGCAGGTCGCGCGCGGGACCGGAGACCAGCTGCAGCGAACCATCAGGAAGGATGCCGGACTCGACCATGGCGCGCACGGTCGCCGCGGCGAGATACACCGTTGGCGTTGCGGGCTTGACGATCGTGGGAACGCCGGCGAGGAAGGCCGGCGCGAACTTCTCGAGCATGCCCCACACGGGGAAGTTGAAGGCGTTGACCTGCACGGCGACGCCGGGCAGGCGCGTGTAGATGTGCTGGCCGAGGAAGGAGCCGTCCTTCGACAGCACCTCTGCCGGACCGTCGACGACGAGGTTCGAGTTCGGGAGCTCACGGCGACCCTTCGAACCGAAGGTGAAGAGCACGCCGATACCGCCGTCGATGTCGACCATGGAGTCGCCGCGCGTTGCACCGGTCTTCGCCGAGACGGCGTAGAGCTCCTCGCGGCGACCGTTGAGGTACTGCGCGAGCTCCTTGAGCTTGAGCGCCCTCTCGTGGAAGGTGAGAGCGCCGAGTGATGCCTGCCCGACAGTGCGCGCAAAGTCGACCGCGCCCGCGATGTCGGCTCCCTCGATGTTCACCTCGGCGACGACCTCGCCCGTGCTCGCGTCGCGCACCGGGGTGCCGGGGGCGTCCGGTGCCCACCAGGAGCCGCGCAGGTAGCTCTCGACGTTGCTCATGAGGTGACCTCCCAGTCGTAGAAGCCGCGACCCGACTTGCGGCCCAGCTCGCCGCGGGCGACCTTGTCGCGCAGCAGCTGCGGTGGGGCGAAGCGGTCGCCGAGGGTCGCCTGCAGGTATTCGGCGATGCCGAGGCGCACGTCGAGCCCGACGAGGTCGGTGAGCCTGAGCGGTCCCATCGGATGGCCGTATCCGAGCGCCATGGCCGCGTCGATGGCATCAGCGCTGGCCACGCCGTCCTCGAGCATGCGCATGGCCTCGAGCGCGATCGCGACCCCGAGGCGAGAGCTCGCGAAGCCAGGAACGTCCTGCACCGTGATGGGGGTCTTGCCGAGCGCCTCGACCCAGCCGGCCGCGGTCTCGGCGAGTTCGGGTGCCGTGCGCTTGCCGACGACGATCTCGACGAGCTTCGAGGCGGGGACCGGGTTGAAGAAGTGAAGGCCGCAGAAGCGCTCCGGGCGCGCGAGGTGGCCCGCGAGCGTCGAGATCGAGATCGAGGAGGTGTTGCTCGCGAGCCAGGCACCCGCGCCATCTGAACCGCCCCCGACTGCGGCCTCGACCCTGCCGAGCGCCTCGAGCTTGAGCTCGAGCGACTCCGGAACGGCCTCGATGACGAGCTCGGCCCCGGCGAATGCTGCGATGTCGATCCCGAAGCCGATGCGGGCAGTGATCTCTTCCGCCGCCTCTTGCGTCGCCTTGCGCTCGACGCTCGTGAGGATGGCGGCGAGCACGCGGCCGCGCGCCATCCGCACGCTCTCGGTGTCGCGTTCGACGACGGCCACGCGCGCACCGGCGAGAGCGAAGGCGTGTGCGATCCCTGCGCCCATCCGGCCGCCGCCGAGCACGCCGACGACAGAGGGCACGCCTACGACAGGAGGCACTCCGGTCACTTCTTTCGCCTTTCGAGGAACGCGGTCATCCGTTCGCGCTTGGTCTCCGACTCGAAGAGCACGGCCTGCTCCTGAAGGTCGATGTCCGGATGCGCGGCGCGCGGCGCCGCGAGCACTCGTTTGGTCGCCATGAGGGCGGCGGGGTCGTTCGCGAGGATGCGGTCGGCGAGCGCGTCGGCGGCCGCGAGCAGCGCATCCGGTTCGTGGACCTCGCTCACGAGCCGCAGGTCGAGCGCCTCCTGAGCCGTGAGCACACGCCCGGCGAGCAGGATCTCCTTCGCAACGGGTTCGCCGACGAGCTCGAGGAGCCGCCAGGTCGCGCCGGCCCCGGCGAGAATGCCGAGACCCACCTCGGGATTCCCGATCTTCGCCCTGGTGCTCGCGATCCGGAAGTCCGCGGCATAGGCGAGCTCGGCGCCGCCGCCGAGCGCGTAGCCGTCGATCGCCGCGATGACCGGCATGGCCAGTGCCGCGATGCGCTGGAAAATCCTGGTGTTGATGCCGGCGAGCGCGTCGTCGCGGCCGCGCTCGCGCAGTTGGCGGATGTCGGCCCCCGACGCGAACGTGCCGCCCGCCCCTGAGATCACGAGAAGCTTCGGTTCCGCCTCGAGCCGCGCACACAGGGCATGCAGTTCGTCGACCATCGCCTGGTCGATCGCGTTGCGCACCTCGGGCCGGTCGAGCACGACATGCACGCGGTCGGCGCCCTCGTCGACGCTCAGGGATGTCGTGCTTCGCCCTTGCTGCATGCTGACTAGGCTACCGGGCATGATCCGCATCGGCTCGGTCGTGCTGCGCGTGACGGATCTTGCGCGGGAGAAGGCGTTCTGGATGGCCGCCCTCGACTACATCGACCGCGAGGGCGACGACGACGACTTCGCACTCCTGAAACCGCGGGACGGCACTGGCCCGAACCTCTCGCTCGACGAGCACACCGCACCTGCGAGCCTGCCGCCGCGCATCCACCTCGACCTCTACGCGGAAGACCAGGCGGCCGAGATCGAGCGCCTGCTCGCGCTCGGGGCGCGGCGCGTCGAGTGGGCGAAGCGTCCGCCGGATGCCGACTACGTCATCCTCGAGGACCCGGAGGGCAACCGGTTCTGCGTCGTCGACGCTAGCGGCTGAGTCCCGCGAGCCTCAGCGCACGACCGCGGCGAGGGCCGCGTCGAACTCCTCCGGATGCTCGAGTTGCGGCGAGTGCCCGCAGTTCTCGAGGGCGACCTCGGTGTACTCGCCACCGGCCGCCCGATAGGCCTCGAAGACCGTGCGGGTCTGCGTGACCATGGGCTGCGGCGGGGCGACATCCTCGCCCGGCCAGCCTGGGATGATGCCGAGCCGGCCGAGGTAGTTGAGGTCGAAGAACGAGGCGTCGGAGACGATCGCGTCGTCGGCGCCGTGGATCCAGGCGATCGGCGGCTTTCGTTCGAGATCGACGATGCCGGAGGTGTCGAAGACGGTCGGCGCCATGGTGTTGAGGATGCCCTTGTCCCCCGGTGCGAAGCCTGGCCAGTTCTCGCTCGCGACGGAGTTGCCGGGGTAGGCGCCATCGCCGGTCTTCGTCGAGAGCATCGACTCGACCCACAGGTCCTCGTGCTCGGACTCGAAGCCGGGCTTGACGTAGGAGCTGCGGTAGACGCTGCGCGGCGAGGTCTGCTCGTCGGCGCTCGTGTCGCCTGCGGCGAGCCGAGCCACGAAGTCGGGGTTCGCTCCCCCCGCGCCGCACCCCGCGGCATCCGGGGTCAGAAGGCGGCCATCAGGGCCGGCCGTCGCGCCGAAACCATACGGCGACACCGGTGCCTGCAGCAGGGCGGAGGCGACGAGTTCATTGTGGTCGAGCATGAGCTGCATGACGACCCCGCCGCCCATGCTCCAGCCGACGAAGTTCGCGGACTCGATCTCGAGGGCGCGCAGCACGGCCGCGATGTCGTCGGAGTAGTCGCGCAGGCCACGAGTCGCGTCGACGTCGAGCGTCTCACTGTCGCCGAAACCCCGAAGATCGATCGCGAGAGCCGGGCGCTCAGCTGGGAGGCGCAGCATGGTCGGCTGCCAGAAGAGCGACGATGAGACGTTGCCGTGCACGAACACGATCGGAAGGGCATCCCCACCGCCCGCCCGTTCGAGCACGTTCGCCCGGTAGCGGTCGGTCTCGACCGTGCGTGCAGTGATACCGTCCAGCAGAGTTCCGGTCATGACAGTTCCTCCCCGAGGATGAGCGGCGGCTCCGTTGCGGCACGGACCTCGTCGATCGTCACGCCGGGAGCGAGCTCGCGCAGCACGAGGCCATCGTCGGTGACATCGATGACGGCGAGGTCGGTGATGATGCGGTCCACGACGCGGCGGCCGGTCAGCGGCAGCGAGCACTCGTTGACGACCTTCGCCGAGCCGTCCTTCGCGACGTGCTCCATGAGAACGATGAGCTTGCCCGCACCGTGGACGAGGTCCATGGCGCCGCCCGGCCCTTTGACCATCTTGCCCGGGATCATCCAGTTCGCGAGATCGCCGGTCGCCGAGACCTGCATCGCACCGAGGATCGCAGCGTCGATCTTGCCGCCGCGGATCATTCCGAAGCTCATCGACGAGTCGAAGAACGCGGAGCCCGGCAGGAGCGTCACAGTCTCCTTGCCCGCGTTGATGAGGTCGGGGTCGACGTTCTCCTCCGTCGGGTACGGGCCAACGCCGAGGATGCCGTTCTCCGACTGCAGGACGACCGTCACGCCATCCGGAACGTAGTTGGGCACGAGCGTCGGGAGGCCGATCCCGAGGTTGACGTAGGCGCCATCCTCGAGTTCGCGAGCGGCGCGCGCCGCCATCTCATCGCGTGTCAGTCCCATCTCAAACCTCCCTCACGGTCCGGCGCTCGATGCGCTTCTCGATGTCGGTGCCCACCTCGAGCACCCTGTGCACGTAAACGCCCGGAAGGTGCACGGTGTCCGGGTCGATGGCGCCCGGCTCGACGAGCTCCTCGACCTCCGCGATGCAGACGCGTCCCGCCATCGCCGCGATCGGGTTGAAGTTGCGGGCCGCCTTGTTGAACACGAGGTTGCCGTGGCGGTCGCCGCGCAGGGCGTGGACGATCGCGAAGTCGGTCGTGATGGCCTCCTCGAGCACGAACTCGCGCTCGCGGCCGTTGAAGTCGAAGGTGCGGACGTCCTTGACGGGTGAGGCGACGGCGATCGATCCATCCGGAGCGTACCGGCGCGGAAGGCCGCCCTCCGCGACCTGCGTGCCGACGCCGGTCGGCGTGAAGAATGCCGCGATCCCGGAGCCTCCCGCGCGCAGCTTCTCGGCCAGGGTCCCCTGCGGTGTGAGCTCGAGCTCGAGCTCGCCGGAGAGGAACTGTCTCTCGAACTCCTTGTTCTCGCCGACGTAGGACGACGTCATCTTGCGGATGCGGTGCGCCTTGAGGAGTACACCGAGACCCCAGTCGTCCACGCCGCAGTTGTTGCTCACGATCGAGAGCTCCTTCGCACCGGATGCGAGGATCGCCTCGATAAGGATCATCGGGTTGCCGGAGAGCCCGAAACCACCGACGGCGATGCTCGCGCCGTCTTGGATGTCCGCGACCGCTTCGGCCGCGCTCGGCACCGACTTGTCGAAACTCATGCCTGCTCCACTCCCTCGTGCTGCACGGTCTTAGGCTGCACCGCGCCGATCGCTTCGGCCACGACCTCGGCGACGGCACGCGCGCCGCGGTCCGACATCACGATCGTATAGTGATTGACATTCTCGGCGGCCAGCATGCGCACGGCGGGCAGCTTGGCCGACCACTCCTCGATCGCCTCTGCCGGGTAGAGGGGCGGGACCTCGTCGAGCAGCCCGCGCGGGGCCGAGATGAACGTCGTCGGGTGTCGGAGCTCGTCGATCGCGCGCAGGAGCGACTCTCCCCCGCGCAGCTCGATCGAGTCCGCCGCGACGGCTTCGTATGAGCTTGAGGGGTGAAGGTTCGGCTCCTCGCCGACGAGGTCGTAGTCGACGTAATCCTCGACGAGCCGGCTCCAGTCCGTCGCGAAGGCCGGATGCTGCCGCCAGAAGTCACGGTATTGTTCGCGGGAGGCGAAGGTCATCGAGAGTCGCTGCGCGGCGGGGCCGAGCGTCGCCTTCATGAGCTCATCGTCGGTGACGCCGGGCGGAGTCGGAAGCGGGAGGCCGCCGTCGATGAGCACGAGCGAGGACACCCGATCCGGATGCCGGTTGGCCAGCACGAGCGAGGCGAACGCCCCCATCGAGTGGCCGAGCACGACGGCGCGGTCGATCTCGAGATCGTCGAGCACCGCCACGAGGTCGTCGGCATGCTGGGGCATTCCCCACGGCCCAGGGAGAGTGTTGCTCCTGCCGCGACCCCTCAGGTCGGGCGCCACGATCCGCACGCCGGGCAGATGCTGCGACACGAGCGGCCAGGTGAGGTGGTTCGCCGTGACCCCATGGACGGCGAGCACGGGGGGCATCGACTCATCGCCCCAGGTGCCGACCGCGAGCTGGCCGCCGCGGACGGGGACGGAAAGTCGCTGGTACGCGTTCATCGTGCGGTCCACCCGCCGTCCATCGTGTAGGAAGCGCCTGTGACCATCCCGGCGGTGTCGCCCGCGAGCCAGAGTGCGAGGTCGGCGACCTCCTCGGGTTCGACGAGCCGCTTGACGGCGATCTCTGCGAGCATGACCTTCTCGACGACCTCGGATTCCGGAATCCCGTGGATGCGCGCCTGGTCGGCGATCTGCTTCTCGACGAGCGGCGTGCGCACATAGGCAGGGTTGATGCAGTTGCTCGTGACGCCGTGCGGACCGCCCTCGAGCGCCGTGACCTTGGAGAGCCCCTCGAGACCGTGCTTGGCGGTGACGTAGGCGGACTTGAATGCCGACGCGCGCAACCCGTGGGCGGAGGAGAGGTTGATGATGCGACCGTGACCGCGCTCGTACATCCTCGGGAGTGCGGCACGGATGAGCAGGAACGGCGACTCGACCATGAGTCGCAGGATGAGGCTGAACTTCACCGGGTCGAATTCCTCGATCGGCGCGACGTGCTGGATCCCGGCATTGTTGACGAGGATGTCGACGTCGAGCTCGAGGTCGGCGAGCGCCACGGTGTCGCTCAGGTCGACCTGCCAGGCTTCCCCGCCGAGTTCCTTCGCGATCGCCTCCGCGGCATCGCCGTTGAGATCGGCCACGATGACGTGTGCACCCGCCGCCGAGAACGCCTTCGCACAGGCGGCGCCGATGCCGCTCGCTCCCCCGGTGACGAGCGCCTTGCGCCCGGTGAGGTCTGTCATGTCCTGTCCTTCCCTGATTCCTGTGCGCCTTCCGCTGGGGCACCGAGCCCGCGCTGGATGAACCGCATCATCTGTTCGAAGACCTCGTCGGGCACCCTGGACGTACCGCTTGCGGTCGGGTCGTTCTCGGGGCCCGCCGCGTCGCCGTCGCCCGCAGCGTCGCTGCCCCACAGCACCCACCGCATCCCGACCATCTCGCCGATGCCCATGAGGATCCACGCGACGATCCCTGGGTCGATGTCGCCGACCTCCCCGTTGTCGCGCGCCGTGCTGAGTCCGCTGATGTAGCCGTCGACGATGCGCGTGTAGTGCAGCCGCAGCGCGCTCGGCGAGACGAACTCAGCCTCGCGCACGATGCGATAAAGGGCCGGATGCTGTGCCGTGAACTCGAAGAAGCCCCTGAAGCCCGCTCGCTCGGACTCGATCCTCGTGGTGGCGTCGGCTGCGGCCTCGGTCATGGCGTGGCGCACACGCCTGTTGAGGTCCTCGACGAGCTCCTCGAAGATCTCGAGCTTGCTCGAGAAGTACAGGTAGAAGGTGCCTTGGGCGACGCCGGCGGCCTCGGTGATCCGCACGATCGATGCCTCGCTGTAGCCGCATTCCGCGAAGACCTTCTCGGCGGCTTCGAGCAGCTTTGCGCGGGTGCGCGTTCCGCGCGCGGTGCGGGGGGCGTCGGTCACGACCGCACCCCCGAGTCGCTCGAGAGGTACTCGTCAACGAGCACACGCCGGAGCACCTTGTTGGCGGCAGAGCGCGGAAGCCTTGGAACGACGACGATGGCCTTCGGTACCTTGAATGCCGCGAGCTGCGCCGCGCATCGGTCGAGAAGCTCCTTGGCGTCGGTCGCGACGCCCTGGCGCAGCACGACGAAGGCGATCCCTACTTCCCCCCAGCGTTCATCCGGAACCCCGACGGCGGCCACGTCGGCGACCCCAGGATGCCCGGAGAGCACGTTCTCGACTTCGCTCGGCGAGATGGACTCGCCGCCCGAGATGTAGATGTCCGAAATCCGGTCGACGACCCGGAAGTAGCCCTCGACATCCCGGTGAACGAGATCGCCGGTGTGGAGCCAGCCGCCGCGCAGGGTCACGGCGCTCAGCTCCGGGTCGCGGAAATAGCCGGGAAAGACGCTCGGGCCGCGCACGATGAGCTCGCCCGTCGCTTCGCCCTCGAGCTGCTCCCCCGTCACAGGGTCGGCGACCGCGACCTCGACGTGCGGGTACGGCTTGCCTGCGAGGCCGACCTTGGTCCGCGCGTCCTCATCGGGAAGGCACAGCACGTTGGGGCTCGCCTCCGTGAGGCCGTAACCCTGCGTGAGGGCGACTCCCCTGGAGTGCCAGGTGCGCAGGAGCGGCTCGGGCATGGGCGCCCCTCCGACGATCGCGTGCCGGAGGCTCGACAGGTCCGCCGACGCGAAGGATGGGTGCTCGGAGAGGAAGAGATAGTTGGCCGGGACGCCCATGGTCGTCGTGATGCCGCGCTCCTGGATGAGCTGCAGCACGCGCCCTGGGTCGAAGGTGCGCTCGAGCACGACGGTCGCCCCGACCCACCAGGCCAGGAGCGGCTGAACATTCCAGCCGCCCACGTGGTACTGGGGCATGACGGCGAGCACGATGTCCGAGCTCGTGATCTCGGCGGTGCGTGAGAGGGCGAGGTTCGTCCAGAAGCAGTTGCCGTGCGTCAGGATCGCACCGTGCGGCGTGCCCTGCGTGCCCGAGGTGAAGATGATGAGGAGCGCGTCGTCGTCGCGCACCGGGCGCCGAACGGGGGTCTCCTCGAGCGACGTGCGCACCGGATGCGGCACGTTGTTCTCGATGCCGCTCCCGCCGAGCGCGCGGACGACGGGCGCCTGGACGAGCCTGCGGGTCGTCGCGGCGGCGAGAGTCGTGAACTCGTCCTCGACGAGGAGGAGCGCGGGATCGGCCTGCTCGACCTGGAGCGCGAGCTCCCTCGGCGACAGCCGCCAGGAGAGCGGCACGAGCACGAGCCCCGCCTTGGCGCAGGCGAAGAACACGACGACGTGGTCGGCGCTGTTGCCGGTGATGGTCGCGATGCGGTCGCCGACCCCGTACCCGCGGTCGAGGAGGTTCTCCGCGAGGCGCGACGCCCTCTCGTCGAGTTCCCGGTAGCTCAGCACGACACCGCGGTCGTCGACGGCGACACGGTCCGGCGTGGCGACGGCGCGGTCGCGCGTCCATCGGCCGAGTGTGTGCAGTCCGTCGGTCATCCGAGTTCCTCGAGGGCCTCACGGGGATCGTTCGAGCGCGACCGCCCCTTGCCGAACCCGCCCCTGGAGAGTCGAGTCGTCACGCCGGCGATGCCGCCGGGCAAGAAGAGCACGACGAGGATGAAGAGCGTTCCCAGGATGAAGAGCGGCTGGGAGAGCGGCACCCGCAGGATGTCGGGAAGCGCGCTGACGGCATCCGAGGAGGCGAACGCGGTGAGGCGCTGGTCGAGGAGCGTGTAGACGACGCCGCCTATGACCGCGCCCCAGCGGTAGCCGACGCCGCCGAGCACGACGATGACGAGGAGCGTGAGAGTGAAGTCCGCCGAGGCGAGCCGCTGCGTCGCGCTGCTCTGGAGCAGCAGGTAGGTCATGCCGACAATCGTCGCGAGCACGCCGCCGATCGCGAAGGTCAGGAGCTTGACGAAGTACGGGCGGATGCCGATGACGCGCACGCGCAACTCGTTCTCGCGGGCGGCCGCCACGACGTGGCCTGCACGTGAACGCTCGAACCAGGTCGTCACGAGGAAGACGAGCACGAGGATCCCGAGGCAGACCCAGTAGAGATTCTTCGTCTGGAGGACGCCGACGAGGAAGTCCGGGATGTGGGTCGTGTCGAGGGTCAGGCCCTCGTCACCTCCCGTGAGCTTGCCTGGATTCTTGCGAATGAGCACGGACCCGGCCTGCGCGAACGCGAGCGTGACCATGGCGAAGGAGATGCCGGTGACCCGCAGGCTGAGCGCACCGACAGCGGCCGCCACGAAGAGGCCGGCGACGAACGTCACGACGATCGCCGGGAGCAGTTCGAGTCCGAAGTGCCGCAGGGCGATCCCGAGCCCGTACGCCCCGATCGCGAAGTAGAGCGCATGGCCGAACGAGAGGAGCCCAGCGACGCCGAAGATGAGGTGGTAGCTGAGTGCGAGCGCGGCGATGAGCATGCTGAAGGCGAGGAGCTGCAGGGTGCCCGGCGTGTAGGTCGGTCCGGGAAGGACGCCGGGGATGTTGATCGCGAGCATCGGAAGGATGGCGAGGAACGCGACGAGTACCCCTGCGAGCGCCCACTTCACGATGGGCTGTGCCAGGAACGACCTGATGCTGGATGACGGGGCGCGGTTCATGCTCTGCTCCCGAGGAGTCCGGTCGGTTTGACGAGGAGGACCGCGGCGAGCAGCAGGACGACGACGAAGTCTCCTGTTCCTCCGAGGTAGAAGTTCGCGAACTGCTGGAGCACCGCGACGAGGGCGGAGGCGATCGCGGCGCCGCTGAGCGAGCCGAGGCCTCCGATGATCGTGACGATGAAGGCGAAGATGAGGAGCGAGCCGCCGATCGCAGGGTTCACGTAGCCGTAGTAGCTCGCCGCGAGCACCCCGCCGAATCCGGCCGCAGCACCGCCGATCGCGAAGACGACCGTGAAGGCCCGCCGCACGTCGATGCCGAGTGCCGTGACCATCGAGCGGTTCTCGACCCCGGCCCGGATGATGAGGCCATAGCGCGTGTACTTGAGGAACAGGACGATCCCGAGGAGGACGACGACCGCGGCCAGGATAAGGATGAACCGGTTGTTCGGGATCGAGGCCCCGAGCACGTCCGTCGTGCCGGCGAGCCAGGACGGCCCTGTCACGAAGATCGGGTCGACCCCCCAGATCCCGTCGAAGAGCGCGACAGAGGCGAGGGCGAGGCCGACCGTCACGAGCACTTGCTCGATGTGCCTCTCATACAGCTTTCGGATGAGGAAGAACTCCGTCGCCGCGGCGAAGGCGGCGCCCACGACCGCACCGAGGAGGAGCGAGGCGATGAACGTGCCCCAGTTGTCGGCCCCGAGCCTTCTGGCGAGCTCCCATCCGGCGAAGGCGCCGAGGGTGAGGAACGAGCCGTGTGCGAAGTTGAGGACCCCCATGAGCCCGTAGATGAGCGAGAGTCCGGAGGCGACGAGGAAGTACAGCGCCCCGAGCCCGAGCCCGGTGATGAGGAGGAGGATGACGGTGCTCACGGTGTCTTCTCCGATCGAGCCTGTCGAGATCCCGTCTCCGACTCTGCAGTCTCCGTGTGCACGCCGAGGAACCGGCGGATGAGCGTGGGGTCGTCGAGGAAATCGACGGCGCGGCCGGTGTGCACGACGCGACCGCCCGCAATGACGACGACATCGGTCGCGAGCTGCCGGACGACCTGGAGGTTCTGCTCGACGAGCAGCACCGGCACGGTCTTCGCCGCCTCATCGAGTGCCGCCGCGACCTCGCTCACGATGATCGGGGCGAGCCCCTTCGTGGGCTCGTCGACGAGCAGGAGCCGGTTCGTGTTGAGGAGCGCGCGGGCGAGCGAGACCATCTGCTGCTGGCCGCCGGAGAGCGTTCCGGCGAGCTGGCCCGAGCGGGCGACGAGGTCGGGGAAGAGGCTCGCGACGAAGTCGCGGTGCGGGTTCGCGTCGCGCTCGGCGAGGCGCAGGTTCTCGTTGACGGTGAGCTTGGCGAAGATCTCGCGATCCTCCGGCACGTATCCGATGCCGCGCTGGACGATGCGGTGGGTGCGCTGCCTGTCGATGCGCTCGCCGTTGCCGTGTTGCCCGAAAAGCGTAACCTCGCCGCGGCGCTCGATGAGCCCGAGGATGCCCTTGATGGTGCTCGTCTTGCCGACGCCGTTGCGCCCGAGGAGGGCGGTGACGCCGGTCGGTGCGACGTCGAACGTGACGTCCTCGACGACGAGCTGGCCGGCGATGCGTGCACTCAGGCCGCGCACGGAGAGTATGGGCTGGGTGGCGGTGGTCATGCTGCGTCCCCCAGGTAGGCGCCCTGCACTGCGGGGTTCGCCATGACCTCGTCAGGCGTCCCGTCGGCGAGAAGCTGGCCGTGGTGCATGACGGCGACCCTGTCGACGAGACCGAGGACGACGTCGATGTGGTGCTCAACCATGAGCACGGTCCGGCCTGCTTCCTTGTGGAGGCCCCGGATGACCTCGACGAGTCCTGGGACATCGCCGGAGGCGACTCCCGCCATGGGCTCATCGAGGAGGATGACGGTGGGGTCTGCCGCGAGGAGCATGGCGATCTCGAGCTTTCGCTTGTCGCCGTGGGAGAGGACCCCGGCATCCGTGTCGGCGTGGTGCCCGAGCCCGACCTCGTCGAGGCGTTCCCTGGCGATGGCGGTCGCACGGTCCCTCGCGTGGGGGAACCGCACGATCGAGAGGCTGCCGCCCAGTTCTACCTGGGCGGCGAGCCGCACGTTCTCCAGCGCCGAGAGCCCGTTGAACAGGCTCGAGGTCTGGAAGGTCCTGCCGAGTCCAGCCCGCGCTCGGCGGTGGATCTGCTCGTTCGTGACGTCCCGCCCGGCCAGGCGGATCGTACCGGAAGTCGGTGCGATCACGCCGGACACGAGGTTGAAGAGCGTTGTCTTTCCCGCTCCATTGGGGCCGATCACTCCGAGCATCTCGCCCTCGGCGACCTGCAGCGTGACATCCTCGAGGATGCGTGCGCCGCCGATCTGGAGGCTGAGGTGCTCAAGGTCGAGCACGGGCTGGTTGGCAGTCATCGTGTAACGGTATTACCTTTGCGCTGCTACTTGGCGAGGGGCGGCGCGACGGTGTTCGCGTCGACGATCTTGATGAGCTCCGGCACGTAGGTGTCGCCGTCCGCCTTGAGCTTCGCCTGGAACATCGGCTGGATGAGGGCGTGGTCCTCAGCGCGGATGGTCAGTGAGCCCTTGACGGAGTCGAAGCTCCAGCCCTCGAGCGAGGTGATCATCTTGGCGACGTCGTCACCGCCGCCATCCTTGATCGCGTGAACGATCATCTGGGCCGCGACGAAACCGTCCGGGGTGAACAGGTCGGCCTTGTCGCCGGTCTTGTCGAGGAACGAGATCATCGTCTTCTCGATGTCGGTTCCGGCAGCGCCACCGAAGTAGTGGTTGAGGAAGCTGATCTTCTCACTCGCCTCGCCGTATGCCCCGTAGCTGGCGATGTCGCCGAGCCCCGTGACGACCGGGAACTTGTCGAAGATGCCCTGCTGCGAGAGCGCCTGCCACATGGCGCCGGTCGTTGCTCCTGCCCACGCGACGAACACCATGTCGGGGTTCGCGTCGCTGATCTTCTGCGCGAACGGCGTGAACTCGGTCGCGTCCTCCGGAACGAGCTCGCCCGTCACCGTGGCGCCCTGGGCGCCGAGGATCGCCGTGACGCCGGCGACGTTGCCCTGGCCGAATGCCGTGTCCTGGGCGAAGACCAGGATGTTCTTGCCCTTGAGGTCGCCGACGAAGGTACCGGCCGTTGCGACGTCCTGCGTGGTCTGGCGACCTGAGCGGAACGTGTTCTCGTTGACACCCGTGATGGCGTCGGCGGCAGCCGGGCCCGAGATGTAGAGGATGTTGTTCTGGGCGGCCTGCTCGGCGACGGCGAGCGCGATTCCGGATGACGCGGTGCCCGCGATGATCTGGGTGCCGTTGCCGATCGCTTCCTTGGCGGCGGAGACCGCCTTGTCGGCGTCGCCGGCGTCGTCGACGTAGCTGATGTCCAGCTCGCGTCCGTCGACCGTGCCGGTGCCATCGGTCGCGTAGTCGAGTCCGGCCTTGAAGCCGGCCGTGTACTCCGCGCCGTAGCCCGCGAGCGGGCCCGTCGTGGAGGTGATGATCGCGACCTTGACGGGCGCGAGGTCAGCGCCGGGGTTCTCCTCGACGGTGGGTGCGCATCCGGCGAGGGCCAGACCTGCAACGGCCAGGATGGCCGGAGCGAGGTACTTCTTCGTTACTCGCATTATCTGCCTTTCGTGCTGTGGTGACGTGGGGAATCGTCTTAACATGAGAGACGATTCAGGTCTCAGTAAAGTAGCCCGTCGCGCGCTAGAGTGTCAAGTAGGCACACCGCCACTCGTCGTCGAAAGTATCAGGAGTAACCATGAGTCAGCGCGAAGTCGTCATCCTTGCAGGGGCCAGGACACCGCTCGGCAAACTCAACGGAGCCGTCTCCACCCTCACCGCGGTCGAGCTCGGAGCCACCGCGCTGCGCGCAGCCATCGAGCGATCGGGAGTCGACGTCGGCGACATCGATGCCGTGATCTTCGGCCAGGTGCTCCAGGCCGGATCGGGCCAGGGACCTGCGCGGCAGACATCCATCGCGGCCGGGATCGGCTGGGACGTCCCGGCGACCACGATCAACAAGCTTTGCCTCTCCGGCCTCACCGCCGTGATCGACGGCGCCCGCCTCATCCGCACGGGAGAGGCAGAGGTCGTCGCTGTCGGCGGCCAGGAGTCGATGAGCAACGCACCGCACCTCCTCATGGGATCGCGCAAGGGCTGGCAGTACGGCTCGGTCGAGGTGCTCGACCACATGGCCGTCGACGGGCTCACGGATGCCTTCGACCATGACTCCATGGGGCTCTCGACCGAGCGCCACAACACGCCGCTCGGCATCTCCCGGGGCGACCAGGACAAGGTCGCAGCGGGTTCCCACCAGCGCGCTGCCGCCGCCGCTGACCTGCTCTCCGAGGAGATCGTGCCCGTCACGATCCACGGCCGCAAGGGCGACACGGTCGTGAGCGCGGACGAGGGCGTTCGGCCGGAGACCACGGAGGAGTCGCTCGCGGGCCTGCGGCCGGCCTTCTCCAAGGAGGGCAACATCACCGCAGGCAACTCCTCGCAGATCAGCGACGGCGCGGCGGCCATGATCATCGCGAGCCGCGACTACGCCGAGAAGCACGGTCTCGAGTGGCTCGCCGTGATCGGGGAACCCGGCCAGGTCGCCGGCCCCGACAACTCACTGCACTCCCAGCCCGCCCACGCGATCGCCCAGGCTCTCGAGCGCGGCGGTTGGGAGACGAGCGACCTCGACTTCGTCGAGATGAACGAGGCCTTCGCCGCCGTCTCACTCCACTCGGCGCGCGCGCTCGGCGTGAGCCTCGACATCGTCAACATCCACGGCGGCGCGATCGCCCTCGGCCACCCGATCGGGGCATCCGGTGCACGTCTCGCGCTGCATGCCGCCTATGAGCTCAAGCGGCGCGGCTCCGGGCGTGCGGCGGTGTCGCTCTGCGGCGGAGGCGGGCAGGGCGAGGCGCTGCTGCTGAGTAGGTAACCAGCGTTTGGGCATGATCTTGAGGTCGCGGGTGTGGCGGGCCTCTATGGGCGGCGATCTCAAGATCATGCCCAAACGCCACCGATCTAGAAGAGCGTGATGGGCTTCACGATGTCGGCGTAGATGAGCAGCAGGCTCATGCCGCCCAGCAGGATCACGACCGCGAACGTCAGCGGGATGACCTTCGCCGTGTCGACGGGGCCGGGGTCGCGCCGCTTGAACAGCTTCGCGAAGAACCGGCGGATCCCCTCCCACAGGGCGCCGGCGATGTGCCCGCCGTCGAGCGGCATGAGCGGCACGAGGTTGAAGACGAGCAACGCGATGTTGACCGAGCCGACGAGTCCGATGAGTGAGGCCGCGCGTTCGGCGATCGGGATCGTGTTGATGCTCGTGATCTCGCCCGCGATGCGGCCGACGCCCACGACGCTCATGGGCCCGTTCGGGTCGCGCGGGCCCGGGCCGAACGCCGCAGCCGCGACATCCACGAGGCGCTGCGGCAAGTGCAGGATGACGTTCGTGACGCCCGCTATCTGGTCGCCGACCGCGGGGAGCACTGCCGTCACGGGCTGCGGAACCACCTCGGTGGCCGCGGTGATCCCGAGCATGCCGACCTTCTGAGTAATGGGGTCGCCCTGGGCGTCGCGGGCGATCTGCCCCTTGGCATCCGGAACGTACTTCTCGGTGAGCACAGGGGTCACCTCGAGGGCGACCCGCTCACCATCGCGTTCGACCACGAGGGCCAGTGGCGTGCCCGGTGAATCCTGGATCGCCTCGGTCGCCGCCATCCAGCTTGTGACCGGCGTGCCATCGATGCTCACGAGCCGGTCCCCCGGCAGGATGCCCCCGGCGGCGCCCGGTGCCTCAGGATCGTCCGGCCCGCACGTCGTCTCGGTGCTCGTCGCCGGGTGCAGGCACTCGCTCACGCTCCCGATCGTCGTGCTGACCTGCTGAACGCCGAACCCGCACAGTACGACGGCGAAGAGCACGACGGCGATCACGAGGTTCATGAACGGCCCGCCGGCCATGATGATGATGCGCTTCCAGATGGGGAGGTTGTAGAAGGTGCGGTGCTCCTCGCCCTCCGGTACGGTGTCGGCGCTCACGGTGCGCGCATCCTGCACCATGGTCTGGAAGAACCCGGTGCTCGCGGTGCGCGCCTTTCCGCCCGGCTTGACCGGCGGGAACATTCCGGCCATCGAGATGTAGCCCCCGAGAGGGATCGCCTTGAGGCCGTACTCGGTCTCACCGC
The DNA here is from genome assembly GCA_036833635.1 of Terrimesophilobacter sp. Classification (GTDB taxonomy): domain Bacteria; phylum Actinomycetota; class Actinomycetes; order Actinomycetales; family Microbacteriaceae; genus Terrimesophilobacter. The sequence continues at coordinate 19,129 of DAITPJ010000004.1, forward strand.
GGCGCCGGGACCACAGCGTCCGCCCGAACCCGATCATGTACTGGCCGACGCGCACGCCGAAGAGCTTCGCCGGGACGAGGTGGCCGAGCTCGTGAAGTGCGATCGAGACCGCGAGACCCACGGTGACGATGAGGATGCCCAGGGCGTACAGGGCCACGGTTTCCATGATGTGAGATTACCCGTCGCTGGCTGGTGGCTTAGCTTGCGAAGCCCAGGATGTCGACGACGAAGACGAGGACATCCGTGCCGGAAATCTTGGGAGGTTTGCCGTTCGGCCCGTACCCGTCCGCGGGCGGGATGACAACGACCACTTGCGAGCCCACGGTCTGACCGACAATGGCCGCTGAGAATCCCTTGATGACCTGGGTCGTCGAGAAGGTCGCGGGTCCGCCCCTGGTCCAGCTTGAGTCAAATACCTCGCCGGTCGTCCAATTGACACCCGTGTAGTGCACCACGACGGTGGCGCCGTCTGGCACCGTGTCGCCATTGCCCTTGATGAGGGTCTCGAGCTTCAACTCCGTGGGCGGAGCCGTATCCGGGATCGTGATGGTCGGAGTGCCGTCCGCAGCAAGCGTCACGGTCGGAAAGCCCTCCAGAGGTGCAACTGGCGTGCCGTCCGCCTTGTCACGATGCGGGATCGGGGTCGGGGTGGGAGTCGGCGACTCCGTGGGCGCAGGCTCGACCTTCGTGATGTCGAATACGAAGACCGCACTATCAGTCGGACCGACGAGGTAGTCACCATTCTGATTCTTGATCCCATCGGGTCCAAACAACTCCGACGGCGGCACGACAGCCACAAGACGTTCGCCTTCTACCGAGCAATTGAGCGCCTTATAGAGTCCGTCGTGAGGTCGGCTACTATCCAGCAAGAACTTACCGGGCTGACCCGTGGAGGCTGTCGATTCAATGAGGGCGCCCGTTGCCCCGTTATAGATCGAGTACTCCGCGACAACGACCTCTCCGTCCTCAGCGGTCTCGCCATCGCCCTTGGTCACGACGCTGCGCTCGGTGACCTTCGCGTCGAGCGGCGCGGGGATCGTGACGGTCGGCTCGGCGCCGACCTCACCCGTCACGACGACCTTCGAGGAGGCCGAGCCCGAGGGCGTCACGGCGCAGGCGGATGTCGCCGGCGTGCTGCACGCGACGAGCGAGAGTGCGACCATGCCGCCGATCGCAAGGGTCGAGATGATTTTCGGCACAGGTCAGCTTTCGTTCAGGGCAGAGGGGTTTCGGGGTACGTGGTCCGGCGACCACCCTAACCGGTCAGGCTATGACGTTGCTGAGTCCACCAGCCGTGTCCACGAGGATGCTCGGCTCGTGCAGCACGGGGAAATTCACCGAGTTCGCGATGAAGCATTTCTGGCTCGCCTCGCGGTGCGCGGTGCGCGCCGCCTCGACCATGTCGGCAGAGGCGACCGTCACGACAGGGTGGAGCGTGACGGAGACGAAGCGGCCACCGCCATCCGGGGTCTGCTCCATGGTCCCCTCCGCCGAGTCGGTGTATGCGGTGACGACGACGCCGCGCAGCACGGCGACGTGAAGGTAGCTGAGGAGGTGGCACTGGCTGAGTGCGGCCACGAGCATGTCCTCAGGGTTCCAGCGGTCCGCGTTCCCGTGGAAAGTGCGGTCGGAGGAACCCTCGATCGGATGCTTGCCCACCGCCGTGAGCAGCACTTCCCGGCCGTAGTCCCGGTAGCCGCTCGTGCCCGTCCCGCGGTTGCCGAGCCATTCGATCGTCGTCGTGTAGTGATGCGCCGTTCCCACGCTGTGCACGCTACCACCGGCGATAGACTCGACTCACTATGACTGACACGCTCGCACCCGCCGTAACCTCGAACTCCGTCGCCCAGGGCGGTGTCCCCCAGCAGCGCCGCATCGTGACCGCGATCCCCGGTCCGAAGTCCACGGCCCTCCACGAACGGCGCAATGCCGTCGTCGCGAGCGGCGCCGCCTCCGGCTTCCCGATCTACATCGACCACGCGCACGGCGCCGTGCTCGTCGACGTCGACGGCAACCAGTTCATCGACCTCGGCTCCGGCATCGGCGTCACGACCATCGGGCACACGCACGACGGCGTCGTCGCCGCCGCGAGCCGCCAGCTCGGCGAACTGACGCACGGCCTCTTCACGATCACCCCCTACGAGGGCTACGTGCGCGTCGCCGAGCTTCTCGCGCAGCACACGCCAGGCGACTTCGCGAAGAAGACCGTGCTCGTGAACTCGGGCGCGGAGGCCGTCGAGAACGGCGTCAAGATCGCCCGCAAGTACACCGGTCGCAAGGCGGTCGCGGTGCTCGACCACGCCTTCCACGGCCGCACGAACCTCACGATGGCCATGAACTACAAGTCGATGCCTTACGGCCTCGGGTTCGGCCCCTTCGCAGGCGATATCCACCACGCACCGAGCTCCTACCCCTACCACGACGGGTTGAGCGGGCCCGAGGCGGCCGCGCGCACGATCGCGTTCCTCGAGAAGACGGCCGGGGCATCCGATCTCGCCTGCCTCGTCGTCGAGCCCATCCAGGGCGAGGGCGGATTCATGGTGCCCGCAGAGGGCTACCTTCCCGCACTGCAGAAGTGGTGCACCGAGAACGGGATCGTCTTCATCGCCGACGAGATCCAGGCCGGCATGGCACGCACGGGCAAGTACTTCTCGAGTGAGCACCTCGGTCTCGTCCCCGACCTCGTGCTTTCGGCCAAGGGCATCGCAGGCGGCCTCCCGCTCGCCGCTGTCACTGGGCGCGCCGAGATCATGGACGCCTCGCACCCGGGCGGGCTCGGCGGAACCTTCGGCGGCAACCCCGTCTCGACGGCGGCCGCGATCGCGGTGTTCGAGTCGATCGAGACCGACGACCTTCTCGCCGAGGCCGTGCGCATCGAGGGCACGCTGCGGCCGGAACTGCTCCGTCTCCAGTCGAAGTACGACATCATCGGCGACGTCCGCGGCATCGGCGCCATGCTCGCGATGGAGTTCGTGCAGCCGGGCACCGGCGCCACGACCAAGGAGGCCAACGCCGCCGCCGTCAGCGCGATCTCGACGTACGCCTTCGAGCACGGCGTGATCCTCCTCACCGCCGGAACGTACGGCAACGTCATCCGGTTCCTGCCGAGCCTCGCGATCAGCGACGAACTGCTTCTGGATGCCGTGAGCGTGATCGAGGACGCGCTCGCCTCGCTGTGAGCAACGGCCCAGTGACGCACGCCCTCACCGCTGACGGCTCCATCGAACTCGCCGTCGTCGAGCGCAGCGGCCTCGTCGAATCGCGTCACCACGGGGCTGCCGTCATCGTGTCGTCGGATGGCGCGGTCGCGCGCTCGCTGGGCGATATCGACGCGCTCGTCTACCCGCGCTCGTCGCTCAAGCCGTTCCAGGCGATCGCCGTCCTGCGCTCGGGCGTCGCCCTCGACGGCGCCCAGCTCGTTCTCGCCTCGGCGAGTCACGCCGGAACTCCCAGGCACGTCGCGGTCGTGACGGAGCTTCTGGAGCGTGCCGGGCTCACCGAGGACGCGCTCCAGTGCCCTCTCGACTGGCCGGGCGATGTCGAGGCGGCCGCCATCGCGCGCACGAGCGGCGAGAAGCGCCGCGTCACCATGAACTGCTCCGGCAAGCACGCGTCGTTCCTGCTCGCGTGCGTGGAGAACGGCTGGTCGACCGCGGACTACCTCGACCCCGCCCACCCTCTGCAGGTGCGCATCCGGGAGACCATCGAGGAGTTCACCGGTGAGCCGGTCGGCCATGTCGGCGTCGACGGATGCGGCGCACCGCTCTTCGCGGTGACCCTGCGCGGGCTCGCCACGGCCTTCTCGCGGCTCGCGAGGGGGGTGAACGCGACCGGGCCGGATGCGGACGCGGCGCTGCTGACCGAGGCCATCCGCTCGAACGCCTGGGCGATCCAGGGCAGCGGGCTCGCGAACACCGTCGTGATCGAGCAGCTGGGGCTCGTCGCCAAGGGCGGGGCAGAAGGCGTCATGGCCATGGCGTCGGTCGACGGAACGGCCGTGGCCCTCAAATCACTCGACGGCAGCCACCGGGTGACGAGCCTCGTTGCGCTCGAGCTGCTCGCGCAGGCCGGGGCGATCCCCCGAGCCGATTCGGAGCGGGTCGCTGCTCTCGTCACCGAGAAGGTGCTCGGCGGCGGCACGCCGGTCGGAGCGATCCGGGTCGCGTTCCCTCTCTCGGATTGAGCTTGTCGAAATCGCTGTACTGGCTACCGGTCTTGACAGGCTCGAGCTGAGAAAGGTCTAGGAGAGAAGCCACACGGTCGTGTCGGCGGCAAGCGCATCTGCCACCGGCTCCGATGAGATCGCGACCATGCCCGCGGGAAGGTTCACGGCCGTCGACCCTGTGTTGGCGATGACCGTCACATTCCCGTTTCGGAATGCGACGACCTCCTCCGGAAAACCGGACAACCACTCCATGGCGCCGTTGCCAAGCCGGTGCTCTGCCCGCAGCGCGAGCGCAGCCTTGTACAGCTCGAGCGTCGAGCCGGGCACGCCGTCCTGCGCGTCGCGCGCGTACCCTGCCCAGTCGGTGGGCTGCGGAAGCCAGCTCTCCCCCGTCGTGTTGAAGCCGTAGGCCGGGGCGGACGCCTCCCACGGAATCGGCACGCGGCATCCGTCGCGCCCGTACCGCTCGTGGTGGGTGCGCTCCCAGGTGGGATCCTGCCGTGCAGAGTCGGGAAGGTCGATGACCTCGGGAAGGCCGAGCTCCTCGCCCTGGTAGAGGTAGGCGCTGCCAGGGAGCGCGAGCATGAGCAGCGTGGCCGCCCGCGCGCGGCGGAGGCCGAGCGCGCGGTCCGGCTTCTCCGGCGAGTCCGGGCCGATCCCCGACCCCTGCGGGTTCTCGCCTCTGAGTGCCAGGCGCGACGCGTGCCTCACGACGTCGTGATTCGAGAGCACCCAGGTGCTCGGCGCCCCGACGCCTCCGAACGCATCGAGCGAGGCGTCGATGACGTGCCGGATGGGCGCGGCCTTCCATGGAGTCTCGAGGTAGGCGAAGTTGAACGCCTGGTGCATCTCGTCTGGCCGGACCCACTCGGCAAGCTTCGCCGGAGGGTCGACCCAGGCCTCAGCGACGAGCACCCGGTCTCCGGCGTACTCGTCGAGGATCGAGCGCCAGTCGCGGTAGATCTCGTGCACGCCGGGCTGGGCCCAGTACGGCGGTGTCGGCGGCACTACCGCCTCGTGCCCGGCCAGAGGCTCGACGTCGTGGGCTCCTCCACCCATGCTGCCGGCCTCGGCGGGGGCGGTGTAGTCGGGGAGTCCGGCCTCCTTGATGAGCCCATGGGCGACATCCACCCGGAAACCGTCGACACCCCGGTCGAGCCAGAAGCGGAGGATGTAGCGGAAGCGCTCGCGCACCCACGGGTCCTGCCAGTCGAGATCCGGCTGGGATTCATCGAAGAGATGGAGGTACCACTGTCCTGGGGTGCCGTCCGGACGGAGGACCCTCGTCCAGGCCGGCCCACCGAAAACGGACTCCCAGTTGTTCGGCGGGAGGTTCCCGCCGGGGCCACGACCATCGCGGAACAGGTACCTGGCCCTCTCCGGGCTCCCCTCGGGTGCCGCGAGCGCCTCCTGGAACCACACGTGGCGGTCGGAGCTGTGGTTCGGGACGAGGTCGACGATGAGCCGCAGGCCCAGCTCGTGGACCGCCGCGAGGAGCCGGTCGAAGTCGGCGAGGGTTCCGAAGCGGGGATCGACGTCGCAGTAGTCGGCGACGTCGTAACCCGCGTCGTTCTGCGGAGAGGTGTAGAACGGCGAGAGCCACACAGCATCGACACCGAGACCCCGCAGGGCGGGCAGTCGCCGCGCGATGCCGTCGAGATCGCCGAGACCGTCGCCGTCGGAGTCGGCGAACGACCTCGGATACACCTGGTAAATGACCGCGGAGCGCCACCACTCGGAATCTGCCATGCGCAATACCCTATTGCACGGCGGGATGGAAGCGCTTACAAGCGGGCGGCTCTCGCGACGCGGACGTGGCGGCTTTGGGGCGCAGAATCAATGGTTGCCACGTCATGAGCTCCGCGGCGAGTCTGTAAGCGCTTGCAGTTTCGTGTGTCCATGCGGTCCCGACGTGCTTCGTGCCGATCTTGCGGGCCGTTCCCAGCGCGGGCGGGGAGCTGGCGTTAGGACGCCCCCAGCAGGATCGTCTGGTATTGCGCGAGGAGGCGCTGCTCCTCCGCCTGGTCGAGGGTGCGGAAAGTCTTCGTCGTGGCGAAGGTCGCCACGGTCGGGAAGATCATGAGGTTGCGCGAGAGCTCCTGCGGGATCGTCCCGATCTCGGGCTGCCGCAGCTCAACGGGCGAGATGACATTCGTCGCCGCCGCGACCTCGACCGCATTCTGCCGGTCATAGTAGAAGTCGATGAAGGCCTCCGCGTTGCCGCGGTGCGTCGAGCCGACGGGGATGACCGCGACGTCGCTCCACAGCACTCCGCCGGCGGACGGGATCGCGAACCCCCACTTGTCGCCCGCCTCCTGGTTGAGCTGGAGGATGTCGGCAGCGCGCGCGATCGAGGCGACCGTTGCCCCGCTCACGAGGTCCTCCTTGTACTTGTTGCCCTTGATGCTGCGCAGCTGGCCGCTCGCGACCTGGGTGCGCAGGGTCTCGACGGCGGCAGAGAAGTCGGCGTCGCCCCAGTCGCCCGCCGAGATATCGACGCCCTTGTCGAGCATGATGAGGCCGAGGGTGTCGCGCATGGCCGACATCGCTCCGACCCTTCCGTGCAGCGACGCGTCCCACAGGTCGGAGACCGAGGTGAGCCCCTCAGGGATCGCCTCCTTGTTCCAGGCGATCCCCGTGAAGCCATTGCTCCACGGCAGTGAAGCTCGCCGCCCAGGGTCGTACTCTGAGTCGCGGAAGACGATGCGGATGTTGTCGAAGTTCGTGATCGCTGCGCGATCGAGTTTCTGGACGTAACCGAGCCTGATCCAGCGCGCCGCCATCCAGTCGGCCAGCACCACGGCATCCGCCCCGATGTCCTGGCCGAGCTTCAACTGGCCCTTGACCTTCTGGTAGTAGAGGTTGTCGTCGCTCACCGCGTTCGTGTAGGTGACCGAGATGCCGGTCGTGTCGCTGAACTTCCCGAGAAGAGGGAAGTCCTCCCCTGTCGTGTTGCGGTAGGTCGCCCGGCTGTCGAACCGCAGCGACTTCTGCGTCTCGGACTTGTCGACCGCGGCCTCAGGACGTCCCTGGGCCGACGTCGCACAGGCGGCGAGCAGGAGAGCGGAGGCGCCGAGGCCGGCCCCCTGCAGAACCGTGCGGCGCGAGACCCCTGCGCGCGCGGCAGTGGACGCCACGGCATCCTGCAGCATCGATCCTGTCATGTTCGCGCTCCTTCACAGCGATGTGAGTGGGTGCGTGCGTGCCTACCCCTGTTCGATACTGGCACAGCGGCGAAAGGGCCCTTCCCACCAGAAGGGGGCACATCCGTACCCCAGTCCGGGGGATGCGCGCCCAGCCGGTCCGCCGCCCGAAGGGCGGGTTCAGCTGGCGCTGAGCAGGATCGTCTGGTACTGCGCCATGTAGCGCTGCTCCTCGCCCTGGTCGAGCGTTCGGAACGTTCTCGCGCTCTCGAACGTCACGGGCGTCGGGAACACCATGCGGTTGCTGGCGACGGCGGGGTCGAGTCGGTCGATCTCGAGTTGGCGCGTGTCGACGGGCGACACGAAATTCGTCGCGGCCGCGACCTGCACTGCGTTCACGGGTTCGAAGTAGTAATTGATGAGGGCTTCGACGTTCGCGTGATGGGTCGACCCGATCGGAATCACGACGTTGTCGCTCCAGAGCACGCCGCCTTTGGCTGGGAGGGCGAATCCCCACTGGTCACCGGACTCCTCGTTGAGTTGCAGGATGTCGCCGGCGCGCGCGATCGCCGCGACCGCGGCGCCGCTCACAAGATCGTCCTTGTACTTGTTGCCCTTGATCCCGGAGAGCTGCCCGTTCGCGAGTTGCACCCGCAGCGCCTCGACGGCCGCCGAGAACTCGGTATCGGACCAGTCCTGGCTCTCGATGTCGACACCCTGGTCGAGCATGATGAGCCCGAGGGTGTCGCGCATGGCCGACATGAGGGCCACCTTGCCGCGCAGGGCCGGTTGCCACAGGTCGGAGACCGACGTGAGCCCATCGGGGAGGGCCGCCTTGTTCCAGGCGATCCCGGTGAACCCGCTGCGCCAGGGGAGGGACCCCTTGCGCCCAGGGTCCCCGTCCGCGTCCTTGAAGCGCGGGCGGAGGCTCCCGATGTTGGGGATGTTCCCATGGTCGAGCCTCTGGACGTAACCGAGCCTGATCCAGCGCGCCGCCATCCAGTCGGCCAGCACCACGGCATCCGCCCCGATGTCCTGGCCGAGCTTCAACTGGCCCTTGACCTTCTGGTAGTAGAGGTTGTCGTCGCTCACCGCATTCGTGTAGGTGACCGAGATCCCGGATGCGTCGCTGAACGCTCCGAGGAGCGGAAAGTCCTCGCCGACCGTGTTGCGGTACGTCTCCCGGCTGTCGAAACGCAGCGACTTCTGCGTCTCGGACTTGTCGACCGCAGCCTCAGGCCTGCCAATGGCAGAGGTCGAGCACGCCGCGAGCAGGAGGGCGGAGGCGCCCAGCCCTGCCCCCGCGAGCACGGTCCTGCGGGAGAGTGCAGGCACGGCTCCCGCGATCGACGCGACATGGCCGTTCCAGTTGGTTGAACTCACGGTGCTCGACTCCCCATAGCGCTGAGATCGGGTCATCGGACCGATCTCGTTCGATACTGTCACAGGCGATTGCGGGGGCCCAGTACCAAAACGGGGGACGTGGACTACGTTCGGTCGACTCAGGCCAGGCCCGCGAGCGCCTCGCGGAACGCCTCCGTGTGGCGGGCGATGTCCTCGCTCGTCGTCGCGGGACACATGAGCGCCATGTTGTGGAACGGCGTGATGAGAATGCCCCGGTTGAGGGCGTGCAGGTGAAGGTACTGCTGAAGCTCGAAGTCATCCGCGGCGGCCGCCGCGGCGCCATCCCGCGGCGGCGTCGGCCGGAAGCTGTACTCGGCGCGCGCACCGAGTCGCGTGACCTGCCACGGCATGCCGAACTCATCGATCGCCGCCTGGACCCCTGCGGTCCACTCGACGGCGCGCGCGGTCATGCTCTCGAAAGCCGCTGGGGTGAGCACCTCGGCGAGCGTCGCCCGGATGCCGGCGAGCGAGAGCGCGTTCCCGGCGAGTGTTCCGCCCACTCCCCCGACATCGATGTCCTCGAGGTCGAGGCTGTCGCGTGCCCGCCGCGCGAGCTCCGCCGTCATCCCGAACGCGGCCGCCGGGATACCGCCGCCGATGCTCTTGCCGACGACGACCGCGTCCGGCGCGAGGCCCTCCGCCTGCGTCATGCCGCCAGGGCCTGCGCTGATGGTGTGGGTCTCGTCGATCACCAGGATCACGCCGTGCCGCGTGCAGAGCTCGCGGACCGCGGCATGGTAGCCCTCGTCGGGGAGCACGATGCCGATGTTGGTGAGCGCGGGCTCGATGAGCATGGCAGCGATCTCGCCAGAGGCGAGGGCCGCCTCGAGCGCTGGGATGTCGTTGAAGGGGACGACGGCGGTGGTCTCGGACGGCGGCACAGGGGCGCCGATGTTGCCCCTTCGCTCCACGACGGCGCCGTCGCTGTCGAGCGTCGCGAAAGTCTCGTCGACCGAGCCGTGGTAGCAGTAGTCGTGGACGAGGATCTTCCTGCGCCCGGTCACCTGTCGCGCATAGCGGATGACGCTTCGGTTGGCGTCGGTCGCGGAGAGTGTGAACTGCCAGCTCGGGACGCCGAAGCGTTCGGCGAGCAACTCGGCGGCGGCCGCCGCATCCGCCGTCGGGAGCATGAAGGTCGAGCCCTTCGCGAGTTGCGCCGAGAGCGCCTGGACGGCCGGCTCAGGGGCGTGCCCGCACATAGCGCCCGTGTCGCCGAGGCACAGGTCCACGTGATCGATCCCGTCGACATCCGTGAAGTGTGCACCGGCCGCCGTGCTCACGTACACCGGCCATGGGCCGGGCCATTTCGCCATCCAGAGCATGGGCACGCCGTCTGGCAGGTGCGGTGTTGCGGCACGCCACAGCCGTTCCGACTCCGGCCGTGCTGCGCGGAAGCGCTCGACCTCGTGCGACCACAGCCCGGCGAGCCGATCCCGGTCAGCGTAGGTCGGGCCATGGTCGGCCATCAGCGGAAGCGCTCGAGCCGTTTCCTTCGCAGCGCGGAGGACACCTGGGAGATGAGCACGAGGATGATCGCGGCGAAGAACACCGCAGAGGCGATGACGTTCGCCTCTGCGGGGATCCCGCGTGCCGCGGAGATGTAGATGTACTTCGGGAAGGTGCTCGTCGTTCCCGCATTGAAGTTGGTGATGATGAAGTCGTCGAAGCTCAGCGCGAAGGAGAGCAGCGCGGCAGCGATGATCCCAGGAAGCAGGAGCGGGAACGTCACCCTCCAGAACACCTGGCTCGGCGAGCCGTAGAGATCCCGCCCCGCCTCCTCGAGCGCCGGGTCGAGCGTCGACACCCTCGCCTTGACCGTGACGACGACGAAGCTGACGCAGAACATCGTGTGCGCGATGATGATCGTGCCGATGCCCTTCTCGACGCCCGCCGTGAGGAACTCTGCCGCCAGCCCCGCGCCGAGCACGACCTCTGGCGTCGCCATCGGCAGGAAGAGAAGCAGGCTCGTGGCGGACCGGAACGGGAACCGGTAGCGCACGAGGGCGATCGCGATCATCGTCCCCAGCACCGTCGCGGCGATCGTCGCGACGACGCCGACGAGGATGCTGTTGCCGAAGGCGACGCACACCTCCTGCTTGGCGCACACGTTGAGCCACTTGTCGAACGTGAAGCCGCGCCAGACGATGTTCGACTTCACAGAGTCGTTGAACGAGAACACGAAGGTGTAGACGATGGGGATGAGCAGGAAGACGAACGCCACTACCGCGTACAGCGGGAGAAGCCAGGTGCCGAACCCGAAGCGCGACCTCACAGCAGGTCCTCCGTCCCGCTGCGCTTGACGTACACCGTGACCATCACGAGGATCACGGCCATGAGGATGATGGAGAGCGACGCCGCCACCGGATAGTTGAGCGAGACGAGGAAGTTGCTCTCGATGACATTGCCGATCATGGCGGTGCCCGTGCCGCCGAGGAAGTCCCTGCTCGCATTGATGTAGTCGCCCGCGGCCGGAATGAAGGTCAGCAGCACCCCTGAGACGATTCCCGACATCGAGAGCGGGACCGTGACCTTGAAGAACGTCACAGCCGGCTTCGAATAGAGGTCGCCGCCGGCCTCGAGAAGCCGGGTGTCGAGTCGTTCGAGGGTCGAGTAGAGGGGCAACGTCATGAAGGGGATGAAGTTGTAGGTGAGTCCGAACACGACGGCAGCGGGGGTTCCGGTGAAGTGCGCATCCGGAGCCATGAGGGCGAGCGCCTTGAGGCCTGTGATGACGGCCGATTCGTCGGAGAGGATCGACTTCCAGGCGAGTGTGCGCAGCAGGAAGCTGATGAAGAACGGTGCGATCACGAGGACGAGCATGAGGTTCTGTAACAGGGGCCAGCGCCGCGCCGTGACGCCGATGAAGTAGGCGAGGGGGTAGCTGAAAAGGAGCGCGAAGATCGTCGCGAGGATCGCGTAGACGAAGGAGCGCAGGATGTGTTCGCCGTAGGTGTTGACGACCTCGACGTAGTTCTCCCATCTGAACGCAGCCTGGTACTCGCCGATGTCTCCGAGCAGCGCGGGTTCCTGGAGCGAGGTCAGGACGAGCGAGACGAGCGGAACGAGGAAGAACAGCATGAGGTAGAGGATGCCGGGCAGCAGCAGGAAGAGCGCGATCCTGCTCCTGCGCCGCGGCGCCTGCTCCTGCGCGGTTCCCGTCGCGAATGCGCTGAACGCCACGCTCAGGCTCCCTCGAGCTCCGACATGAGCGCGCGCTTCTTCTGCACCGCGATCGTCGCCGTGTCGGTGTCGGCCGGGAAACGCGGCTCAGCGGACGGCTCATCGGCGAGCCCGAAGCCGTGGTCGACGTTCCAGCTCACCCAGACCTCTGCGCCTTCGCCCGCGACGGGACCGAAGGTCATGTTCTGCTGGAACACCGTCACGGTCCCGATACCGGGGATGGCGATGATGTACTGCGTGCTCACGCCGCTGAACGACACGTCGATGATGCGGCCGGGACCCAGGGTGTTCGTGCCCGTCTCCGACTTCGGCGCCGTCGTATGGAGGTGGAGCTTCTCCGGCCTCACCCCGACCGTGACCTCGCCGGCGTGGCGTTGCGCGCGTGACGTCGGGACGACGATCTTCGTGCCCTCTGCGTCGACAGTGATGCTCGTGCTCGTCGACCCCGTGACATTCCCCGTGAACAGGTTCGACTGGCCGAGGAAGTTCGCCACGAACGCCGTCTTCGGAAGCTCGTAGAGCTCCTCAGGGGCGCCGAGCTGTTCGATCTCGCCCTTGTTCATGACCGCAACGGTGTCGGCCATCGTCATGGCCTCCTCCTGGTCGTGTGTCACGTGCACGAACGTCAGCCCGACTTCTTCCTGGATCGACTTGAGCTCGAGCTGCATCTGCCTGCGCAGCTTGAGGTCGAGCGCGCCAAGGGGCTCATCGAGCAGCAGAAGCGCCGGCCGGTTGACGATGGCGCGGGCGAGCGCGACGCGCTGCTGCTGCCCTCCTGAGAGCTGCTGCGGCTTGCGCGCCGAGAGGTGATCGAGTTCGACGAGCCGCAGCGCCTCGTGCGCCTTGCCGACGGGATCCTCGATCCGCCTCCTGCGAAGGCCGAAGGCGACATTCTCGAGCACGGTCATGTGCGGGAAGAGCGCATAGCTCTGGAAGACCGTATTGACCTGCCGCTGGTACGGCTTGAGCCTCGTGACGTCCTTCCCGCCGATGAGGATCGTGCCCTCCGTCGGATCCTCGAGCCCGGCGACGAGCCGCAGTGTCGTGGTCTTGCCGCATCCGGAAGGGCCGAGGAGGGCGAAGAACGAGCCAGCAGGAATCGTCAGGTCGAGGTGCTCGATCGCGGTGAAACCCGGAAAGCGCTTCTGGATGCCGACGAGTTCGAGGTCCGCCCCGCTTTCGGCGAAGGACCCGGACGCCATATCAGGCCCCGAGGAGGATGGCCTGGAACTGCCCTCCGTACTTCTGCTCCTCCGCCGCGCTCAGGCTGCGGAAGACATGGGCGTTGGCGAGGGTCGCCTCGCTCGGGAAGATGAGCTGGTTGTCGGCGAGCTCCGGGTCGATCGCGATCATGGCGTCCTTGGTGCCCACGACCGGCGGGATGTAATTCACGTAGGCTGCGACCTGGGCGGCGACCTCCGGGTCGTAGTAGTAGTTGATGAGCGCCTCGGCGTTCTTCTTGTGCTCCGAGCCGATCGGGATCACGAAGTTGTCGTTCCACAGCGTGCCGCCCTTGCTCGGAATGGCGAAGTCCCAGTGGTCCCCCGCCTCGAAGTTGAGCTGGGTGATGTCGCCGGACCACACGATCGCGGCGAGAGTGTCGCCGTTCTGCAGGTCCTCCTTGTAGGAGTTGCCCTTGATGTTGCGGATCTGGCCGTCATCGACCTGTTTCTGCAGCACATCGATCGCCGCGCTGAACTCGTCGTCGCCCCACTGCCCATCGATCGCGGTACCGAGATCCTGCATGATGCAGCCCATCGTGTCGCGCATCTCGGAGAGCACGCCGACGCGTCCCTTGAGGGACGAGTCCCACAGGTCAGAGACGGACTCGAGCCCACCCGGCAGTTCGTCCTTGTTCCATGCGATGCCCGCGAACCCGCCCTGCCAGGGGAGCGACATCTTTCGTCCCGGGTCGAAGTCGACGTTGAGGTAGGCCGGAACGAGGTTCTTGATGTTCGGGATGTTCGCGTGGTCGAGTTCCTGGGTGTATCCGAAGCGGATGAGTCGATCGACCATCCAGTCCGTGAGGCACACGGTGTCGGCGCCGATATCCTGACCGAGCTTGAGCTGGTCCTTGACCTTGCCGTAGTAGGTGTTGTTGTCGTCGACGGCTTCCGTGTAGGTGGCCTTGATCCCCGTCTGGGCTGAGAACGCCTCGAGGCTGGGGTAGTTGCCGTCGTCGTCGACGTCGAGGTAGAGGGCCCAGTTGTCCCACCGGACCGTCTTGTCGGTGTCGGACTTGTCCTGCGCGGGTTTGGGCTTCTCGCTCCCGCCTGGCGAGCAGGCGGCGAGCGCGAGCGCCGCGGCGCCGATGCCGGCCCCCTTGAGCATCCCGCGGCGCGAGAACTGTGCGCGCTGCGCCTGCACAACGAGGCTGCGGATGAATGGATCTTCGGGCAGGGGTCTGGTCATGTGAATGCCACTCCTTCACGACGGGTGCGGACGACGTTGTTCCGTGTGGATAGATACTGTCACAATCGTGTACCCGATTGCACGAAAAAGAGACCGAAACCACGACGTTCGATGGCAAATGTCACGAAATCAGTACCATTTCGGTCGAATCTGGTGCGGAATCCATCGTGAGTCGCGAGTACGCTGGTGTCATCGCATGGGCAGGAGAGCAATGAAGGTCGCCATCCCCAGGGAGATCAAGAACAACGAGTTCCGGGTGGCCATCACCCCAGCGGGGGTACACGATCTCGTCACGCAGGGGCACGAGGTCGTCGTCGAGGCCGGCGCAGGCGCCGGCTCCTCCATCTCCGACACGGACTACACCGCGGCGGGAGCGAGGATCGCCGCGAGCGCGGCAGAGACCTGGTCCTCAGCAGACCTGCTCCTGAAGGTCAAGGAGCCGATCCCGTCGGAGTACGGCTACCTCCGGGATGATCTCCTGCTGTTCGCCTACCTCCACCTCGCCGCCGAGCCTGCGCTCACGCACGCGCTCCTCGGGGCGAAGGTCACGGCGATCGCCTACGAGACGGTGCAACTCGCGAACCGTACGCTGCCCCTCCTCGCACCCATGAGCGAGGTCGCCGGAAGGCTCGCCCCGATCGTGGGCGCCAACGCCATGCTCACGCCCAACGGAGGGCCAGGGCTGCTCGTCCCCGGCGTTCCAGGGACCCACCCGGCGAGAGTCGTCGTGCTCGGCGGCGGGGTCGCCGGCACGAACGCGGTGGCTATCTCAGTCGGACTCGGGGCGGAGGTGACCGTCCTCGACACCAACCTGCAGCGCCTCAAGGAGCTCGATGAGCACTACGCGGGGCGCATACGCACGATCGCCTCTAACGCGTTCGAGATCGAGCACGCCCTGCTCGACGCCGACCTCGTGATCGGATCGGTGCTCGTGCCGGGGGCGAAGGCGCCGAAGCTCGTGAGCAACGAGCTCGTCGCGCGCATGAAGCCGGGGAGCGTGCTCGTCGACATCGCGGTAGACCAGGGCGGATGCTTCGAGGACTCGCACCCCACGACCCACGCCGATCCGACCTTCCCGGTGCACGGCTCGCTCCTCTACTGCGTGGCGAACATGCCGGGCGCCGTACCAAGGACGTCGACCTACGCGCTCACGAACGCCACGATGCCATACGTGCGCGCCCTGGCGAACCGAGGATGGCGGGAGGCTCTCGCGGCCGACGGCGCACTCGCCCTCGGGCTCAACACCCATGGCGGCGCCGTCGTGAGCGAGCCCGTCGCTGCCGCGCACGGCCTCGACCACGTCCCGCTCGCGGGAATCCTGGTTTAGAACCGAACGCGCTCGACCCACCCGTCGGGGTGCAGGAGCCAGCCGGTGTCACGTGGGGAGTCGATCGGTGCCGGGAGGTCGCGTCGCCGTGCGAGCGCTCGGTAGTCGCTCACGGAGCAGGCGTGGAAGAGGATCGGCATTCGGGACCGCACCGCGCCGAGAAGTGCCCAGGCCGCGTTCCAGTCGTCGGGATCACCGAGAAGTATGCCGCCCCTTCCCGTCGCCTCGAGCGCGCCGGTGGCTGCTGCATCGCCGAGCCGCGTGACGGGCCCCAGCACCCCGAGACGCTGCGCTGCCACGGCCGGCGACGAGGAGACGACCGAAAGCTCGGCGAGCCCGAGGTCGGCCAGCTCCCTGGGCACGGGGACGTCAGGGAGTTCGGGCTGAGACACCCGGACGACCTGCACTCGCGCCCCGAGCCAGCGTCCCCCACCTGGTGGGAGCGCAGGATCGAAGCCCTCTGCGCTGCCGGCAGCAGCGGCATGCTCGTGCCGGTCGGGCATCCTGAGCACGAGCTTCGCCTCGCACGAGCCGGAGAGCTGCGGGATCACTGAACTTGCGGAGAAGGCGACGTGGACCCCGGAGGCCGGTCCCTCGCGAAAGAGCGCGGCCATGGCGTCGAGGAACGCCGAGCGGTAGTCGGCGGAGAACCGCCCGATGAGCATGTCGAGGTCGTCGATGAGTAGGAGCGACGGGCCGAGCGACCCGGCGCGAACTCCCTCGAGGACCCTGGCGACGGCGTCCCATGCGCCCTCGACCGTTGCAGGGATCCATCGCGCATTCGGCGCGGCGACGGCGATCGCGGCGAGGGCCCCCGATCGGCCCGACCGGCGACCACCGACAACGAGAAGGTGGCCTTGCTCGACCGGGTCGTAGACGGCGGCCTCCCTGCGCTGCTTCTCCGGCCGGTCGACGAGTCCGAACACGAGCCCCGTCCCGTCGGTCGCGGGCAGGTCGGCCGGCCGGAGTGTCGCCGGGAGGGGGTCGAGCCACGGGCGTCGGATCGGAGACACCGGGTGCCAGCGCTGGGCGACGTCGGCGGCGTCCTCCTCGTCGGCGAGAGCGAGTTGCACGAGCGTCGTGTCGTCGCCGCGCGACACGATGGCCCTGCCCGACGGTTCCCGGGGCAGGTCTGCCGCGTCGGGCGCGCCGACAACGGCGACGCTGTCCGCCCGGTTGTTGACACGCAGCGAGATGCGCAGCGCGCAGTTGGCGAGAACGACATCGCGCACGGAACCAGCCGGGCGCTGAGTGCACAGGATGAGGTGAACGCCAAGAGAGCGGCCGCGGGCGGCGAGATCCGCAAAGAGGTCGTGGAGCGCAGGGAAGCCGGCGATCAGGGCGGCGAATTCGTCGACGACGATGACAAGCCGCGCGAGGCCATGGCCGGTGGGAAGGTCGACGATCGATCGCGCACCGTGCTCGGCGAGTCGGGACTCGCGGTGACGCAACTCGGCCGCGAGGCTCTCGAGCGCGCGCAGGGCCGTCGACTCGTCGAGGTCGGTCACGGTGCCCACGACATGGGGAAGCCCGCGGAGCGGCGCGAAGGCGGCCCCGCCCTTGAAATCGACGAGCAGGAAGGTGACGGCATCCGGACCGTGGGCGGAGGCGATCGCGAGGACCCAGGTCACGAGCAGTTCGCTCTTGCCGCTGCCGGTCGTTCCGCCCACGACGGCGTGGGGGCCGTCGGTGACGAGGTCGACCGTCACGGGGCCGTCGACGCCAATGCCGAGGCAGGCCCGGAGCCCTGGCAGGCCCGGGCGTGCCTGCTGTGGGAGAGCTCCGAAGTCGACCGCCGTGGGAACAGCGCCCAGGCCTGCGGCGCGCGACGTCGCCGGACGCCCAGTCGATGCGGCCAGGGCGACTGCATAGGCTGCGCACTCCCTCACCGACGCGAAACCCGGCGTGAAGCGGTCGCTTCGACCGGTCGGATGCCGCAGGAACGCGGCGCTGCCCGCCCCATCGAGCCCGATGACGACCCGGCAGCCTGCCGGGAGGTCCCCTTCGTTCGCCGCGATCGCGACGACGACGCTGCGGGTTCCGCCCGCCCTGGCGCGAAACTCGAAGCCCTGGGCCCCGGGGTGCTGCGCCGGGTCACGCGGCGCCCAATGCGGAAGCAGCCGGACCCAGTCGATCCGCGTGATGGCAGCAGGATGGGCATCGAGTGCTACGGAATCCGGCGGCAGGGCGCGCGCAAGCTGGATGAGGAGGGCGTCGAGCACCGCGAGCGCCTTCTGGGTCGGACCGCACACGCCGATGCCGAGTCTCGCGTCGACCACGATGGGTGCATCCTGGAGCGTCGACGCCCTGGAACGCAGCTCCTCGAGGGCGAGCCTCGGCTGCCGGGGTCCCAGCGTCTGCGGAACGGGGTCGAACTCGAGGCGACTCGCCGAGGCCCCGAGGCCGAGTGTGACAGGCACCTCGCCGTCGAGACTGCCCTGCCAGCGCTCGGGGTCGCGGTTCACCGCTGCGAGGATCTCCCCCGCCGCGGGCACACCGCGGCGCAGGTCGGCACGCTCCTCGTCGTGTGCGTCGCCGATCGCATTGTGGGCGACGACGAGTTCACGGTCGAACCGCGATTGCTCCTCGCGCGCCCGCCGTCGCGCCTGGCGCCGGGCGTCGGCAAGGCTCGCGACCGCGACGATCGGCCCCAGCAGGGCGAAGACGAGCGCGAAAGGCGACTGGGTGACGGCCCAGATCGCGGCGGAGGCAAGAACGGGCGCGATGCTTGCGAAGACGGGGAAGGCGGGAGGATCGGCCGGTTCCGGCGGACGAGGGCAGACGACGGGCTTCGACATCGCATCATGACACCATGCCGGGGAGCCCCGAGGTCGCTCCTCGCCCCAGTCGGGGTGAATGGGGGCACGTGGATCGTACCGGGAGGAGGGGCGCCGGTTCAGCTCACGATGAAGAACTGCTCTCCCACGTCGACGCGCGACCCACGCACGAGTCGGTAGCGGCGCTCAGGGTGGCACCGGATGGGCTTCGAGTCCGGTTCGCGCACGATCGTGCCGTTGCCGGAATAGCGGTCCTTGACCCAGAAGGTCCCGTTCTCCTGGCCGAACTCGAGGTGCGTCTTCGAGACCGACCGGCTCGGATCGAGGATGCGCACGAGCTCGTCGAAGTACTCACCGGGCTCGGCCCGTGGACTTCTCCCGATGAGCCCGCTGCCGAACACCGTGAACGACTCCCCCGTGCTGAACTGCAACACGAACCGCTCGCCTCCCGCGTGGCGGGCGACGATCCGGGTGGGCTCGACATCCTCGTCGAGGGCTTCCGGCTCGGGCTCGGGCTCGGGCTCGGGTTCGGGCTCCGGTTCGGGTTCGGGTTCGGGTTCGGGCTCCGGCTCCGGCTCGAGCTCCGACTCTGGCTCCGGCTCTGGCTCCGGCTCTGGCTCCGGCTCTGGCTCCGGCTCTGGCTCTGGGGCCACGTCGTCCGGGGCATCCTGTTCGACCTTCTCGAGTCGTTCGACGACGTTGGTATCCCTCGGCCGCGCTGCGGGGGACGCTATCGATCGCGCGACGAAGCCGCACTCCCCGCAGAAGATGTCCTCGGGGGACATCGCGGCGCCGCACTGCGAACAGATCGGGCCGGCCTCTGGTTCCCCGACCGGCCGGGTGAGCGGCGGCGGAATCATCGATCGGACGGGCGCCGGCGAGGCGACGACGGCGCGCCCGCACTCCCCGCAGAACATGGCGTCCGCCGGAAGCTCCGTGCCGCAGTAGCTGCAGGTCACGGCCATCACCTCTCTCGCTTGAACAGGCTGGTGACACTATAGCCACCGAGGCTCCGCAGGGAGATCAGCGCCTTGATGCGTTCCCGGCGGGTGAGACCGGAGTCGAGCGAGTAGCGCAGTTCGTCGACCGAGCGCCAGAGTTGGTCCGCCTGGTCGGCGTCCGGCTCGCCCGGCGCGAAGATCGCCCTGTCGGCGACCGCGGCGAGGACGAAGGGCTGGGTGCCGCCGACAGACTGCGCGACCTCGATCCTCGTGGGCGCCGGCCCGGGGGTGTAACCGTGGTCGAGCACGGCGTCCTCGAACTCGTCCCAGCCGCCCGAGATCCGTTCGATGGGAGTCGGTGCGACGCGTCGCAACCTCCGGCGACGCCACTTCGCGACGGCGATCGTGAGGAACGGCGAGAGCAGGATCGCCATGACGAGCACCGCCCAGCCGAGCCCTGAGATGACGCGGAGGAGGATCGTGAGACCGACGTTCTCCGGAGGGAGCTCGTCGAGGCTCGAGTTGGGCGGAAGCTGGGTGTCGCGGATGTCGGTGTCGGGCAGGTTCGGCTGCACGGGCGACTGCGGGCGCGCAACGCGCGAGGGATCCTGCGGCTGCTCCTGCGGGATCGGGCGAACCGGAGGGGTGGGATCGATAGCCACCCAGCCGAACTCCGTCGTGTCGACCTCGATCCAGGCGGACACGTCGCCACCGGTCACGACGGTCTGTCCGTCGGGGACGATGTCGGTCGGTGCGAAGCCGAAGACGACACGCGCGGGGAACCCGAGCTGTCGTGCCATGATCGCGGCGGTGACCGCGTACTGCTCCTGGTCGCCGATCATGCGCGGTGCGGTGAGAAGTTCGGTGATGCGGTCAGCGGCGTGACCGGACCTGCTCGTCGGCTCATCAGGGGAGACGCCGTGGCTGACGTAGCCGTCGCGCCTGAGCCCCTCGATCATCGCGGCGAGGCGGGGGCCCGCTCCGTCGACTCCGGCGACATAGCCGTCGAGCACGGCCGCGAGCTCCTCGGGCACGACGGCGATGGGCGGAAGCTGGGCAGTCCCTGGCTTGAGCGTCGCCAACTGGTCGGCGGACGGCTGTTGCGGCACGACGACCCGGAGCGTGTAGCGGTCGCCCGCAGAGAGCCCGCCCACGACCGCACCCGTGTCGCCGTTGTCGTTGTAATAGAAGCCATCCAGGAGTTCCGACGCGTCGTCGCCGGAGAACGAAACGGTCTCGAGCTTGCCGACGGTCGGGAGCCAGACCCCTGCATACCCGCCCACGGCCACCTGGATGGTCGCCTGGTCCCCCACGACGGCGGACTGGTCGACCATGAGCGGCACCCTCGTGAACGCGCCGGCCGCGCTGCTGACGCTGCCCCCTCCCACGGAATAGACGACGCCGTCGTAGCTGTCGAGCGTCGCGATCCGGATGCGCGCATCGGCGGGCAGGCCGGTCACCGTGAACATCGCGCGGCCCTCGGTCGGCGACTGCTCGTACTTTCGGAAGCCGCTCAACGGGCTCGGGTAATCGCGTGGGTCGAAGGGCTGGACGATCGCAGAGCGGAGAACGACGCGGTCCTCGGTCGGCGGGAGGAACCGGAGCGCCGCGAAGGCCGCCACCGCCGCAATGGCGAGGATCGCGCCCGCGCTCACGATCGTGCGGAGCCCGCTCAAGCCGCCCTCGGTGACACGCGTCCGGTGGCGCTCCACTCCCTCCGCCGGCTGCGGCGCGAGGAGCCGGATCGACTCTCTCCTGCGGTACCAGCGGAACCAGCTCAGCCAGACGAGGATCGAGGCGGTGAGAGCGATGGCGAGGGGGAACGGCCATGGCACGACATCCGGGCCGATGAGAATGGCGACGAGGAAGACGACGATGGGCCCGAGCACGGCGAGCTCGCCGTGCTTCGCCCGCAGTGCGATCGACAGGGACGTCACGACCGTCACGAGGATGAGCACGAAGGCCGGGATGAGGAGGGACTGGTAGCTGCCGACGGGAAGGCTGATGGTGAGAAGTTGCTTCCAGCTCGTCGCGGTGCCCACGAGCAGGTCCTGAAGTCCCGCGAGCGACGGGAGAAACCCCGAGACGGCCAGGCTTGGGATTGCGAGGGGGACGCCGAGCGCGAGGTAGGCGATGACCGTGGCGGCGAGCACGATCGGGCTCGGCCAGTGGAAGACGGCACCGAGGATCGCGATGAGCGAGCCGACGCCGATCGTCACGACAACGAGGATCACGAGCGAGGTGGTGCCATAGCTCGGCCACAGCGCCGCCGCCGCGATGCCCGTCGCCAGGGCGAGCATGACCGTGGACATGGTGATGACGCCCGCTGAAGGGCGCTGTCGCCGATCGGGCGTCGCGGTCGTGGATGTCATGCTGCCGCCGATCGGGCGAGCGACTTCTGAAGATCCTCGAGGTAGCCGATCGTGAGCACGCTCAGGCCGGGCACCCGGCGCAGGCCCGGCACGATCTCGGGGTTGCAGACGATCGCGACGACCTCGACATCGACGGGGAACGAGGCAGAGGCGGCCCTGAGGTCCGTCGGCGTCGTCGTCGACCCGCAGATGAGGAAGGCGACCGAGATCCCCGCGACCTTCTCCGAGACGACCCTCGCGACATCCCGTACGGCGAGGGCGGAGTCGACGCGCTCGATGAGGGAGAGATCGTCGAGCAGCCGGCTCCTCGTGAGCGTGCTCAGCTGGGACACCGCGAGCACCTTGCGCTTGGCGAAATCGGGGGTGCGCTCTCCGACGACGACCGACACGGCCCTCGCGTCGCGGATCGCCCGCACCCCGAGCGACCCCGCGACGCTCACGGCGAGCTCGAACTCCTCGCCGTCGGCGTAGTCGGCCGTCGCGAGACTGAGGGCGATGACGAGATGGCTGCGCCGCGTCTCCTCGAACTGGCGCACCATGTACCTTCCGGTCTTGGCGGTGCTCTTCCAGTGGATGTAGCGGCGTTCGTCGCCCGGCACGTACTCACGGAGAGCATGGAACGACACATCGCTGTTGGAGATCTGCCGCGTCGGATTCCCCTCGAGGTCTCGTATGAACCCGGTTGTCGTGCTCGGAACACCGATCGTCCGAGGGTGGACGAAGATCTCCTCGGAGTCGGTCCAGAGCAATTCGCGGCGCACGAGGCCGATGGGGTCGGCGCGGACGGTTCTCACCGGTCCGATCCGGATGACTCCGCGCCGCCCCGTGGGGACGGGGAACTCGTGCGAGAACGCCGCCCCCCTGGCGAGGCTCGGCATGGTGAACTCGGCGAGGGCCTCGCCCACAGGGACTTCCACGGTCGCCCCGAGAAGCCTGCGCCGCGTGGGGTTGCTGACGGTGACCGTCCCGACAGCCGGTTCTCCGACGACGACACGGGTGTGGGCGGCGCCGAGTTCCACCGTGAACGCGCTCTTGCCCACGAGATAAAGACCCGCGACGAGCAGGAGAACGAGCCCGGCCCAGGCGACGGCGACGAGTTCGACCCAGCCCAGCCGGTAGCCGAAGGCGAAGGCGAGCGGGACGATGGCGAGCATCGACCAGCCGAGGGGCGTAATGATCGCCGAGAACCTCGCCATGGCCGCGCGGAGTGTGCCCCCTAGCTCACGACTGACCCTGACGACTGCCACGATGCCGTCGGCGAGGAAGCCGGTGCGGTTGCCGACGATCCTCGTACGGACGTTCGTGAGCCCCTGCGTCGCCGACCCCAGGGAGGTGTCAAAGCGACCCGAGGCAGCGGTCAGCGCGCCGCGAGTCGACCTCGCGGCGCCTTTGGGATCGTCCTTTCGACTCACACTGCCTGCCTGTCGGAGGGAGGCGGTGTCTCGAGCAGGAGCTGGCCGATGATGCTCGACGCGGTGACCCCCTCGAACTCCGCTTCTGGGTCAAGGACGAGGCGATGCGACAGCACGGGCTCAGCGAGGACCTTGACATCGTCTGGAATGACGTAATGGCGCCCGCTCGCCGCCGCGAGGGTCTTGGCCGTCCGGACGAGCGCGAGGGCCGCGCGCACGCTCGCCCCAAGACGCACCTCCTCCGAGTTGCGGGTGGCGTCCACGAGCCTCGACACGTAGTCGTTGATCGACGGGTCGACGTGCACGGTGCGCGCGAGCGCGCCCAGCTCGATCACGACATCCGCGGTCGCAACGGCCGGGACGACGACTTCGTGCGCCTTCGAGCCCGCGCCCTGGAGAATGCGCAGCGTCGACGCGTGATCCGGGTATCCGATCGAGGCCTTCATGATGAAGCGGTCGAGCTGGGCCTCGGGGAGTCGATACGTTCCCGCCTGCTCGATCGGGTTCTGTGTCGCGATGACCATGAAGGGCTCGCCGACGGGGTGGGTGACGCCATCGACCGTGACCTGGCCCTCCTCCATGACCTCGAGCAGCGCGGCCTGGGTCTTCGGACTCGCCCGGTTGATCTCGTCCGCGAGCACGATGTTCGCGAAGACCGGCCCTGGGTGGAACTCGAACGACCCCGACCCCTGGTCGTAGATGCTCACGCCCGTGATGTCACCGGGCAGGAGGTCGGGAGTGAACTGGATGCGGCTGCTCGTCCCGTCGACGCTCTGCGACATCGCCCTCGCGAGTGAGGTCTTGCCGGTGCCCGGGAAGTCCTCGAGCAGGAGGTGGCCCTCGCTCAGGAGCGCCGTGAAGGCCAGCTTGACGACGAAGGTCTTCCCGAGCAGTACCTGGTCCACGCCCGCGACGAGCCGGTTGAAGACGTCGGCGAACCTTGTCGCCTGCTCTGGAGTCATCGTCATGGTGTTGCCTTTCTGCTGCATGCCGTCGTATCTGTTCATGGAGGGTTGGAGGGACGTCCGGGTCACGGCGGTGTGCAGGCCCCCTCGGCGAATCGCGGGTCGAGGTACGGGTTGCCGGGATGCTCCGGCGCGCCGGACCCGAAGTCGACAACGGCCTTGATCCTCACATCGACAGAGCTGACGAGAGGTACGAGGGGCTCCGGCACGGTGGCGTCGGCCGTGTACGGTCCCCAGCCCGCCCCACGGTTGAACGAGTAGAGGAAGCTCACAACGGGGTTGCCGGCGTTGACGGGAGCGTCGGCGACGGCGACGTCGTCGATGACGCAGGACAGGAAGGTGGCCCGGGAATTGACCGGCGTGAGGGTCATCGGGTCGGACGGCTCGCCGCAGAAGGCGTCGCTCATGTCGCGGCACCCGCGGAAGGTGATCGTCAGCGGCGTCCCATAGACAGAGGAGTCCGCCATCGAGGTGAGGAACGCCCCCTCGACCACGTCGAGCCAGTCGCCGCTTCCGGTGATGCGGTACTGGAACTTCGCGGCGTTGAGAGAGGCCACGTCGAGATCGTGCCCGACCTGGATGTCCCACTGGCCGTCCCGCGGCTGGAGGCTCATGCTCCCGCTGGCCTTGCCGGGCGGGCGCATCGTGAGAATCTCGCCGGAGGCCGTCGGCGTGCAGTAGTAGCCGTTGTTCGCATAGACGACGTAGCGATAGCGGCGCTGATCCTGCACGTTCGTGTCGGTCCAGGTCAGGGCAGCGCCGAGGTCGCCACTGTCACCGGTCGAGGAGAGAGTGCAGGTCGTCGGCAGTTGCCCGTTCTGGTTGAATCGTTCGACGGAGTAGCGCACCGTCGGTGCCCCCTGTGGGCTGCTGGCACCCCAGCTCACCTGGATGTGGCCGAGCGCGTTGACGACGACACCCGTGACGCCCCCTGCGGTCTGCCCTGGCGGGCCGACGGCGGTCACCGCGACGGCGGAGTTGCGCAGCCAACTGCCCTCACCGGCGACTTGAGCGCTGTTGCGTGCGTAGACGTTCACGGCGTACGAGGTGCCAGGCACGAGTTCGCCCGCCGTGTTGCCGAAGTTGAGTGTCGTAGTTCCGGCCGGGACGAGCCGGGAGATGTCGACCCCTGCCCCCGTGATCCGCACGGTGTAACCGGCGACGGGTGTTCCCGGGCTGGGGTCGGGAACCGGTGCCCAGGCGATCGCGAGTGAACCGCCCGTCGGAGCGGTGTTCGTCGGGACCGCCGTGAGTCCGCCTGGCGCCGCAGGGAGCACGTCCGACCACACGGGGAATCCCACTCCGGCTGGATCGGATGGCCCGATCGAGTTGATGGCGACGACGCCGACGCGAACCTGGTTCGCCGGCCCGTTGCCCGGTGTCTTGATGAGACACCCGTTCGTCACTGCGCACGAGGTCACCCCGACGATCGTCCCTGTGTCGACGCGCGTCGCGGTGACCTCGTAGCCCGTGATCGGGGAGTTGTTGAACGACCCGGGACTCCAGGCGATCGTCAGGCTCTCGTTCGCGAACGAGGCGACGCGCACCCCTGTGACGGGGTCGGGGACATCCTGGATCTGCAGTCGTACGTTTCCCCAGACATAGCGCTGCGAGTCCCTCGTCGCATCGGCCACCTGGTACTGCAGGTTGATGTCCTGGGCTGCGGCATCGGCGGAGACTGTCACACTGAGCGAGCTCAGGTCAGCGCTCGGGGTGATGACGACGCCCGCCGGAAGCGACGCCGCGTCGATCCCTCGTACGCCGAGCACAGCGAGGGGCTGGCCGGGGAAGGGGTTCGTGGCGTCGTCGTTCGCGAGGACGTCGACCACGGTCGTCGCTCCGCGAGGGGTGATGGCGGTGTCCGGTGCCGGCCTGGCGAGCGGGCGGGTCGACGCGACAACGCTCAACTGGATGCGACCGGCCCGGCCTTCCTCGAGGTCATCGTGCACACCGAGGACGAGTGCCGTCGTCGTGCCCTTCACCGCCCCGTCGTTCGCCCGGATCGTGAGCGACTGCCCGGTCAGGGTATAGCTGAAGCCAACGGGCAGCGGCGCCAGGGCCGTGTATGCGAGCTCATCGATGTCGTCGGGGTAGGGGTAGTCCGTGAGGCGCAGCAGGTCGATGACCTTCTCCTGGCCGGGTTCGAAGTCGATGACGGCGCCGTTGAAGATCGGCGGCTGGTTCTCGCGGGGAGTCACGTCGATGGGCAGAACGAGCGTCGCGCGTCGACCGTCCGGATCGTCGGCCGAGGTCCCATCGGTCACCTCGAAGGAGATCGACGCGGGGCCGAAGTACTTGTCGGCGGACCGGAAGGTGAGGGTCTGGTCGTCGATCACGAGGCTCGAACCGTCCGCGTGCGTCGCGCGGACCGTCGCCGTGTCGGTGAGGCGCACCTTCGCGCCTCCGATCGCGATGACGTGGTCGTTGAGCGGAATGATGAGCGTCGACTCGCTCGCGACGGACAGCGCTCGCACCTTGCGGTTGACCTGCGGGAGGGCGTCGTCGTAGCCGGGCACCCAGACGAAGGCGTAGGAGACGATCGACGGGTCCTCCGGGTTCGTCACGGAGAAGGGGATGATCTGCCGCTTCTGGCCGACCGTCACCGACACCCGCTTGTCCGGCGTGACGGACGCGCTCTGGCTGTAGCCCTCGAGAAGCGCAACACCCAGGTCGGCGACCGGGCCGTCGGCGAAGAACACGTTGCCGAGCACGTTGACGTCGAGCGAGTCCCTCCCGAGGATGTCGGTCAGGGTGAGAACCGTGTCGTTCGCGATCGGGCGGGCACGCGGGGCGTCCTCCGAGACCTCGATGGTGATGAAGTTCTGGCTCGTCCCCCCCTGCTCGTTCTGGATCGAGTAGATGAGCCCGTACTGGCCGGGAGCAGCGGGGGGCGTGACAGTGACGACGGTCCCGTCGGTCGTCGCGATGATGTCCTGGTCGCTCGTCGGTTCCACGTCGGTCACCGTCATGGCGCTGCCGTCTGGGTCGGTGTCGTTCGCGAGGACCTGGATCGTGACGGTGCCGCCCGGTCTCATCGAGACTTCGTCGGCGATCGCAACCGGGTTGCGGGCGCCGTCGAGGCGCTGGCTGATGCCTACGCGCACGGTTCCCGTGGCGCGCGCACCGAGGTCGTCGATGACCGTGTAGCTGAACGTGTCGGTTCCCGCGGAGTAGTCGCCGGCCTCATAGACGAAGCCGTCGGAGCCCAAGGGCGTCACGGCGCCCTTCTCCGGGTTCGTGTCCTGGCCGAGAAGCAGCACCGAGTCGCCGTCGGGGTCGATCCCGGCGAGCGGGATCCGGATGTTGACGCTCTCCCCGGCGATGACGCGACCCGTCACGGTCACCGGAACAGGGGCGTTGTTCGTCGCATCGACCTTCTCGCGCACGGCGATGCGGACGTGGGCCTGCGCGGTCTGGCCATCCGGCCCGCTCACGCTGTAGCTCGCAGTGAAGTTGCCCGGCTTGTCCGGCGCGAGGTAGCGCAAGATGTTTCCCGAGGCGAACAGCAGGCCGGAGGTGCCGCTCAGCGCGGTCGTGAGCTGGGGATTGAGAGTCAGGGTCTCGCCATCCGGTTGCACGTCGTTGTCGAGGACCGGGATGTCGATCGCGGCGCCGACACGCGCCGAGATCGTGTCGTCGGTCGCAATGGGCGGTTGAAGGCCGGTCGGACGGGGGATCTCGATGACCGTGACGACGCCCTCTGCGTCGGCGAGACCATTCGTCACCCGGTAGTTGAAGGTGACCGGCCCGTCGTCCTGCACCGCTGTGAGGGTGACCCTGATCGCCCGCTGCTCGAAGATCTCCGCCTGGATGCCGGCATCCGGAGCGAGATTGTTGATGCCTGTCACGAGGAGCACGCCACCCGACGGGTCGATGTCGGTGCCCGCGATGTCGACGGTCTCGCTGCTGAGCGCCTTGACGAAGACGGTCTTGGGGACCGTGATCGGTTTCGAGTTCGCGTCGGGAGGAGCGGCGACGTCGATGCGGACCGTTCCCGTCGTGGTCTGGTCCCCGTCCGTCACGACGTACTCGAGGTTGAAGGTGCGAACCTGGCTGCCCGTGAAGCGGAAGGTGCCGGTGTCCGGGCTCACCGAAACCGTCGCGCCGGTTCGCTGGGCGACGCCGCTCAGCCGGATCGTCCCCGTTCCGCCCCGCACGTGCGCGAGCGGCCGGAGGGTGATCTCCTGCCCTGCGTAGGCGAGCGCGACGAAGGGGTCGGCGATGATGGGCACCTGGCCGGGCGGGCTCACCGTGATCGCGAGGCTGCCGCTGGCTCCCGCCACGCCGTCCGTCACCGCGAGGGAGACGGACCTCGAGATGGCGGCAGCGCCGCCTTCGATGAAGACCACGGTCCCGTCGGGCTGATAGGTCACAATGTCCGGATCCCCCGTGGATGCGCCGGTCAGGTAGATGGCGTCGCCGTCGGGGTCGACCCAGTCGCCGAGCACCGAGGTCGTCACTCGACCACTCTGCGCAACCACGGTCCTGCTCCGCCTGACCTGTTCCGGTGCACCGTTCTCGTCAGGCTGGCGCACGGAGACGACGACGGTCGCGCTGGCCTCGCCGCCGCGACCGTCCGTCACGGTGTAATCGAAACTCACTGTGCCCCTCGCCGTGCGCGCGAGCGTGAGCTGCACCTGCTGGCGGTCATTGACGAGGTCGAGCGTTCCCGACGACTCCGGGATGCCGCTGACCTGCGAGACGACGAGAACGTCGCCGTTCGGGTCGTAATCGTTGAGAAGCAGGGGCAGGATAGTGCTGCGTCCCGGTCGCGCGCCGAACGCATCGTCGACGGCGACGGGCGGCTGCTGCACCTTCTCGAACTCGGGTGGAGTGTCGAGGTCGTCCTCCTTGATGACCTCCTGCTCCTGCTGGGTGCGCTCGAGTTCCTCCCAGTTGTCGATGAGCTCCCCGCGCGACTGGACGGCCCAGGAGTTTCCTCCGCGCGGGTCGTTGAGCACGACGCGGTTCCCATTGCGGAAGAACGCCAATCGGGCGGCGCCGAGCGGCATGGAGGCCAGGCTCAGGGTCGCGGGCTCGGTCTCACCTGGGCACAAACGCCAGGCGGTTCCCACTGTCCAGGCCGCGTAGGTGCAGCCTGACACCACGACCGGTGCGGCTGGGTTCCCGCTCATCCCGGTGACGACCTGGAACGGGCCGCCGCCATCCGAAGGAATCGACATGAGGCCGCCGGAGTAGGCCAGCAGGATGGAGGTTCCGGCGATGGCAGGGGCCTGGAGCCTCGCCTCGCCTCCCGTGGGGATGATCGCGGAAAGGTCGACGGTCCTCCCGTCCACGACGAGCGTCCGGTTCGCGGCGTCGAGCACGGCCCAGGACGACCCGACCCAGGTGATGGAGAGCTCGCTCGTCGCGCCGCCGAAGGCGAGCGGGTGGGTCTCGACGACATCTCCCGCTCCCGCAGCGTCGATCCGATAGACGAGGGCGGCATCCCGCGAGTACGCGACGAGCATCCCGTCGTCGTTCATGGCGAACACCGAGTCTGCGCCAAGGCTGAGCGTCTCGGGCGCCTCCGGGTCGAAGTGCTCGAACTCCGCCGTCGGCACGATCCACACCCTGCCGTCCCCATCCGCGACGACGACGTTGCCGCCCGCGAGGAAGAGCCTTGGCCGGACCGTGGGCATGGGAACGGCGTCGAGCACCGTCGAGGTCGCTGGGTCGATGATGTCGGTCTTGCTGCTTCCCTCATCGAAGAGCAGCACCGTCGGTCCGCCCTGCACGATGTCGAGCTCACTGCTCTCGCCGGAGACGACAGTGTTGAGCTCGAGGATCTCCGTGTTCGCACGCCCGATGAACTGCTTCGTCCCGTTGGAGACCCAGACCGAGGCGTCGTTGAGCTCGACCTTCTGCGCAGGATAACCCGTCGAGACGACCGCTGTCGTGATGACGACCGCCGCGATCGCCGTGACGCTCGCCGCCGTGAGGGCGAACGGCCTGTGCGCGCTCAGCCACGCCTTCAGCATGATCGTCTCAGCATGATCGTCTCACCCGCCGAACTCCACGCACTTCTCGGTGCTCGGCGTGCCCGTCCTGCCTTCTCGGTTCACCGTGACCGTGATGCACACCCGGTCCCCCTGTGCGGCGTCGACCGCGAAGGTCGTGGACTGCTGGATGCTGCTCGGCGTGCCTGTGTTCGACACGATCTGGTAGGAGTCGCCGGGCAGGAGGCCGGGATCCACCCAGCTGAACTCGATCGAATCCACGGTCTGGACGGCGGCGATGTCGGTGACTCGGGGAATCTGGTCCGAATTCGACCGGATGAGAACGATCGTCGCGACGACCCCGAGGGCGATCACGAGCGCGGCGCTCACGATGAGCGACCATGCGAGAACCTGCATGCCGCGCCCATGGAGGTCGGTCTTGGTGCTCGCGCTCGGCTGGGACGGTGCCGTCTCCTTGAAGACCGTCCCGACCGGTGCGTACTCGCCCTGTGCGTTGCGACGGCGCCGCCGCATCCGCCCTCCGCCCACGTGGCTCGCGCCAGGGACGGCCTTGATGCGCGTGCGATCGCCGAGCTCGCCGACGGTCGAGAGCGCCCAGTCGTCGACTGCGACCTCGACCGCGGTCTGCGGGACGCCGAGCTCTGTCTCGATGGCCTGGAACTCCCTCACGAGCTCGAGGGCGCTCGAGGGCCTGTTCTCGGCCTTGCGCGACATCGCCTGCTGGAGCAGTCGCTCGAGTTTCTCGGGAACGTCGGATCGACCGATCGGCTGCACCCTGGCACGATTGATGCGCGTGATGAGGTCGGTCGACTTGTTCGACTCACCAGGGATCTCGAAGGGCGATCGGCCCGCGAGCAGTGAGTAGACGGTCGCGGCGAGAGACCAGACCTCCGAGGCGATCGTGCCAGAGGTCTCGTCCATGAGGACTTCGGGGGCGGACCACGGGATCGACATCCCGACGGCCTCGCGGTGCCCTGACTCGCTCAGGCTCGAGGCGATGCCGAAATCGGAGAGCACAGGATGCCCGTATGCCGTGAGCAGGATGTTCGACGGCTTGATGTCGCGGTGGAGCACCCCTGCGCGGTGGGCCGTCTCGATCGCACTCCCGATCTTGACCGCGATCTGGAGGACGTCGGGAACCGGGATCCGTTCCCGACGGTATCGCTCGCTGAGCGATGGGGAGCACAGCTCCATGACGAGGTAGGGGCGACCGTCGGAGGAGACGCCGGCCTGGTAGACCGTGAGGATCGACGGATGTGCGCTGAGCTGCGCCATCAGATTCGCCTCGGCCTGGAACATCTGGCGGACCTGGTCGTTGACGATCTCGCTCAGCATGACCTTGACGGCCACCTGTCGTCGTGGCATGTTCTGTTCGTAGAGGAAGACATCCGCGAAGCCGCCGGAGCCGAGGATGTGAACGTGCGAGAAGCCGGGCAGCACGGGGGGCTGCGACGGCAGGCGCCTGGCCATAGTGCCCCCTCGCTCACTCACTCGCGGGCGCGACGCATCGGGTTGCGCTCGCTCGGCCCAGTCCCCCATTTTAGGCAGACGAACCTGGTACTGAAGCACAGACAGTATGACAGCCTTCACCGGTGGCGAGTTCGCCCCATTTATGGGGACCCTTGCCTCCCCACAGCCTCGATCACGTCGATCACGACGGCGGTGATGTTGTCCCGTCCGCCGGCGGCGAGCGCCGCGTCGACGAGCGCGAGTGCCGTCTCGCTGGGGTTCAGGCCCGCCGCGAGATGAAGCCGCAGCCGCAACTCGCTGACCTCCCGCGTGAGCCCGTCTGAGCACAGGAGAAGCCTTGAGCCCTCTGCGACCGGGATGAGCCAGAAATCCGGAACCGGTTCGGTGTTGAAGCCGACCGCCCGCGTCACGACGTTGCTGTCGGGGTGGTGCTCGGCATCAGTTGCGCTGATGAGGCCGGCCGTCACGAGCTCCTGGACGACGGAGTGGTCGACCGTGACCTGGGTCAGGACATTGTGGTCGAAGAGGTAGAGGCGCGAGTCGCCGACGTTGAAGACGATCCAGTACGGACTTCCCTCGTTCGCGGTCAGGGCGGCACCGGTCACGGTCGTCCCCACGCCGAGTTCGCGTTCGTCGATCGCGTGGGAGATGTCCTCTGTCGCGGCCTCGAGCGCCCTCACGATGGACTCGGCCTCGACCGTGCCCCCTCCCGCCAGCTCAGCCAGTCGAGTCACGACCGCATCGCTTGCGACGTCGCCCGCGGCGTGCCCTCCCATGCCATCGGCGACGGCGAAGATGGGCGCGTCGGCGACGAGGCTGTCCTCGTTGTGGGCGCGCCTGCGGCCCGTGTCGGTCGCAACGCCCCATGCGAGCACGACCCTGCATCCTGCAGTGCCGGGCAGCGTCACCTCACGCCGATCGGTGCTGTCGCCGAGAACTGTCACTGGGGCCTTTCGGCACGCGGGTCAGTCATACCCGGTGCGATGATGATGCGGATGCCATCTCCAATATCCACCACTGACCCGGCCACGAGGACGACCGACTCACCCTGACGGAGCGTCATCGGCGCGCCCCCGGGGTGTGTCACGACGGTACCGTTCGTGGATCCGAGATCCACCGCCACGACGGTCGCCCCCTCCTGGTGGATTTCGACGTGGGTCGCCGAGACCTCATGGGCCGGCGAGGGAACCATGACGAGCCGAGGAACCCGTCCTCCCATGATGCGCGGTGCGCTCGGCCGACGACCGATGTAGGTGGGGACGTCAAGAGGGATGGGTTCATGGGTGCCGATCCGGATGGTGCTCACCGGATGCCGCCCGGCCTCCTCGTGCGGCAACGGCACCGTCACCGCTCCGGGCGCCCGCTGCACACTCGAGCCGACCGAACCGGCCCGTGCATGCCGTGAATCCCCGGCCGAGACGACCGTGTCGGCGTCGACGAGCGAGAGGCCGTCTTCCATGGGTTCGACGAGGCCGGGCGGCGGAGCGCCGATGACAGTGTCGTGGTCTCGATCGACCTCGAGGCCGTCGTGCCTGTCGGCCCTGTCGGCACGCGCTCCTCCGGTCGGGGTCACGATCAATTCCCCAGGCCGGCGACGAGATTGATGACGGTGGCCAGAATGACGGCACCGAAGAGGTATGAGAGGAGCCCTTGGCGCAGGGCGGAAAGCCGGAAGGCGCGGTTCCCGAGCGAGGTATCGGAGACCTGATAGGTCATGCCGAGCGTGAAGGAGAGGTACGCGAAGTCGCCGTAGTCCGGGTCCTGCTCCTGGTTGAAGTCCACACCACCGGCCTCATCCGCGTAGTACAGCAGGGCGTAGCGGAGCGTGTAAAGCGTATGGATGAGCGCCCAGGACCCCGCGACGCTGGCGATCGCGAGCGCAGCGAGAACACCGCGCTCGATCCCGCTCGTCGAGGCCGCCGTCACGAGCACGTACACCACGTTCCCGAGCGAGGCGAGACTCGCGAGCACGAGCAGCATGTCGGCGAGCCCGCGGGACGGGTCCTCACGGGTTGCGTGGGACTTCGTCTCCTCAGCCCCCATCCGGCCGATGCGGAGCCACACCCACGCCGTGTAGAAGAGGGCTGCAACGACCCAACCGACGACAAGCGCGTATCCCCAGAAGCCGAGAAGCCCCGTCACGACGCCCGCGATCGTCCCGACCACGAACATCGCGAGAATACGCAGGCTCGCGAGGTGCGAGCCGCTGGGGTTCGCTGCTCCATCCATTCCCCCATCGTCCCACATGGATTCCGCGCACCGAAGGTGGGGCCCGACTACCGATTCCGTTGTACAGAGGCAGTTCCAGTACGGATTCGCTTGTGATTACCGACATTGACTGACAGAATCGGTGCATGGGCCCCGCCGGCAAGCCGATCCAGCTCGACACCGTGTCGAAGGCGATCATCGAGCAGCTGCAGTCTGACGGCCGTCGCTCCTATGCCGAGATCGGCAAGGCAGTCGGCCTGAGCGAGGCCGCCGTGCGGCAGCGCGTGCAGAAGCTCACCGACTCCGGGGTCATGCAGGTCGTCGCCGTGACCGACCCCATGCAGCTCGGCTTCTATCGCCAGGCCATGATCGGCATCCGTGTGACGGGCGACACGACCTCCGTCGCCGAGCGGCTCGGCCGCATCAGCGCCGTCGACTACGTCGTGCTCACGGCGGGAAGCTTCGACATCCTCGCCGAGATCGTGTGCGAGAACGACGAGGACCTCATCGACCTGCTCAACAAGGAGATCCGAGGCATCCCCGGGGTGCAGTCGACAGAGACGTTCGTATACCTGAAACTCCACAAACAGTTCTACAACTGGGGAACGCGATAAAAATGACAACTCTAGACACACTCGCCACCTACAACGAGGCCGACCTGCAGAGGAAGGCCAAGGACCACCTCTGGATGGCGATGGCCCGCCAGTCGGTCATGGAGACCGGCCCAGGAGTGCCCATCATCGTGCGGGGGGAAGGCCACCACATCTGGGACAGCAAGGGCAAGAAGTACTTCGACGGGCTCAGCGGGCTCTTCGTTGTCAACGTCGGCCACGGGCGTCGTCGCCTCGCCGAGGCTGCGGCAAGGCAGGCCGAGGAGCTCGCCTTCTTCCCGACCTGGTCCTACGCCCACCCGACCGCCATCGAGCTCGCGGACCGCCTCGCGGCCGAGGCGCCTGGGGACCTCAACAGGGTGTTCTTCTCCTCGGGCGGCGGAGAGGCGAACGAGACCGCGTTCAAGCTCGCCAAGTACTTCTGGAAGCTCCAGGGCCGCGGCACCAAGCACAAGGTCATCTCCCGCTTCATCGCCTACCACGGGACTCCCCAGGGCGCCCTCGCGATCACCGGCATCCCCGGCATGAAGGAGATGTTCGAGCCCGTCACCCCCGGCGGCTTCCGCGTCCCGAACACCAACTACTACCGCGCGGACGAGGCGGGCTTCACCGGGAGCACCCCGGAGGCTTTCGGCCTGTGGGCCGCGAACCGGATCGAGGAGATGATCCAGTTCGAAGGCCCGGAGACCGTCGCGGCCGTCTTCCTCGAGCCGGTGCAGAACTCGGGCGGATGCTTCCCGCCGCCCCCCGGATACTTCCAGCGCGTGCGCGAGATCTGCGACAAGTACGACGTACTCCTCGTCGCCGACGAGGTCATCACCGGGTTCGGCCGCATCGGCAACACGTTCGCGTCGACGACATATGACTTCGTCCCCGACATGATCACGTGCGCGAAAGGCATGACGAGCGGTTACTCGCCGGCCGGCGCGACGATCGTCAATGAGCGCATCTACGAACCGTTCAAGCACGGCGACACGACGTTCTACCACGGCTACACCTGGGGCGGGCATCCGGTGTCCTCCGCCGTCGCCCTCGAGAATCTCGACATCATGGCGGAGGAGAAGCTCAACGAGCGGGTTCGCGAGAACTCGCCTATCTTCCGTGCCACGCTCGAGAAGCTCATGGACCTGCCGATCGTCGGCGACGTGCGCGGCGACGGGTACTTCTTCGGGATCGAGCTCGTCAAGGACAAGGCGACGAAGGAGACCTTCGACGCCGACGAGTCGGAGCGCCTCCTGCGCGGCTTCCTGTCGAAGGCGCTCTTCGACGCCGGGCTCTATTGTCGCGCGGATGACCGGGGAGACCCGGTCGTGCAACTCGCGCCGCCGCTCACGATCGGGCCGGCCGAGTTCGACGAGATCGAGGGCATCCTGCGGTCGGTGTTGAGCGAGGCGTGGACGAGGCTCTAGCCCGAAGGAGTTCGGTGCGCGAC
Source organism: Terrimesophilobacter sp. (assembly GCA_036833635.1). Taxonomy (GTDB): domain Bacteria; phylum Actinomycetota; class Actinomycetes; order Actinomycetales; family Microbacteriaceae; genus Terrimesophilobacter. Next base: position 54,908 of record DAITPJ010000004.1, read on the forward strand.
TACCGGAGCCTGAGCTTCTGGTTCGACTCGCTGGCAGAGTCAGGGACGGATGATCTCGTACCGCGCCCTGCGCTGCCGGGCGATCGCGAGTTCGATGTCGCGATCGTCGGCGGGGGCCTCACGGGCCTCTGGAGCGCCTACTACCTGCTGAAGCGATCCCCCGGACTGCGCGTCGCGATCCTCGAGAAGGAGATCGCCGGCTTCGGGGCATCCGGACGCAATGGCGGCTGGTGCTCCGCCCTGTTCCCCGCGTCGACCGGCGCGCTCGAGCGTCGGCACGGGCTCGACGCCGCCCTCGCGATGCGGCGCGCCATGATCGACACCGTCGCCGAGGTCGGCAGGGTCACGGACGCCGAGGGCATCGACTGCGACTACTCCCGAGGCGGCACGCTGCTCTTCGCGCGCTCGGCGCCCCAGCTCATCCGGGCCCGTGAGGAGGTCGCCGAGGCGGAGCGCTACGGTGTCGATCGCATTCTCTGGTCGAGCAGCCCGCAGGGCGTGTCGAGACCGGGGCCGACCAGCACCCTCGCGACCCTCCTCGAACCCGCCTGCGCCCGCCTCCACCCCGGCAAGCTCGTGCGCGGTCTCGCCCGCGTCGTCGAGCGAATGGGCGCCGTGATCTTCGAGCAGACCGAGGTGCTCTCCTGGGAGCCCCACCGTGTGACGACGACTCACGGCACCGTCACCGCCGACACGATCGTGATCGCAACGGAGGGCTACGGCGCGACGTACCAGCAGACGCACCGCCGCATCCTGCCGCTGTACTCGCTCATGATCGCAACCGAGCCGCTCCCGGACGAGCTCTGGGACGAGCTCGGCATCGAGCACGGCCAGACCTTCGGCGACTTCCGGCACCTGCTCGTCTACGGCCAGCGGACCGCCGACAACCGCTTCGCCTTCGGCGGGCGCGGCGCCCGCTACCACTGGGGCAGCGCCATACGCCCAGGCTACGACCGGGTCCCGCGCGTCTTCGAGCACCTGCGTCGTGCGCTCGTCGAGTTGTTCCCCCAGATCGCGGATGCTGCGGTCACCCACCGCTGGGGCGGCCCGATCGGCGTTCCCCGCGACTGGCACGCGGCGGTCGACTTCGACGCGGCGAACGGCATCGCGTGGGCGGGCGGCTACGTCGGAGACGGGCTGAGCACGACAAACCTCGCCGGGCGCACGATCGCCGACCTCGTGACGGGCGCAGATTCGGAACTCGTGCGCCTGCCCTGGGTCGGCCACCGTTCGCGCGACTGGGAGCCCGAGCCACTGCGCTTCATCGGGGCCAACCTCGGCCTCGTCGCCATGGAACTCGCCGACGTCGAGGAACGCGTGACGCGCCGCCCGTCGCTCACTGCGAAACTCATGGCGCCGCTCGTGGGGGGCTGAGTTCCACACGGTACTCACAAACCCTCGATATCCTCACCCAGCTCCCTGGTCCTCGTTCGCAGATCGGCGAGTGGGTTCGGGGTCGCGAGACGGCAGTCCGGCTCGTCGCAGAGATACGACCCCCAGCCGTTCGACGCGACATAGAAGGAATCTGCGAGGTGAAAACCCGAGCCGTGCAGACGTGATGCTACCGTCCACTGCAACCTCTCGAAGGGGCGGCTGACTGCGCGCGCCAGACGATCCGTGTAGATCGCAAGGAGCACGGCATCCACCCCTGGCGCGCTGCAGACGGCACCGATCGCCTCGGTCGCAACGCGACGAGACGACGTCTCCGTCTCCCGCGCCGGCAGCGCAAGCGTGAAGGCCGGGGCGAGCCAGCTGCGCCGGAATGTCAGGATGGCCAGGGCGTTCCTCGGTTCGGTGCCGAAGACATGGGGCAAGAGGGCGAGCAGGTCGGGGGTCGTGAGGTCATTCGGGTTCGTGTCCATGGAACAGGACTACCGACGCCCGCCGTCACGCTTCGCCTCTCCACGAACCGTGCTGTGGAGAGGCGAGTGCGATCGCCCCGGTGAGGGAGAGGTTCACGCCTCGGGTACGAGTTCCTCCTCGGTCAGCACCGGCCCGGCGAATTGTGCGTCGTAGAGCCGCGCATAGGCGCCATC
>DAITPJ010000005.1:0-53913 GCA_036833635.1 Terrimesophilobacter sp.
GCTGACGAGGTCGTGGTCTACCAGTTCGGCCAGCCTGGCGTCGTCACGAGCGTGGAAGGGCCGAAACACCTGGAGGCAGGCGAACGGTACGTGCTCTTCGTGCGGCCGACCGACCTGCCTGCGGGCCAATCCGCGAACGACGGCTACTACATCGTCGGCCCCGGAGCCTGGGCAGAGTCCGACGACTCCCGGTTCGAGATCTGGCTGGAGGTCACCCCGACCTTCGAACTCGGTTCGATTCCCAGGAGCTTCGCGCTCGCGGATGCTGCCGCCGTGCTGTCCGCGGACCGCGTCGGTTCGGCTCACTGAACCACGCCTTCGGGTCCGGTCGGTCCCCCCGAGTATCCTCATCGCCATGGTTCAACACCGCCTCGACGTCGCGACGGCTCGGCGCGTCGCGGTGTCCGCCCAACTCCTGACGGCTGAACGCCCCGCGGAACTCGTGTCGCTCGTGAGCCGTCTCACCCTCCTCCAGGTGGACCCGACTGCCGCCATCGCTCCGAACGCCGACCTCGTCGCCTGGAGCCGGCTCGGAAACTCCTACCGGCCGGAGCATCTCACTACCGCGCTCGAAGTCGACCGCGCGCTCTTCGAACTCGACGCTCTCGTGCGGCCCATGGCCGACCTTCCGCTCTTCCTTGCCGGGATGCGGGAGTTCCCCTGGCGTGAACGGACACGCGCCTGGCTTGAGGCCAATGACTCGTTTCGTCGCGACATCCTCGCCCGGCTCGCGGATGCCGGCCCCCTCGCCTCGCGCGATATCCCGGACACTGCGGCAGTCCCCTGGGCATCGACGGGCTGGACCAACAACCGCAACACGACGCAGCTGCTCGAGATCCTCGCGCTACGCGGCGAGATCGCGATCTCCCACCGGAAGGGGCGCGAGCGGTTCTGGGACCTCGCCGAGCGCGTGTATCCGGATGTCGATGCCGTCCCACTGGAGGATGCCCTGCGCATCCGGGATGAACGCCGGCTTGCCGCCCTCGGGATCGCGCGGGCGAAGGCACCAGAGCAGCCGATCGAGCCAGTACACGTGCGGTCTGCGGGCGAAGAGGCGGTCGTCGACGGTGTGCCGGGCACGTGGCGCGTCGACCCCGCCGCACTCGAGGCGGCGACCGAGGGGCGCTTCGCCGGCCGCACGGCACTCCTCTCCCCCTTCGACCGGCTGAGCTACGATCGCGTGCGCACGCGGCAGCTCTTCGACTACGAGTACCTGCTCGAGATGTACAAGCCGGAGTCCAAGCGCCGCTGGGGCTATTTCGCGCTGCCCGTGCTGCACGGGGACCGCCTCGTCGGCAAGGTCGATGCGAAGGTCGACCGCACGGCCGGAGTGCTCGCCGTTCGTGCCATCCACGAAGACACGCCCTTCGACGCCGAGACTACGGATGCCGTGCACGCCGAGCTCGACCGGCTCGCGGAGTGGCTCGGGGCGGAGCGGGTCGGCCCTTGAGCCGCCACGGTCACTCGCGGTTCGTCGCGGCGACCCAGTCGTCGAGCTTGCGGGCGGCCGCGCCGGAGTCGATCGCCTCCGCCGCGACCGCGAGTTTCGCCCTGAACCTCTCGACGATGGGAATCTGCACTTCGGCCGGGTTGCGGGCGAGGTCGTAGGAGACGAGCCCCGCTGCAGCGTTGAGCAGAACGATGTCACGCACGGGGCCGGTCGCCCCCGCGAGAACTCTTCGCGCAATGGCCGCGTTGTGCGTGGCGTCGCCACCGAGCAGGTCGGAGAGCTCTGCCCGAGCGATCCCGAGCTCGAGCGGGTCGAGGTCGTGCTCGGTCACCGCTCCGCGAGAGACCTCCCAGATGTGGCTGTGGCCGGTCGTCGTGAGTTCGTCGAGCCCGTCGTCGCCACGGAAGACGAGCGCCGTGGCCCCGCGCGTCTGGAACACGCCGACGAAGAGCGGCACCTTCGAGAGGTTCGCGACGCCGACGGCGTTCGCCTCGCAGCGTGCGGGATTGCACAGCGGGCCGAGGAAGTTGAACACCGTCGGGACGGCGAGCTCGCCGCGCACTGCGGCGGCGTGCCGAAACCCCGGGTGGAAGTGCGCGGCGTAGGCGAAGGTGATCCCGGTCTCGTCGAAGACTTCCGCGATCCGGTCCTCACCGAGCTCGAGGCGCAGACCGAGCGCCGCGAGGACATCCGAGGATCCAGCGGCGGAACTCGCGGCGCGATTTCCGTGTTTAATGACGGGCGCTCCGGATGCTGCGGCGACGATCGAGGCCATGGTCGAGACGTTCACGGTGCCGAAACGGTCCCCGCCGGTGCCGACGATGTCGATCGCCATGGGATCGAGTGCGAGCGGTCGCGCGTTCTCGAGCACGGCGTCCCGAAAGCCGACGATCTCGTCGACAGTCTCGCCCTTGGCGCGGAGGGCGATGAGGAAGGCCGCGAGCTGGGCATCCGACGCCTCCCCGGTCATAATTCTGCGCATCGCCCAGGACGCCTCGCTGATGGACAGATTCTCGTTCTGAAGCAACGTGGTCAGCAGGTCGGGCCAGGTCGGGAGGGTAGACACAGGTGCGATCCTAGCTTTCGGCCGGACAAGCCGCCGGAATGGCGAAGTCCTTCGTAATATCGGCCATAATGGAAACCGTGACCAGCACCTCTCTCTCGCACAATGTCGGCGCCCCTGTCGTCAACCGTCCGAGCGTCGTCGCGGTGGGAACGATCGTCTGGCTCGGCAGCGAGGTCATGTTCTTCGCTGGCCTCTTCGCGATCTATTTCACACTCCGTTCGACCTCCGCAGGGCTCTGGGCGTTCGAAACCGGCAAACTCGACGTCTGGTACGCCCTCGGCAATACCACGATCCTCGTGCTGTCGTCGGTGACCTGCCAGTTCGGCGTCTTCGCTGCGGAACGCCTGCAGGCCAGGGCGACCGGATGGAAGCCCACCCAGTGGGGCATGGTCGAGTGGTTCTTCCTCACCTACGCCATGGGCGCGGTCTTCGTCATCGGCCAGATTTTCGAGTACGCGAACCTCGTCGCCGAGAACATCAGCATGAGCTCGAACCAGTACGGATCGGCGTTCTACATCACGACCGGGTTCCACGGCCTCCACGTCATCGGCGGCCTCATCGCCTTCCTGCTCGTGATCGGGCGCGCGTTCGCGGTCAAGAACTTCACGCACAAGGAGGCGACGAGCGCCATCGTGGTCTCGTACTACTGGCACTTCGTCGACGTCGTGTGGATCGGCCTGTTCCTGGTCATCTACGTACTCAAGTAAGGAACCAGGGAAAAGAATGCGTACTCACACCACTGCCGCGGGCCGTCGGCAGGGCGGACGTCGTCACCCGCTCGCAACGGTCGCCCTCATCACGATCGGGCTGCTGACGACCGGAGGCGCCTATGCACTCCTGTCGACGACCGCCTCCGCGGAGACGACTGCGGCGAGCGAGCAGGCCATTGCGGAAGGCCACAAGCTCTTCGCCTCCAACTGCGCCTCCTGCCATGGGATGAGCGCGGGGGGCACCGAGCACGCGCCGAGCCTCTACGGCGTCGGCGCGGCATCCGTCGACTTCCAGATGGGCACAGGGCGCATGCCGCTCGCCTTCCAGGGCCCCCAGGGCGCCCAGAAGCCCGCGCAGTTCACCCAGGAGCAGATCGACGCCGTTGCGGCGTACGTCGCGAGCCTCGCACCCGGCCCAGCGGTCCCGAACGAGAAGTGGCTCGCCGGCGACGGCGACCTCACGGCGGGCGGTGAGCTCTTCCGCATCAACTGCGCGATGTGCCACAACGTCGCGGGAGCGGGAGGCGCTCTCACCGAGGGCAAGTTCGCGCCGGCCCTCGCCGGGGTCGATGCCCGCCACATCTACGAGGCCATGGTCACAGGGCCGCAGAACATGCCGGTCTTCAGCGACCTCAACCTCAGTCCCCAGGACAAGGCGGACATCATCAGCTTCCTCAAATACCAGGATGCGCACGACTCGGTCGGCGGCGTCGACCTCGGCGGTCTCGGGCCTGTGGCCGAGGGACTCTTCATCTGGATCTTCGGTCTTGGCGCCATAATCGGCGTGACGATCTGGATCGCCGCACGGCCCAACTGACTCAGCACCACCGACCGAAGTAACCGAAGGGAACGACATGGCTCAGAAAGACGGCGATCACGCCGCCGGGTCGGAACTCGCGATGACGACTCCGCGCGACGTCCCCGTCGGCACGGCCGTCATCCCGTCGGGTGCCTTCGAGAACCCGGGGCTGCCGACGCACCACCCGCGCGCGACCGACCTCGACCCGAAGAAGGAGAAGACGGCAGAGCGCCCCGTGGGCGGGCTCTTGCTCCTCTCGATCGTCGCGAGCGTCTTCGCAATCGTCGCCTACATCATCTTCCCCATCGTCCCTGGCGACATGGACTCTGTACGCCTCAACAACCTCTTCCTCGGGGCGGGCATCGCCGTGGCCCTGCTCGCGATCGGCTTCGGTTCGATCTACTGGGCGAAGAACCTCATGAAGGGCGGCGAATGGGTCGAGCCTCGTCACCCCACGCGCGGCCGTGAGGAGACGAGGGCTGCGGCCGCCGAGGTGTTCCGGCTCGGCAACGAGGAGTCCGGTTTCGGTCGGCGCACGCTCATCCGCAACAGCCTCATCGGCGCGCTCGTGGTGTCGCCGCTTCCCGCGGTCGTCATGTTCCGGGATCTCGCCCCGTCGGCCGACCCCGTCCCGCTCCTGCACAAGACGCTCTGGGACAAGGACGTGCGCCTCGCCCGTGACCCGTCCGGCGTTCCCATCAAGGCGTCCGAGGTCACGCTCGGATCGGTCTTCCACGTGATCCCTGCGAACCTCGAGGACGCCGAGCACAAGCTCGAGGAGAAGGCGAAGGCCGCGGTCCTGCTCATGCGGCTCAAGCCGGAGGACCTCCACGTGTCCCCAGAGCGTTCCGACTGGAACTATCAGGGCATCGTCGCGTACTCGAAGATCTGCACCCACGTCGGTTGCCCTGTCGCGCTGTACGAGCAGCACACGCACCACCTGCTGTGCCCGTGCCACCAGTCGCAGTTCGACATCACGCACGAGGCCAAGGTCATCTTCGGACCGGCCAAGCGCCCACTCCCCCAACTTCCCATCACCGTGGACTCCGAGGGCTACCTCGTCGCCCGAAGCGACTTCCACGAACCCATCGGCCCGAGCTTCTGGGAGCGTTCATGATCACCGCAGAGTCGTCGACGACGACGCAGGCCCCCCCGGCATCCTCCGCAGCGCCGACCCGCGGATCGCGCTTCACGGGCGCCGTAGCCAACTACCTGGACGAGCGCACGAGCATCTCGGGGCTCACCAAGGAGCTCGGCCGCAAGATCTTCCCCGACCACTGGTCGTTCATGCTCGGCGAGGTCGCGATCTACAGTTTCATCGCGATCCTGCTCTCGGGCACTTTCCTGACGTTCTTCTTCGAGCCCTCGATGACCGAGGTTCACTACGACGGCTCCTACATGCCGCTCAAGGGCCTCGAGATGTCGGCGGCCTACTCCTCGACGCTCGACATCTCGTTCGACATCCGCGGCGGGCTGCTCATGCGCCAGGTGCACCACTGGGCAGCACTTCTCTTCGTCGCGGCCATCGGGCTGCACATGCTCCGGGTGTTTTTCAACGGATCCTTCCGCAAGCCGCGCGAGCTCAACTGGATCATCGGTTTCGTGCTGTTCATCCTCGCGATGGGCGAGGGCTTCACCGGGTACTCGCTTCCGGATGACCTGCTCTCCGGCAACGGCCTCCGCATCATCGACGGCATGGTCAAGGGCATCCCGCTCGTCGGGACCTGGATCTCCTACCTCCTGTTCGGCGGCGAGTTCCCCGGCACGGTCATCGTCCCGCGGCTCTACTCGCTGCACATCCTCCTTCTGCCCGCGCTTCTCGTCGCGGCGCTCGGGCTCCACCTGCTGCTCATGGTCATCAACAAGCACACGCAGTACGCGGCTCCAGGACGCACCAACGCGAACGTCGTCGGCGTGCCGATCATGCCGAACTTCGCGGCCAAGGCCGGCGGCTTCTTCTTCGTCGTGTTCGGCGTCATCGTTCTGATCTCCTCGTTCTTCACGATCAACCCGATCTGGAATTACGGCCCGTACGACCCGTCGCCGGTCTCGGCCGGCACGCAACCGGACTGGTACATCGGCTTCGCCGACGGCGGCCTGAGGCTCGTCCCACCGGGGTGGGAGTTCGTGCTGTGGGACCACACATTCTCCCTCAACATTCTCGTGCCGCTCGCGGTCATCGGGCTGTTCATCGTCGCGGTCATGTTCTACCCGTTCCTCGAGGCGTGGATCACCGGCGACAAGCGCGAGCACCACATCACGGAGCGCCCGCGCAATGCCCCGACGCGCACCGCGATCGGCGCTGCCGGAGTCACGTTCTACGCGGTCCTCTGGGCCGCGGCTGGCTCAGACCTCTTCGCAACGCATTTCCATCTCACGATCGAGGCTGTGACGCACACGCTCCAGGCGCTGCTCATTCTCGCTCCGATCGTCGCTTACTTCGTGGCCAAGCGAGTCTGCCTTTCGCTGCAGAAGAAGGACCGCGAGATCGCCCTCCACGGATACGAGTCTGGCCGAATGGTCCGGCTGCCGGGTGGCCAGTATGTCGAGGTGCACCAGCAGCTCGACGATTACGAGCGCTGGCGCCTCGTCGACTACGTCGACTACAAGCCGCTCATGGTCCGTCCGGACTCCCGCGGCAGGATCTCCCCCATGGAGCGCGTGCGTGCGGTGTTCTCCCGGTGGTTCTTCGAGGACCGCATCTCACCCGCGACGCGCAGGGAGCTCGAGTCCGGCGAAGGCCACCACTAGCTCCAGCGGGCTATTCGTCGAAGCGCTTCTTGAGGAAGTCGGCGGTCGACCGGTAGTCGAGCCGCTCGTAGAAGGCGGCGCTGCGCAGGGTGGCCACGGTGAGCTGGCGCACACCACGGTCGAGGCACTCCGTCTCGATCTCGCTGACGAGCAGGCTGCCGATCCCTCGGCCCCGTGAGCGCTCGTCGACGACGAGCTCCTGGAGCTGCGCGGAGTCGCCATTCGTGTAGAACAGGCGAGCGATCGTGGCGAGGGCGTATCCCACGACAGCGCCGTCATCTTCGGCGACGATCAGGATGTGATCGTCCGCCTGGGCGACGGCATCCGCGAATGCGCCGTCGAAGACCGGGCGATCCGGGGTGTACTGCTCGCCGAGTTGCGCCAGAAGACCGAAGACCTCACCACCGTCCTTGAGGACGGCGTGCCGGATGATGGGCGGTGGGCTAACGGCCAAAGTATCCGCGGTAGTACTCGTAGGTCCAGCCGACGATGCTCACGAGCGCGAAGACCGCGCCGATGTAGGCGATCCAGGCTCCCACCGCGATCCCCAGGAAGACGAGCGCTGCACCGGCTGCGACCATCATGGGCCACCAGCTCCACGGGCTGTAGAACCCGACCTCGGAGTCCCCGTCGTCGATGTTCGCCGTCGGGATGTCCTCGGGGAGCTCCCCGCCCTGCGCCCGGTAGTGCTTGCTGAGGTAGAAGGCGATGAGTGCGAAGAGCGCGCCGCACAATGCCAGGGCAAGTGTCCCCACCCATTCGACGGTGCCGTGGAATGGGTCGACGAGACTCCAGATCGTGTACATCGCCGACGATCCCCAGAAGAAGGCGGTCAGGATCCAGAACAGATGAGCGTTGGTCTTCACGCTGCTACTTCACTTTCTCGTCGCTGAGGTCCACGATCGGGGAATCCGGAGCATCCTTGCCAGGGCCGATGCCGTACTGGACGTAGGCGGCTTCGGGGTGGTTGAGGTCGAAGGCGGGCGACTCCGAGCGGATCCGCGGAATGGAGGTGAAGTTGTGACGCGGCGGCGGGCACGACGTCGCCCATTCGAGCGAGCGTCCGTAGCCCCACGGGTCGTTGACCGTCACCCTGGGGGCTCGCCGCGCCGTGATGTACACGTTGTACAGGAACGGAATCATCGAGATACCGAGAAGCATGGCGCCGACCGTCGACAGCTGGTTCATCCAGGTGTAGCCATCCTCCGGCTGGTAGGTCGCGTAGCGTCGCGGCATCCCCATGACCCCCAGCCAATGCTGGACGAGGAACGTCGTATGGAAGCCGAGGAAGAGCAGCCAGAAGTGCACCTTGCCCAGGCGCTCGTTGAGCATCTTGCCCGTCCACTTCGGCCACCAGAAGTAGAAGCCGCTGAACATCGCGAAGACGACGGTGCCGAAGACCACGTAGTGGAAGTGCGCGACGACGAAGTAGGTGTCGGAGACGTGGAAGTCGAGCGGGGGCGACGCGAGGATGACCCCGGTGAGGCCACCGAAGGTGAAGGTCACGAGGAACCCGATCGCCCAGAGCATCGCGGCCTCGAACGTTATCGAACCTCGCCACATCGTGCCGATCCAGTTGAAGATCTTCACCCCAGTCGGCACCGCGATGAGCATCGTCATGAGCGAGAAGAAGGGCAGGAGCACTGACCCTGTGACGTACATGTGGTGGGCCCACACCGTGACCGAGAGCGCAGCGATCGCCACCGTCGCCCCGACAAGGGTCTTGTAGCCGAAGACCGGCTTCCTGCTGAAGACGGGGAACACCTCGGAGACGATTCCGAAGAACGGAAGCGCGATGATGTAGACCTCCGGATGCCCGAAGAACCAGAACAGGTGCTGCCACAGGATCGCGCCGCCGGCCTCGACGTTGTAGATGTGACCGCCGAAGACGCGGTCCATTCCCAGTCCGAGCAGTGCTGCAGCGAGAGGCGGGAACGCCATGAGCACGAGGATCGACGTGACGAGCGTGTTCCAGGTGAAGATCGGCATCCGGAACATCGTCATGCCGGGGGCGCGCATCGTGATGATCGTCGTGATGAAGTTGACGGCACCGAGAATCGTTCCGAAACCGCTCATGGCGAGACCGAAGACCCAGAGGTTTCCTCCTGCTCCCGGTGAGAAGGTCGTCTCAGAGAGCGGGGCGTAGGCGAACCACCCGAACGAGGCCGCTCCCTGCGGGGTCAGGAAGCCAGCGACGGCGATGAGGCTACCGAAGCTGAAGAGCCAGTAGGTGAAGGCATTGAGCCGCGGGAACGCGACGTCGGGCGCCCCGATCTGCAGCGGCATGATGACGTTCGCGAAACCGATGAAGAGGGGGGTCGCGAACATGAGAAGCATGATCGTGCCGTGCATCGTGAAGAGCTGGTTGTACTGCTCCTTGGTCTGCAGGAGCTGAACTCCAGGCTCGAAGAGCTGCGCCCGGATGACGAGCGCCATGACCCCGCCGAGGCAGAAGTAGATGAACGACGTGAAGAGGTAGAGGTACCCGATCTTCTTGTGGTCGGTCGTCGTGATCCAGTCGATGATGATGTCGCCCTTGGACCCGACCTTCGACGCTCCGAAGTCCTGCCCGCTCCCCCGCTTCGGCTGCTGCGGCGGTGTGGGCCTGGACTCGCTCGTGCGTGGTGCTGTCGTCGTTGTCATGTTCGATCGCCCTACTCGTTACCGACCGGCGCTTCGGTGCCCGGCTGGTTGGTGTTCGTGTTGTACTCGAGCCCGAGGGCCCCGGTCTGCCCCTTGTCGGCGAGACCCTGGATGTACGCGTCGTACTCGCCCTGCGACACGACCTTGACCTTGAAGAGCATGAGCGAGTGGTATTCGCCGCACAGCTCAGCGCACTTGCCCATATAGGTCCCCTCCTTGAGAGGGGTGAAGTACATGTGGTTCGTGTGGCCGGGGATCATGTCCTTCTTGTACAGGAAGTCCGGAACCCAGAAGGAATGCACGACGTCGCGGCTGTCGATCTGGACGGAGACCGTGTTGTCGACGGGCAGGTACAGCACGGGGAGCTCGTCGTAGTCGATGAACGGCGGTTCCTTGATCTCCCTCGCCTGGACGCCCGAGGTGTGCACGCCGTCGCCGTTCGGCCCGGTGTTGAGGTAGTTGAAGTCCCAGGACCAACGCTTGCCGATGACCTGGATCTCGACATCCGGATTCGCGATGGGCGCTTCGATCTTCGCCTGGTCGCGTGCCGTGAAGGCGAAGAATCCCAGGATGAGGATGAGCGGAACGACCGTGTAGAAGATCTCGATCGGCATGTTGTAGCGCAACTGCACCGGGAGCCCGGTCTGGCCCTTGCGGCGGCGGTAGACGACCGCCGTCCAGATGATGAGGCCCCAGACGAGGAGGCCGACGCCGAGCAGGATTATCCAGCTCGTGACCCAGAGGCCGGTGACCTCGTCGGTGTGGTTGGTGATGCCGGGATCGCCAGGGAGGAAGCCCCGCAGCTGCTGCTGCGTGCATCCTGCGAGAGCGACGGCAAGACCCAGGGCGACCGGGACGGCGATCCATCGGAGACGGCGAGGAGAACGCACAGTGAACCTCTCGGATGACACGGAGACTGACAATCGCAGTCTATTGACTGCCCCCAGCCTACTCCGAAGGGCGCGCCCATCCGTGCCGGAAAGCGGGTGAAAACCGCCTAGTGGAAGGAATCCCCGCACGCGCAGCTTCCCGCGGCGTTCGGGTTGTCGATCGTGAAGCCCTGCTTTTGGATGGTGTCCTCGAAATCGATCGCCGCACCGTCGAGGTACGGGACGCTCATCTTGTCGACCACGACCTCCACGCCGTCGAAGTCGACGGTACTGTCGCCGTCGAGGAGGCGCTCATCGAAGTAGAGCTGGTAGATGAGGCCGGAACAGCCGCCAGGCTGAACGGCGACGCGAAGTCGCAGGTCATCCCGCCCCTCCTGCTCGCACAGCGCGCGAACCTTGCCTGCTGCGGCAGTGGTCAGGGTCACGCCGTGGGCCGGCGCGATCGTCGTTTCAGTCATGGCAACTCCCTCGATCCCCTCCAGTGTATGCGCATCAGCCCCGCGAATTGAGTTTCGACAACAGCATGGCCTCGGTGAGGATCGCACGCCGGAAGACGCCGAGGTGCAGGGACTCGTTGGGGCTGTGAGCCCTCGAGTCCGGGTCTTCGACGCCCGTCACGAGCACCTGCGCCTCAGGGAAGAGCTCCACGAGGTCAGCGATGAACGGGATCGATCCCCCGATGCCCGTCTCGACGGGTTCGGCGCCCCACGCTTCGCGCATCGCGTCCTTGACCTCGGCGACCGCCCATCCGCTCGTGTCGACGAGGAACGGGTCCCCGCGGTCGATGTCGTCGATCTCGATCACGGCGCCGAACGGTGCCGCGTCCCTCAGGTGTTTCTCGAGGACGTCGAAGGCGTCGGCAGCGGACTGGCCGGGTGCGATGCGCGCACTGATGCGCACCGAGACCGTCGGCAGGAGCGTGTTCGAGGCGTTTGCCACGGTCGGCGCATCGATGCCCGTGACCGTGATCGCCGGCTGGTACCAGAGACGGCTCGGAATGGGCCCTGACCCGATCGGCGTGACGCCGTCGAGCAGGGCCGCCTCGTCGCGCAACTGCGACTCCGGGTAGTCCGGTGACTCCCCCTGGGTGCTCGTGAGGCCGCTGACGGCGACCCGGCCCGACTCGTCGTGCAGGGTCGCGAGCAGCCGGACCATGGCGAGCATCGCATCCGGGACCGCACCGCCGAACATGCCGGAGTGCGAGGCGTGCTCGAGCGTGCGCACCGTGAGTCGGAAGGTCACGTTGCCGCGGAGGGCGACCGTGAGCGCCGGGGTGTCGATGTTCCAGTTGTCGGAATCGGCGACGACGATGACGTCGGAGAGAAGTTCATCGCGGTGCTGCACGAGGAAGTTCTTGAACGACCGCGATCCGAACTCCTCCTCGCCCTCGAAGAACAGCACGAGACCGAGGTCGAGGTCGCTGCCCTCGGCCTCGATGAGGGCACGAATGGCGGCGATGTGCGCCATGACTCCCGCCTTGTCATCAGCCGCGCCTCGCCCGTAGAGGCGGTCCCCTCGCACGGTCGGCTCGAACGGAGGGGACTCCCAGTCCTCGTCCTTGCCCGGGGGTTGAACGTCGTGGTGGGCGTAGAGCATGATCGTTGGGCGACCGTTGCGCGCGGCCCGTGTCGCGAGGATGGCGGGCTGGCCGAGGGTTCCGGTGTCGCGGATGGCTGCCTGCGAGATGGTGACCGAATCGAAGACGCCGAGACCCTCGACGAGTTCCACGACGGCCTCGGCGCTGCGCTGGACGTTCGCGGGGTCGAAGGCGGCCCACGACACCGAAGGGATGCGCACGAGGTCGCACAGCTCGGCGATCGCCGAGGGCAGTCCGGCGCTCACCGCCTCCACGAGACGTGCGTCGGACGTGCGGGGGCTGGTGGCGGCGCGGTCGCCGGGCGAAGAGGTCATGACGGTAATCTTAAGCGAACACCGACAGCAGGGATGGAATGTGGCCAAGGCAGGCAAGCGCGACGACGCGGCCGAGTACGAGCTGAACACCGACAGCGTGAGTTCCGGCAAGGGCAGGGCGACGCCGACCCGCAGGGAGCGCGAGGCCGCCAACCTTCGTCCCCTCGTGAGCAATGACCGCAAGGCCGCAGCCAAGGCGTCGCGGGCGAAGATGGCCGAAGCGCGCGAGAAGGCCAGGATCGGCATGGCCGCCGGGGAGGAGAAGTACCTCCCGGTGCGCGACAAGGGGCCGCAGCGACGCTGGATTCGCGACTACGTCGACGCGAGGTTCAGTGTCGGCGAGGTGCTCATCCCCGTCATGTTCCTCGTGATCGTCCTGACCTTCATCAACGATGAGCGCGTGCAGCTCATCGGCATCTTCGGACTCTGGCTGTTCTTCCTCGTCGCCGTGATCGACGGGGTCATCCTCGGGCTCATCGTGAACCGGCGGCTCGCCGCGAGGTTCGGGGCGGACAAGCTGCAGCGCGGCAACCGGTGGTACGCCGCGATGCGCGCCATGCAGCTTCGGATCATGCGGTTGCCGAAGCCTCAGGTCAAGCGCGGTCAATTCCCCGCGTGACCCCTGTCGGCCATTCGCCCCAGCCCGCGGTTGATCTGGCGCGCCCAGAACGGTCCGCGATAGAGGAAGCCCGTGTAGCCCTGCACAAGTGTCGCTCCCGCGGAGAGCCGCTCCAGGACGTCCGCGGGTGACTCCACTCCCCCGGCTGAAATCACGCAGAACTCCGGCGGCACGGCGGAACGGACGATGCGCAGCACCTCGAGAGAGCGCGCAGCGAGAGGTGCGCCGGAGAGGCCGCCCTCGCCGGCACGGGCGACGAGCGTCGGCTCGCTGCGCAACCCGCCGCGCTCGAGCGTCGTATTCGTCGCGATGAGCCCGGCAAGACCAACATCGAGCGCGAGGCGGCTGACCTTTGCGACCTGATCGTCGCTCAGGTCAGGGGCGATCTTGACGAGCACGGGGGTCTCTCCCGCCGCGTCGCGGACCGCGCTGAGGAGAGGCTCGAGGCGGTCGAGCTCCTGGAGCCCCCGCAGTCCTGGAGTGTTGGGCGAGCTCACGTTGACGACGAGGTAGTCAGCGAGGGGCGCGAGAATCCTCGTGCTCACGAGATAGTCCGCCGTGGACGCCTCGACGGGCACGGCCCGGGACTTGCCGATGTTCGCGCCGATGATGGGGCGATGCCGACGCCCGCGTTCCCGCTCGAGACGACGGGCGGCATCCGCGGCCCCATGGTTGTTGAAGCCCATGCGGTTGACGACAGCGCGGTCTTCGATGAGTCGGAACAGCCGGGGTCGGTCGTTCCCTGGCTGGGCGCGCGCCGTGAGGGTACCCACCTCGACGTGGCCGAATCCAAGGCTCCAGAGCCCACGGAGGCCCGTCGCATCCTTGTCGAACCCCGCCGCGAGGCCGAAAGGGGATGCGAAGCGCAGGCCGAGCGCCTCGACCTCGAGGCCGGCCTTGGGTCGAGTCATGGCGCGCAGGAGGTGCGCGAGCCCTGGGAGCCCCAGCATCCGGATCACGGCAAAGGCAAGGCCGTGCGCGCGCTCGGCATCGAGGCGCGAGAGGACGAGGCGGAAGAGAAGACGGTACATGCGCTCGCCAGCCTAGCGGGGCGAGCCGCTCCTACTTCTCCTCGGCAGGTGCATGCTCGACGCGAAGGAGCGTGATGGCCGACTCGAAGTCCTCGAGAGAGTCGAAGCCCTGGTAGACGCTCGCGAAGCGCAGGTACGCAACTTCATCGAGTTCCCGGAGCGGTGGGAGGATCGCGAGCCCGATGTCATTGGCGTCGATCTGCGATGCGCCGGTTGCGCGGATGGCCTCCTCGACCTTCTGCGCGAGCACGGCGAGGTCGGTGTCCGTGACCGGCCTCCCCTGGCAGGCCTTGCGGACGCCGGCGACGATCTTCTCCCGGCTGAAGGGCTGGACGACGCCGCTGCGCTTGACGACGTTGAGGCTCGCCGTCTCGGTCGTGCTGAACCGGCGACCGCACTCCGGGCACTGGCGGCGTCGCCGGATCGACAGGCCGTCGTCGCTCGTGCGCGAGTCGACGACCCTGGAGTCCGGGTAGCGGCAGAAGGGGCAGAACATGGTGCCTCAAGGTTACGCTAACGGCCCCCATCGCGAGCGATGCCCGTTCGGACGAGGGCGGCCGCCTCGGCGGGATCACTCGTCCGAACGGGCATCATTCGGCGCGGGGTCCGGGTTGGAGCGTGAACCTCGCGGCCACCGCCGCGGCGTGCGCCGGCAGATCCTCGGCGCGGGCGAGGTGCACAATGCGGTCCCGCACCTCGCGCAGCCCAACGCGGTCGTACCGGATGACCTGCTGGGAGCGCAGGAAAGTTGCGACCCCGAGCCCGGACGAGAACCGGGACTGGCCTCCGGTCGGGAGCACGTGGTTGGACCCCGCGAGGTAGTCGCCGAGGCTCACCGGCGAGGACTCCCCCAGGAAGATCGCGCCGGCGTTGACGACCAGCTCGAGCACGGCATCCGGATCGCGCACCTGGAGTTCGAGGTGTTCAGGCCCGTAGGCGTTGCTGAACCGAGCGGCCGCGGCGAGGTCGTCGACGAGGACGATCGCGGACTGCTCGCCGCCGAGGGCCGCGCGAACCCTCGACCCGTGGCGGGCGCTCTCGGCGAGCAGCCCGACCTCGGCGCGCGCCCGGGCCGCGAAGTCGCCGGAATCCGTGACGAGCACCGCCGCCGCGAGTTCGTCGTGCTCTGCCTGGCTCACGAGGTCGGCCGCGACGAGAACGGGGTCCGCATGCTCATCCGCGATGACCAGGATCTCGGTGGGCCCGGCCTCGGCGTCGATCCCGACGACGCCGCGCACGAGCCGTTTGGCCGCCGCGACCCAGACGTTCCCGGGCCCCGTCACAAGATCGACCGGCTCGAGTCCGAGATCGGGGACCCCGTGCGCAAGGGCACCGATCGCCCCTGCGCCGCCCATGGCGTAGACCTCATCGACGCCGAGAAGCGCCGCGGCCGCCAGGATCGTCGGGTGCACAGAACCTGCGAACTCCCTCTGCGCAGGCGAGGCCAGCACGAGGGAGGCGACCCCGGCGACCTGCGCCGGCACAACGTTCATGATGACGCTCGAAGGATAGACGGCCTTGCCGCCCGGCACGTACAGGCCGACGCGGCGCACGGGCAGCCAGCGCTGCTGCACGATCGCGCCGTCGCCGAGCGCTGTCGAGACCGGAACGGGCAACTGGGCCGTTGAAACCACGCGCACGCGACGGATGGCCTCCTCGAGCGCGTCTCGAACCTCGGGGGCGATTCGCCCGAGCGCCCGCTCGAGTTCCTTCTCCCCGACACGCACTGCGGATGGCCGCACACCGTCGAGCCGCTCCGCCTGCTCGAGAAGCGCTTCCGACCCGCGCACACGGACATCGTCGATGAGCCCTGCAGCGACCGCCGTGGCCGTCGTGACGTCGACGCGCGCGCGCGGCACGAGCAGGGACAGTTCCCCCTGGGTGTGCGCGGTTCCGCGCAGGTCGATCGTCGCGATCATGGCGCACCCAGCCTAGCGGCGGCCCCGCACAGGATCAGTTGAGGCAGTTCGGCCCGAGCAGTGATTTGAGCTCCCCGTAGAGATCGGCGCTCACGCTGACGGGGAACGGGACCTCGAACATCCGGGCGCTGTCGCCCTTGACGAGCTTGAGGCGAACCTCGTTGCCTCCCGCATGCCGGATGAGAACGTCGTTGAGCGCCGTCACCACGTCGGTCGTCGCACGGAACTCCGGCACCGAGATGACGAGGGGCCCCGAGCCGAGGCTCTGCCCGAGGTCGGGCGTGAAGAGGCTCACGGCGTGCAACGCCACGCCGTCGTCGCGCTGGTTGATGCGGCCCTTGACGACGACGATCGCGTCGTTGACGAGCGCAGACTCGAACTCTCGGTAGGTCTTGCCGAGGAACAGCACCGAGATCTCGCCGCCAAAGTCCTCGACCTGCACGACCCCGTACGGGTTGCCGCTGTTGCGCGCCGTGCGGTGCTGCGCGCTCGTGATGAGGCCCGCGATCGTGACCGTCTCTCCGTCCTCCCCCGCGTCGCCGGCGATGAGCTCGGCGATGCTGACGCTCGCGTGCTTCGCAAGTTGCAGCTCGAGCCCCGCGAGGGGGTGGTCGGAGACGTAGAGGCCCAGCATCTCGCGCTCGAACGCGAGCTTGTCGCGTTTCGACCACTCAGGGCGATCAGGCACCCTGTTGACGGGCTGCGGTTCCTCCCAGAGGCTGTCGAAGTCGAAACCGACCTGGCCGTTGGCCTCTGCACGCTTCTCCGCGACGGCCGCCTCGACGGCATCCTCGTGGATCTCGATGAGCGCACGCCTCGTCGCCCCCAGGGAGTCGAACGCGCCCGCCTTCGCGAGGGACTCGATCGTGCGCTTGTTCGCGACCTGGATCGGCACCTTGCGCAGGAAGTCGTGGAAGCTCTCGAACCGGCCCTTGGCAGCACGCGCCGCCGCGATCGCCTCGACGACGTTCATGCCGACGTTCCGGATGGCGCCGAGGCCGAACCGGATGTCGTCTCCGGCGGCCGTGAAGTCGCCTTCCGACTCATTGACGTCGGGAGGCAGCACGTGGATTCCCATGCGACGGCACTCCGCGAGATACACCCCGAGCTTGTCCTTGGAGTCGCCGACGCTCGTGAGGAGGGCCGCCATGTACTCGGCGGGGTAATTGGCCTTGAGGTAGGCCGTCCAGTAGCTCAGGACGGCGTAGGCGGCCCCGTGCGACTTGTTGAACCCGTAGTCGGAGAAGGGGACCATGATGTCCCACAGGGCGCTCGCCGCGGCCTTGCTGTACCCGTTCTTCTCCATGCCGGCCGCGAAGTGTGCGAACTCCTTGTTGAGGACCTTGAGGTCCTTCTTGCCCATGGCCTTGCGCAGCGTGTCGGCCTGGCTGAGCGTGAAGTTGGCGACCTTCTGGGCAGCGGCCATGACCTGTTCCTGGTAGATGACGAGACCGTAGGTCTCGCCCAGGATCTCCGCGAGGGGCTCGGCGAGCTCCGGGTGGATCGCGTCGACCTCCTCGAGACCGTTCTTGCGGAGCGCGTACTTGGTGTGCGAGTTCATCCCCATGGGACCGGGGCGATAGAGCGCGATGACGGCCGTGATGTCGCTGAAGTTGTCGGGTTTGAGCTGCTTGAGAAGCGCCCTCAGTGGGCCGCCGTCGAGCTGAAAGACCCCGAGGGTGTCTCCGCGGGCGAGAAGATCGTAGGTGGTCGGGTCGCCGTTGAGGTCGAGATCCTCGAGGACGATCTCGATTCCACGGTTCGACTTGATGGAGGCGAGGGCGTCCTGCAGTACCGTGAGGTTGCGCAGGCCAAGGAAGTCCATCTTGAGGAGGCCAAGCTTTTCGCAGGGCGGCTGGTCGAACTGGGTGATGATCGCCCCGTCGTCCTCGCGCTTCATGATCGGCAGGACGTCGAGGAGGGGCTCGGCCGACATGATCACGCCTGCGGCGTGGACCCCCCACTGTCGCTTGAGGTTCTCGATGCCGAGCGCGGTCTCGAAGACGCGCGCCGCCTCGGGGTCGGACTCGACGATGGCCCGCAGGTCGGCTGCCTCCTTGTAGCGCTGCGATGTCGTGTCGGTGACGTCGGCGAGCCCCATGTCCTTGCCCATGATGGGCGGAGGCATGGCCTTGGTGAGTCGCTCGCCGACGGCGTAGGGCATCCCGAGCACCCTGGCGGAGTCCTTGAGCGCCTGCTTGGCCTTGATCGTGCCGTACGTGACGATCTGGGCAACCCGGTCGTCGCCGTACTTCTCGGTGACGTACCGGATGACCTCGCCCCTGCGCCGGTCGTCGAAGTCGATGTCGATGTCCGGCATCGAGATGCGGTCGGGGTTCAGGAAGCGCTCGAAGATGAGCCCGTGGGCGAGCGGGTCGAGCCCGGTGATCTTCATGGCCCAGGCTACGACGGACCCTGCGGCCGATCCGCGGCCCGGCCCGACCCGGATGCCGTGTTCGCGGGCCCATCCGATGAAGTCGGCGACGACCAGGAAGTAGCCGGGGAACCCCATCTGGTTGATGACGCCGACCTCATAGTCGGCCTGGGCGCGATGCCTCTCCGGGACCCCGCCGGGGAACCGCTCAGCGAGACCACGATCGACTTCCGCGGAGAACCAGCTTGCCTCGGTGTGCCCCTCGGGGACGGTGAAGCGCGGCATGAGGTCGCGCTTCTCGAACGACACCTCGCACGCTTGCGCGATGAGAAGGGTGTTCTCGATCGCCTCTGGGTAGTCGGAGAAGAGCGACCGCATCTCGGCGGCCGACTTCAGGTAGAACTCCTGGGAGTCGAACTTGAAGCGGTTCGGATCGTCGAGTGTCGACGCCGACTGGATGCACAGGAGCGCGGCGTGGGCCTCCGCCCTGTCGGCGTGGGTGTAGTGCAGGTCGTTCGTGGCCACGAGGGGCATGCCGAGGTCCTTGGCGAGAGAGAGCAGCTCAGCCATCGTCCTGCGCTCGATATCGATGCCGTGGTCCATGATCTCGCAGTAGAAGTTCTCCTTGCCGAAGATGTCCTGGAACTCAGCTGCGGCGGCGCGGGCTTCGGCGTACTGGCCGAGACGGAGACGGGTCTGGACCTCGCCGCCCACGCAGCCCGTCGTCGCGATGACGCCGTCCGCGTACCGGCTGAGCAGCTCACGGTCCATTCTCGGCCGGTAGTAGAACCCCTCGATCGAGGCGAGCGACGACATCCGGAACAGGTTGTGCATGCCGGTGTTGTTCTTCGCAAGGAGCGTCATATGCGTGTAGGCGCCGCCACCGCCCACGTCGTCCTCGCCGCCGTCACCCCACCGGATGCGCGTCTTGTCCCTGCGGTCCGTTCCGGGCGTCAGGTAGGCCTCGGTGCCGATGATCGGCCGAATGCCGGCCTCGGTCGCGGTGTGCCAGAAGTCGTAGGCGCCGAACATGTTCCCGTGGTCTGTGACGGCGATCGCGGGCATGCCCTGCTCGACGGCGGCGGCGATGAGCGGCCCCACCCGGGCGGCGCCGTCCAGCATCGAATACTCGCTGTGGACGTGCAGGTGCACGAACGAGTCGCTACTGGATGCCACTGGTTCTCCGACGGCCGAGGGTGTCCGTCCAGCCTAAGCCAGCCCACGGGCGGGGCGGTGCCGACGTGCCGTCACTCGGCCGCGAGGACCTCGAGTGCGTGCTGGAGATCAGCCGGATACGGCGAGGAGAACTCGACATGTTGCCCGGTGCCGGGGTGCCGGAACCCTAGTCGGACGGCGTGGAGCCATTGTCTCTCGAGCCCGAGCCGCGCCGTGAGCACCGGGTCGGCGCCATAGAGTTCATCGCCCACGCAGGGGTGCCGCTGGGCGGAGAGGTGAACCCGGATCTGGTGGGTTCGCCCGGTTTCGAGCTCGATCTCGAGGAGCGACGCGCTGCGGAAGGCCTCGACCGTCTGGTAGTGGGTCACGGCGTGCTTGCCTTCGTTCGTGACCGCGAATTTCCACCTCGCGCCGGGGTGACGCCCGACGGGCGCGTCGATCGTGCCGCTCAGGGGATCCGGATGACCCTGGACGACCGCGTGGTAGGTCTTCGCGACCTCCCGGTCATGGAATGCACGCTTGAGTTCCGTGTAGGCGCGCTCACTCGCCGCGACGACCATGAGCCCGCTCGTACCCGCATCGAGACGATGCACGATACCCGCACGCTCCGCCGCTCCCGACGTGCTGACCCGGATGCCCGCGGCGGCGAGTGCCCCGAGCACGGTCGGGCCGCCCCAGCCCATGGCAGGGTGCGCCGCGACACCGATCGGTTTGTCGACGACGATGATGTCGTCGTCACGATGGACGATGCCGAGATCCGGAACGGCGAGAGGTACCACCGAGGGCGCGACCTTCGGCTCCCAGGTCACGTCGAGCCATGCCCCGTCCTTGAGGCGATCGGACTTTACGAGCCTCACCCCGTCGGAGAGCACCCCGCCGGCGTCGACGACGTCGGCGGCGAAGCTGCGGGAGAAACCGAGGATGCGGGCGAGGGCGACATCGAGGCGCTCGCCTACGGCACCAGGCGGCACCGGAAAGCTGCGCGACTCCATGGCTACGGCGCGGGGTTTTCCGGGCTCGACGTGACGGGTTCCTCCCCTGCCGCGGCCCGCGGTGTTCGTCTGCCGTCGAGTCCGATGCCGCGCAGGGACAGGATGATGAAGAGTCCCATGCTCGCGACGATGAACGAGTCCGCGACGTTGAAGATCGCAGGGAACCCCCACACCTGCACGAAATCGATGACGTGGCCTAGTCCGAAACTCGGCTCCCGAAGCAGGCGATCGGTGAGGTTGCCGAGCGTCCCGCCGAGCAGCATCCCGAAGAGGACCGCCCAGGCCATCGACCGGATGCGGCGGGCGTACCAGACGATGAACACGACGACGACGGCCGCGACGATCGAGAAGAACCAGGTCGAACCGCTCGCAAGGGAGAAGGCGGCCCCCGAGTTCTTGACGAAGTGGAGCTGGAGTACCTCGCCGAGGATCGGAATCCGCTCCCCGACCTCGAGATTCGACACGATGAGGAACTTCGTGAGCTGGTCGAGCCCGTAGATTCCGAGCGCGACGCACGCGAGGGCGACGAGAGCCGAGGCCCTCACCCGAGATCTCGAAGTGTCAGGCTGTTCCGCGAGCGACAGGTCAGTTACCGCCGAAGCCCTGGAAGCTGGCCGGTGGCTGCACGGCGTCGAACGCGGCAGGTGCCGGTTGCGCCGCGGGTGCGGGTGCCCCTACCGGGACGGCGGTCGCGTCGAGGTCGTGCAGGATGCCCTCGATGTGGCCCTTGAGTTTGGCCCGGTACTCGCGCTCGAACTGCCGAAGTTCCTCGACCCTGCGCTCGAGCGCCGTGCGCTCGTGATCGAGGTTCTCGAGCTCCGCACGCTGCTGCGCCTCGGCTTCGCTCACGATGCGCGCTGCTGCAGCATGACCTTCGGCAATGAGTGCGTCGCGCTTCTCGATGCCCTCGCGCACGTGCTCCTCGTGAAGTCGGCGCGCAAGCTGGAGCAGGTTGTTGGTGTTGTTCGGGTCGGAATTGGGGTCCGATGAGAAGGCCTGCGTCGCTCCGACCTCCTGCACGGGTGCGGGGGCGGGCTCCGGCATGTGCTGCGCAGGGGCGCCGCCACTGCGCTGGAGTTCGTTGATGCGTGCGTCGCTTGCGACGAGACGCTGGCGAAGCTCCTCGTTCTCCTGGCCGAGTCGACGCAGCTCGACGACGACCTCGTCGAGGAAGTCATCGACCTCGTCCTGGTCGTAGCCCTCACGGAACTTGGTCGGCTGGAAGCGCTTATTGACCACGTCTTCTGGAGTCAGAGCCATGTTTCACCTTCAAAGATCATTGGTACGTCGAATCAACGTACCGCTAACGGTAGCAAAATTCTTGTGAATCGACTGCCAACGACGTTCCGGATGATCGGCGCGGCGCGTCGGAGGGGGCGCGCGGCCTCAACTGAAGATGAGCGCGATGTACATGAGCACGATCACGACGAGCATGACGATGCTCCAGGAGAAGTCCAGTCCGCCGCCGCCGACCCTGATGGGCGGCACGAATCGGCGAACGAAGCGGATGGGCGGGTCGGTCACGGTGAAGACGAGTTCGGCCAGGATGAGCCAGAAGCCCTTTGGCCGCCACCCACGGGAGAAGTTCCTGGCGAGGTCGAGGACGAACCTCGCCCACATCGCGAAGAAATAGACGAGCAGCGCGACGTACGCGACCGTCGCGACGAGCGAGACGATTGTCAGTGGTCCGGGAAGAACGAGGCGTCGACGACCGGCTCGACCTCGGCCGGGTCGCCGCTCACGGCGACGTGGGCCGGCGAGAGCAGGAAGACCTTGCTCGTCACGCGTTCGATGCGTCCGTAGAGGCCCTGGGACAGTCCGCTCGCGAAGTCGACGAGCCGACGGGCCTCCGGCTCGCTCATCTGCGACAGGTTGATGATGACCGGGATGCCGTCGCGGAAGCTCTCGGCGATCACCTGCGCGTCCTTGTACTGGCGAGGGTGGACGGTGAGGATCTCGTTCATCTCCGCCGCGGGGGCGATGGCACGCGTGGGCCGGCGCAACGGCGTCACGGGGGCACGCTGGGCCTGGACGGCCGGCTGGTGGGCCTGCGACTGGTGACCGTGGTTCGCGATCGGCGCCGCGGCGGCGTCCTCGTACTCGAACTCTTCGTCGGCGAGGCCCAGATAGACCATGGTCTTGCGCAACGGGTTAGCCATTTGATGCCTCCAGTGGTGAACTCTGTCCTCACGAGGTTAACCGGCGATGGGCCGGTTTCCCGTGATTGCCGTGCCGATTCTGAGGTGTGTCGCGCCCTCGAGGATGGCCTCCCGGTAGTCGCCCGACATCCCGGCGGAGATCGCCGTCGCGCGGGGCGCGATGCTTCGCACGCTCTCGGATGCAGCGCGCACCCTGGCGAATGCTCCGCGCGGGTCCTCCCCCAGCGGCGCGACCGCCATGACCCCGAGGAGTTCGAGACCTGCCGTCTCGAGGACGAGCTCGGCGAGCGGGATGAGCCGGGAGGGGGCGACACCGCCCCGTTCTGGATCGTCCGTGAGGTTGAGCTGCAGGAAGCACGTGGTGAGGCGTTCGGTCGAGCTGAGAGCGGTGACAAGGGATGCACGGTCGATCGAGTGGATGACGTTCGCGTAGGCCGCGACCTGGCGTGCCTTCTTGCCCTGCAGCTGTCCGACGAAGTGCCACGTGAGGTCGAGATCGGCCAACTCTGCGGCCTTGTCCCTGGCTTCCTGGTGCCGGTTCTCGCCGATGTCGTCGACGCCGAGCACGTGGAGCTCGCGGATGAGTGCGGTCGGATGGAATTTGGTCACGACGATCGTCGTGATGTCAGCCGGATCCCTGCCGGCGAGGCGAGCGGCATCCGCTATCCCGGATCGTACCGAGGCGAGGCGCTCCGACAGCGGCGCGAAGCCCTCCTGGCTCACTTGAGGAAGTCGGGGATGTCCAGGTCGTCGGCAGCGTCCTCGAATTCCGGATCACTTCGGACGATGGGAACCTCGGGCTCGTCGCCCCAGGCCGCCCCCGCCGTGCCACCGGCGGCGACGCCGTCGTGGTCGGCAATGGCTTCGAGCGATGGCGCTCCCGCTGTCACGTAGTTCGAGCGCCGATCCGCCTTGCGCACTGTCGGCTCCCCGCCGTCGAAGCCCGCGGCGATGACCGTGACCCGCACCTCATCGCCGAGCGTGTCATCGATGACGGCGCCGAAGATGATGTTCGCCTCGGGGTGGACTGCCTCCTGCACGAGCCTGGCCGCGTCGTTGATCTCGAAGATGCCGAGGTTCGAGCCGCCCTGGATGGAGAGGAGCACCCCGTGGGCGCCGTCGATGCTCGCCTCGAGCAGGGGGCTCGCCACGGCGAGCTCGGCCGCCTTGATCGCGCGATCGGCCCCGCGCGACGAGCCGATGCCCATGAGCGCGGAGCCAGCACCCTGCATGACCGATTTGACGTCGGCGAAGTCGAGGTTGATGAGGCCGGGCGTCGTGATGAGGTCGGTGATGCCCTGCACGCCGGCCAGGAGCACCTGGTCGGCCGTGGCGAAGGCCTCGAGGAAGCTGATCCCGCGATCGCTGATC
This sequence comes from Terrimesophilobacter sp., assembly GCA_036833635.1. GTDB lineage: Bacteria > Actinomycetota > Actinomycetes > Actinomycetales > Microbacteriaceae > Terrimesophilobacter. The sequence goes on from DAITPJ010000005.1 coordinate 23,862, forward strand.
TCGAGAAGCCGGTCGTTCGGCACGACGATGAGGGTATCGACTTCGCTCTTGAGCGCCGCGACCCCGACCTCGGCCTGGGCGGCCCTCCGCTTGCCTTCGAACCCGAACGGGCGCGTGACGACGCCGATCGTCAGCGCGCCGATGGACTTCGCGATCCTCGCGACAACGGGCGCTCCTCCCGTGCCGGTTCCTCCGCCCTCGCCTGCCGTGACGAAAACCATGTCTGCACCTGCGAGGGCCTCCTCGATCTCCTCGGCGTGGTCCTCGGCCGCCCGTCGCCCGACCTCCGGGTCGGCGCCTGCGCCGAGCCCCCTCGTGAGCTCCCGCCCGACGTCGAGCTTGACATCGGCATCGCTCATGAGAAGCGCCTGGGCGTCGGTGTTGATCGCGATGAACTCCACGCCGCGCAGGCCGAGTTCGATCATCCGGTTGACGGCGTTGACGCCGCCGCCGCCGATTCCGACCACCTTGATCACGGCGAGGTAGTTCTGGTTCGATGTCACGTCCGGCCTCCGGTGATACTTTCAACCTCTAGTTGAGGTTTAAAGTTATGCTCAGTATGCATTTCCTGACTTGACGGTAGGCGCGACCCTCCCCGGGGGCGCGCAACCGCTCCCGCGTGTCGCGAACTCCACGGCCGGCATGCAGCCCCGGCCGTCAGAGCGGCCTGACGACGGGGCTGAGAGGGGCCGACACGTCGAACTCGACCTTTGCGTTCTCCCCCTGGGTCGCGATGAGATCCGCGAGCACGCGCGACTTGAGCGCTGAGCGATCCGCACTCCCCCAGACCACGCGCTGCCCGACCCCGGAGAGCACGAGCGTCACGTCGTCCTTCGATGTGGCGCGCGCCGTGTCGACCCTCGTCCTGACGACATCCGGGAGTGCGAGCAGGACCTCGACGACCGACTGGAATGCAGCGCTGTCGACGCCCTCGGCTCCGACGTCGATGAGCGGGCCGCCCGGCGCCCTTTCGGTCGTGGTCGAGAGCACCACCCCAGCAGGGTCGACGATGGAGAATCCTGCGGGGGTGGGTATCGAGCCGACGGGTCGGCGCTCGGTGATGCGCACGACGAGGGTCGAGGGCGGCTGCGCCTCGGTCACGAAGCTCCGGATGAGGGGGTATGCGTCGAGTTCTGCCCTGATGCGGTCGTAGTCGATGAGCGCGAGGGGCGTCCCCAACTGGCCGGCGATCGCATCGGAGACCTCTGCGGCGCTCACGGCGGCAGTGCCCTCGACACGAATCGTGCGCAAGGCCAGGAGCGGCGAGTACACGGCGACGGTGAGAAGGCCTGCGAGCACGCCGGCGATGCCGATGGCGACGAGCCAACCCAGCCTGCGGTGGCGCGCTCGTCTCGTGAACCTTCGGATCTCGACCTTCTCGTATCGACGTCTTTCGCGCGAGGCCGAGCGCAGCTCCTTGCCTGCGGCCGGCTGCTTCCTCGGCGCCTCGCCACGCGCGACCGGCCGCGCGGAAGGGCGCGACGTCGCTGCCCGCGCGGCAGGCTTCGTCGACCGCGGCTTCACCCGGTCCGCATTGCCCCTCCCCGGAGACGCGGCCTGTTGCCGGCCCTCGGCCTGTTGGCGCCCTCCGAAGCCATCTGGCCGCTTCATGGGCTGCCGATTCCGGTGCGGTCGATGGCGTCGAGGAGCGCAGGGACGATCCGGTAGATATCGCCACCGCCCATCGGCATGACGATGTCGCCTGGCACGGCGATGGCCGCGGCGCGGGCGACTGCCGTGTCCCAATCCTCGATGTACTCGGTGCGGGCGGCATCGCGGAACCGCTCGGCGATGAGGCGGCCGGTCACCCCTGGTTCCGGCTCCTCGCGCGCCGGGTAGATCGGCACGATGATCGTGTAGTCCGCGAGTTCCTCGAAGGTCGCGGCGAACTCCGCCGCCATGAGGCGCGTACGGCTGTAGAGGTGCGGCTGGAAGACCGGGATGAGCCGGCCTCCGCCCACGGCGGCCCGTGCACCGGCGAGGGCTGCTCTCACCTCCGTGGGGTGATGCGCGAAGTCGTCGTAGACGCGCACCCCGCCGACGTCGCCGCGCAGCTCGAATCGCCGCTCGGTCCCCTCGAATCCTGCAATCGCGTCGAGGCTGCGCTGCGGGTCGAAACCGAGCCCGACGAGCACGCCGAACGCCCCGGCCGCGTTGAGGGCATTGTGGAGGCCGGGGACGCGCAGGGACGCCGCGAAGTCGCGACCGGACCATGCGATCCGAAACGACACGGATGGTCCGAGCTCGACGGAGTGCACCCGCACCGTCGCATCCTGGTGCCGGCCGAAGGTCGTGACGCGACGATCGGCCAGTTGCGGTGTGATCTCGACGGCGCCTGGGTCGTCAGAGGAGATGACGATGCCCTCGCTCGCTCCCCTCGCGAACTCGACGAACGCATCCTTGAACGCGCGCTCGGTCCCGAAGTGGTCGAGGTGGTCAGGATCGACGTTGGTCACGAGCGCGATGGCCGTGCGGTACAGGAGGAAGGACCCGTCCGACTCGTCCGCCTCGACGACGAAGAGGTCGTCGGAACCCGGAAGCGCGCTCACCCCGAGCGACTGGAGGACCCCGCCGTTGACGAACCCAGGGTCGGCGCCGAGCGCGCGGAGCGCCGTGACGATCATGGCTGTCGAGGTCGTCTTGCCGTGGGCGCCGGCGACCGCGACGAGCCGGTGGTTCCGCGTCAGCCAGGCGAGCGCGACGGCCCGGTGCACGATCGGCATTCCCCGCTCGAGCGCAGCCAGGTACTCAGGGTTGTCATCGCCGATCGCTCCCGTGACGACGAGCGTGTCGGCCGCACCGATGGCAGCGGCGTCGTGCCCGATCGCGATGGGGATCCCCTTCGCGCGCAGGGCGGCGACGATGCCGGTGTCCCGGATGTCCGAGCCGCTCACCGGGATGCCAGCAGCGAGGAACAACTGGGCGATGCCGCTCATGCCCGCCCCGCCGATGCCGACGAAGTGGACCCGCCCGGGGCTCTCCGGCATCGCCTGGTGGAAGTCGGATTTGATCATGGGACACCACCGACATTGGCCGCGTCGGGGGTCGCCCCGCGGATGAGCCCGACCATGCGGGCGGTGCCGTCCCGCATGCCCATGCCCGAGGCTCGCGCGGCCAGTTCTGCGACGGCGGGCCGGTCGATCAGAAGGGGCACGAGGACGTCGACCACCCATCCGGGTGTGAAGTCGGCGTTGTCCACGAGAAGCGCACCGCCGGCGTCGACGACACCCTTCGCGTTGAGGCGCTGCTCGCCGTTCCCGATCGCGAGGGGCACGTAGACCGCGGGGATCCCGAGCGCCGTGAGTTCACTCACTGTGGCCGATCCCGCGCGCGCGATCGCGAGCTCGGCGGCCGAGTAGGCGAGTTCCATCCTGTCGCAGTAGCGCAGCATCCGGTACCCCGGAAGGCTCGATTCCGGGAGAGGCGAGCGCTCCCCCGTGACGTGGAGAATGCTCCAGCCGGCGCTGAGGATCGATGCTGCGGCCTCGAAGACGGTTTCATTGATGCTGCGTGCGCCGAGAGATCCGCCGGTCACGAGCAGGACGGGCCTTGAGGGGTCGAGGCCGAAGTGCACGAGAGCACCCGCCCTCGCTGCATGCGGGTCGAGGACCTCGAGCTCGCGCTTCATCGGCATCCCGACGACGCGGGCGTTCCTGAGTCGCGTCCCTTCGAACGCGACCCCGACGTAGCGCGTGAGCGTCGCCCCGAGGCGATTCGCGAACCCGGGGACGGCATTCGCCTCGTGCACGACGATGGGAATCCGCTGCCGCCATGCGGCAACGTAGGCCGGACCTGAGACGAAGCCCCCGAATCCGACGACGATATCGATGCCCCGCCCAGCGATGAGGGCACGGATGCGGCGGACTGCCCTGCGGAACTCGCCGGGGAAGCGCACCGCCGCCCGGCCGGGCCGTCGGGGAAAGGGAAGCCGGGGAATCGTGGCGAGCTCGTAGCCCCGTTCGGGGACGAGACGGGATTCGAGCCCCTCAGCTGTTCCGAGGACGAGGATCTCCGCGTCGCCGTGCTCCTCCCGGAGCCGGTCGGCCACGGCGAGCAATGGGTTCACGTGCCCGGCAGTTCCGCCGCCGGCGAGCAGGTACCGCGTCACCTGGGCGCCACGCCCCTCGACACAGGATGACGCGCATAGGAGAGCACGATCCCGATCGCGAACAAAGTCGTCACGAGAGCCGATCCGCCCGCGGAAATGAGAGGAAGCGGAACGCCGAGCACGGGCAGGAGCCCGAGCACGACCGCGATGTTGACGAAGGCCTGCACGAGAATCCATGCCATGACGGCGCTCACGGTGATGCGGGCGACGGGATCGTTCGACGCCCGGATGATGCGGACGAACGCGATGGCGAGAACGACGAAGAGCGCGAGGACGAGAAGCGCCCCGAGAAGGCCGAGCTCCTCGCCGATGATCGCGAAGATGAAGTCGTTGTCGGCCTCCGGAAGCCATGACCACTTAGCCTTCGAGTTGCCCAGCCCGACGCCGAAGATCCCGCCTGACGCGAGAGCCCACCATCCGTGGAGCGTCTGCCAGCAGAAGCGGTCGTAGTCGGCATCCACGGCGCAGCCGCTCTGCCAGGCGGCGATGCGTTCCTGGCGCGACCCCCCGGAGAGGGCGACCGCGAGGGCGGCGACCACGATGACGACCGTTGGAAGTGCGAGCAGGCGGAGCCTGACGCCGGAGAAATACAGGGTGCCGAGCACGATGGCGATGAGGATCATGACGGTCCCGACGTCGCCCCCTGCGAGCACAAGGACGATCGCGAGGCCGGCCACGATGCCGATGGGCCTGAGGAGCTCACGCCAGTCGTCGAGCACCTCGAGCTTCTTGGCGAGCACGACGCCGAGCCACATCGCGAGGGCGACCTTGGTGAGCTCCGAGGGCTGGAACGAGAACGTGCCGAGCAGGATCCAGTTGCGGTTGCCGCCTGCTTCCTGCCCGAGGTTGGTCGCAACCACGAGGAACTGGAGGGCGATCGCGATCATCATCGCTGTGCCCGCCCATTTCCGCCAGAAGATCGCGGGCATGCGCGCTGCGATGAGCATGAGCGGGATTCCGAGAAGTGCGAAGAGACCCTGGCGCAGGAATCCGGTGAAGAAGTCGTTGGTCGCCTTGTAGGATTCGACGGCCGAGGACGACAGGACCATGACGAGCCCGAAGATCACGAGGAAGAGCGTCGCGCCGAGGAGGAGGAAATAGTCGCCGTTCTCCGCCCCGAAGATCCTCCGGACAGCGACGAGGACCGACGGGCCCGGACGCGCCTCTGGGGCGGGCGGCGACTTCCGGTCAGCCGCGCGACGGGGGCGCGGAACGCTCGTCGTCATCGGCGTCTCCTCCCACCATCTCCTGCACGGCCCGCGCGAACCGCCGTCCGCGATCCGCGTAGTCGGTGAATTGATCCATCGACGCCGCAGCCGGGGCCAGCAGCACAACGTCGCCGTCGAGCGCGAACCCCGCCGCAAGCCTCACGGCCGTCGGCATCACGTCCTCAGTTTCGGCCGTGTCGACGGCGATGACCGGCAGCCCCGGGGCGTGTCGTGCGAATGCCTCGAGCACCTCTGCGCGGTCCTTTCCGATGACGACGGCACCGCGAAGACGCCCCGCGACCGAGGCGATGAGGTCGTCAGGCGAAGCGCCCTTGAAGAGGCCGCCCACGATCCACACGACCGACCCGAAGGCCGTGAGCGAGGCACGCGCGGCGTGCGGGTTCGTCGCCTTCGAATCGTCGATCCAGGTCACACCTGCGCTTCGTGCGACCGTCTCGACCCTGTGGTGGTCGGCGTGGAAGGCGAGGAGTGCGGAGCGGACGGCATCGATGGGCGTTCCGAACGCGCGCGCGAGAGCCGAGGCGGCGAGTGCATCCGCGACGAGGTGGGGACTCCCGAGGCCGGCGTCGGAGAGCTCGCCGATCGTCGCGATCTCGAGCGCCGTGTCCCTGCGGTCATCGAGGAACGCGCGGTCGCATGCGATGCCGTCGACGACGCCGAAGTCGCTCGGTCCAGGGATGCTGAGGCCGAACCCGATCGCGCGGCACCCCTCCACGACGTCGGCCTCCTCGACGAGGTTGCGCGTCGTGGGATCGTCCCTGTTGAAGACGCAGGCGATCCTCGTGTTCTCGTAGACCCTGCCCTTCGCCGCACGGTACGCTTCGGCCGAACCGTGCCAGTCGAGGTGATCGTCGGCGACGTTGAGGCACGCGCTCGCCCACGGCGAGATCGACCCGAGGTAGTGAAGCTGGAAGCTCGAGAGCTCCACGACGAGCACGTCGAAGCCGGCTGGATCCCTGATGGCGTCGAGCACGGGCGTGCCCACGTTCCCGCAGGGCGCTGCGCGGAAGCCGCCCGCGGCGAGCATCGCAGCGGTGAGTTGAACGGTCGTCGTCTTGCCGTTCGTCCCGGTGACCGTGATCCACTCCGCCGGCGTGCCCGTCTTGTCCCTGAGTCGCCAGGCGAGCTCGATGTCACCCCAGACGGCTGCACCTGAGGTGTGCGCCCAGGCAACCACCGGATGCCGTGGCACGAAGCCTGGCGAGACGACGATGAGCTCAGGATGGAATTCCTTGAGACGATCAGGGACTCCGGCGTCGAGGTCGGCGAGCAGGAGCTCGACGCCGATCACGTCGAGGATCGCTGTCATCGTCTCGTCGGCCGATGCGGAGGTGGCGAGCACGGCGCATCCGAGCTCGGCGAGGGTGTCGGCGACAGAGAAACCGGTGACTCCGAGGCCGAGGACGGCGACCCGCAGCCCCGACCAGTCGGCATGCCAGCTCGTGAGCGAATCGATGCGCTCGTGGGTCATGGCGCAGTGCTGGAGAGCCACTCCAGGTAGAAGAGACCGACCCCTGCGCCGACGAACAGGCCGGAGATGATCCAGAACCTCACGACGATCGTGACTTCGAGCCAGCCCTTCATCTCGAAGTGGTGGTGATACGGGCTCGCGCGCCAGATGCGCTGTCCCTTCGTGGCCTTGAAGTACAAGCGCTGGATGATGACCTGGCCGGTCACGATGACGAAAAGCCCTCCGATGAGGACGAGCAGCATCTCGGTCCTGGAGAGGATGGCGAGGGCGGCGAGGGCTCCACCGATCGCGAAGGAGCCGGTGTCGCCCATCATGATCTGCGCCGGCGACGTGTTCCACCACAGGAAGCCGATGAGGGCGCCCACGATGGCCGCGGCGATCGTCGCGAGTTCGAGAGGCGCAGAGACGTCGTAGCACTTGAACATGTTCTCGGGCGCGACCGAGAGGCTGTAACAGGACTGGATCGACTGCCAGTAGCCGATGATGATGTAGGACCCGATGGCGAAGATCGCCGCACCTGCCGCGAGGCCGTCCAGCCCGTCGGTCAGGTTCACGGCGTTCGAGGCCGCGACCGTGATGAAGACGATCCACAGCACGAGGGCGACGGATCCCGCGACGACACCGAACGTGACGAGGAAGTCGAATGGGAGGTCCCGGATGAATGAGAGCGCGGTCGAGACCGGGGATCGATCGTGACTGTCACGGTAGTTGATGCCGACGAGGGCGAAGACGACGCCGACGAGGATCGTCCCGAGCACCTTGTACCAGCCCCCGAGGCCGAGGCTGTTCTGCCGTGAAACCTTGAGGAGGTCATCGATGAACCCGATGAGCCCGAGACCTCCCATCATGAGGATCACGAGCATGGCGCTCGCGCTCGGAAGGCCGCCACCGAAGAGATGACCGCCGAAGTACCCGACGACCGAGGCCGTGACGAAGACGACACCACCCATCGACGGGGTCCCGCGCTTCATGACGTGAGTCGTCGGCGTGTCTGCCCTGATGAACTGCCCGAGATTGAGCCTGCGGAACGCTTTGGCGAACGCGGGCGTCAGGAGCAGCGTGAAGACCATCGAGATGGCGGCGGAGACGAGAAGCGCGAGCATCAGCTCACCCCGGCGAGCCGGTCGCCCAGCGTTCTCAACCCAGCCGCATTCGACGACTTCACGAGCACGACATCTCCTGACCGCACTTCGGCCTCCACCCGATCGTAAGCCTCGTCAAGTCCATCGACGAGGACCGACTCCCCGTCCCATGAGCCTTCAAGGCCCGCGGCGTTGTGGATGTGGCGAGCCCCGTGCCCGACGACGATGAGCTTGTCGATGTTGAGGCGGACGACGAGTCGTCCGATCCGGTCGTGCTCCTCGTCGGCGAATTCCCCGAGTTCGGCCATCTCGCCGAGGACGGCGATGGCCCGATGGCTCCCGCGCGTGATCTCGGCGAGCGTCTTGAGTGCGGCAGCCATCGAATCCGGGCTCGCGTTGTAGGCGTCGTTGATGACCGTCACGCCGCCGGGTGCCGAGAAGATCTCCATGCGCCATCGCTCAGCGCGGGGAATCCTTTCGAGCGCCGGGACCGCATCCGCCAGCGGCACTCCCAGTTCGCGGGCGGCGGTGATCGCCGCCATGGCGTTCATGACATTGTGCTCGCCCAGGATGCGCAGGTTCACCGCAACGCGTTCCGTGTCGGCGACGAGCGAGAAGCGGGTGCCGGTGACGGTCGTTCGGACGTCCTCTGCGCGCACCCCTGCGGAGTCGGACAATCCGAAGGTCACGATCCTCGCACGCGTCTGCCCTGCCATCGCGGCCACGCGCGTGTCATCGGCGTTGAGGACCGCCACGGCCCCTGGGGGAAGCTCAGTGACGATCTCGGCCTTCGCCTTCGCGGTCTCCTCGATGCTGCCGAACCCGCCGGCATGCGCGAGCCCGACCTTGAGGACGATCGCGACATCCGGAACGACGATGGCGATGAGGCGGGCGATATCGCCCACGGCGCTCGCACCCATCTCGACGACGAGGAAACGTGTATCGGCGTCGACGTCGAGCATCGACAGCGGGGCACCGACCTGGTTGTTGAAGGAGCCGCGCGGGGCGACGACCGGCCCTGCCTGCCCGAGGATCGCCCTGAGCATGTTCTTCGTCGTCGTCTTGCCGTTCGACCCTGTCACTGCGACGACGCGCAGCCCTCCCGCGGAGCGCATGCGTGCGACGACCTCGCGCGCGAGCATCGCAAGTGCTGCGAGCGAGTCGGGGACGACGACGACGGGAACGCCGAGGTCGAGTTCGCGCTCCGCGATGACGAGAACGGCGCCGGACGCGACCGCAGCGGCCGCGAACTCGTGGCCGTGAGTCGACTCCCCCTGCAGGGCGAAGAACACGCTGCCGGCGACCGCGAGCCTCGAATCGACGACGACGGGACCGCGCACCACCTCCGGCGTCACGGACCCCTCGGGGACGCTGAGGACCCCGCCGACGATCTCGGCGAGCTCCGTCGGAGCGAGTTCGATCACCAGCCAGCCTCGCGCAGGGCGGCACGCGCCTCGGCACGTGCCGAGTATGGCGTGCGCACGCCCTCGATGTCGCGGTAGTCCTGGTGGCCCGGTCCTGCCCACAGGATCGAGTCGCCCTCGCGGGCGAGTGAGACGGCGTGGCGGATGGCCTTCTCCGGCGGGCTGACCTCGTGGAGCTCGGCCTGATGCTCGGCGAGCCCAGCCCCCTCGATGAGCGTCTTCCTGATCGACTCCGCGTTCTCGAAGCGGGGGTGGTGGTCGGTGATGACAAGGATGTCAGAGTACTCGGAGGCGACCCGTCCCATCTCATGCCGCTTGGTCGCGTCGCGGTCCCCGTCGGCGCCGAAGACCATGATGACCCTCCCGTCCGTCACCTTCCGCACCGCTCCCAGCGTGTTGAGGAAGGCATCCGGGCTATGGCCGAAGTCGACGTAGACCGTCGGGCCCGCCCCGCCGGAGACCCGCTCGGTGCGCCCAGGCAGGTAGGCGTCGATGCCATCCTGCACGGCATGCCCGATCGCCTCGAGCTCGAAACCGGCCTCGACGAGCATGACGATCGCAAGACCCGCATTCGCGGCCATGTGCCATCCGATGACCGGGACCGTCGTCTCGAGCGACCGCCCCTCCGGCCCCGTGAGACGGAACGCCGTGTGCTCAGCGCGCTCGTCGAGCATCTCGACGCGCCACTCCGCGTCGACGCCGTGGGTCGCCGACACGGTCGTCACGGGAATGTGCGAACCCTCGACGACGCGGTGCCCCCAGCTCGTGTCGAGGGAGACGACGCCCCTCTTGCCACGTTCCGGCTCGAAGAAGGCGAGCTTCGCCCTGAAGTACTCCTCCATGTCCGCGTAGTCGTCGAGATGGTCGTGGCTGAGGTTCGTGAAGGCCACGACGTCGAAGACGATGCCGTCGACGCGGTTCCGGCTGAGCGCCTGCGCGCTCACCTCGACGGCGACGGCGCGGACCTCGCCCTCCCGCATCCGGGCGAGAAGCGCATGCAACTCGCTCGCCTCCGGCGTCGTGAGCCTGCTCACGACGGTCAGGTCGCCGATGTGGCGTTCGGCCGTCGAGCTGAGGCCTGTCACGAGTCCGAGCTGGCGCAGGATGCCCTCGAGCAGGTACGCCGTCGACGTCTTGCCGTTGGTTCCCGTGATGCCGAAGAGCAGCGGTGGGTCGATGTTCGTCTGGTAGACCCACGCGGAGACGTCGCCGAGAGCCGCTCGTGGGGAGTCGACGACGACGGCAGGCAGGCCTGACTCCGCGGCGAGGGCGGCGCCCGCTCGGTCGGTCAGGAGCGCGACCGCCCCGCGCTCGCGCGCCTGGACGGCATAGGCGGCACCGTGGCCGTGCTCGCCTGCGAGCCCGACGAAGAGATCGCCGGGGTGGACTTCGCTCGAGCGAACGGTCACGCCACTGATCTCGACGCCGTCGATCGTGCCCTCGTGGTCGAGCCCGAACTCCGCGACGAGTCCGGTGAGGGACCGTGGGGAGGGATGCTCGGGACGCAGGACCGGGGGTGTCCGATCAGTCACAACATCCTCTTTCTCACCAGGTCGTCGGGTAGCCCGGTCCTGGAGTCGTCGACGGCGGCACCCGGTAGGTCTTGAGCACCTGCGTCATGATCTTACGGAACGTCGGCGCCGCAGCAGCAGATGACTTCATGATATGCGGCTTCACGTAGGTCACGATGACGACGTACTCCGGGTTCTCGGCCGGCGCGATCCCCGCGACGGAGACGATGAAGTCGTTGCCGTACCCGCCCGTCGGCAAGGCGACCTCGGCCGTTCCGGTCTTGGCCGCGACACGATATCCGGGAATGCTCAGCTGCGAGGAGAGCCAACCGCCGGTCACGACGCTCTCGAGCATCCCGACGGTCGTTCTTGCTGCATCGGTGCTGATGACCCGCTGCGGTGCCCCCGAGTCGCGCGGCACGACCGTGCCGTCGGGCTTCGTGCAGCTCTCGACGAGTGTCAGCGGAACCTGCTCGCCGCCGTTGGCGATCGCCTGGTACGCGCTCAGCATCTGCGCGAAGGTGACCGAGATGCCCTGGCCGTAGGTTGTGTCGTAGTTCTGCTGGGTGTTCCAGTGCGAGGCCAGAATGCCGGCGGCCTCGCCCTGGAACTGGATCGGCGTCGTCGCGCCGAACCCGTACTTGCGCAGGTAGTCGTAGCGCGTTCCGGCTGCGAGCCGTGTGCCCAGCATCGACATCCCGACGTTGGATGACTGCTCGAGCACGCCCGTGAGCGTCCAGTGCATGTCGCCGTGGGGGGTCGAGTCTCGCACGCGGGCCCCGTCGTCGGTGCGCCAGATCCCGGGGACCGTCACGCGGGTGGTGGGCGAGGCGGTCCCTTCATTGACAAGCATCGAGGCCGTGACTGCCTTCATGATCGACCCTGGCTCGAACATGTAGCTGAAGGCCCTCGAGCCGTAGAACGGCACGTCGGTGCCGTTGACGTTGTTCGGGTCGACCGAGGGGTAGTCGGCAAGTGCCATGAGATGCCCATCGCTCACCCGCACTACTCCCGCCATGGCCGACTCCGCGCCCAGTGCGATGGCCTGCTCGGCGATCGCCTGCTGCACGAACCACTGCAGGTCGCTGTCGATCGTGAGGGTGATCGTGCCCCCAGGGGCCGCCGCCTTCGTCGTGACCGTGCTGCCGGGCAGCCGCACCCCGTCAGCGCCGCGCTCGTAGATCGCGGTGCCATCCGTGCTCGCGAGGCATGAATCCTCGGTCGCCTCGAGCCCGTTCTGCGGTCCATCCGTTCCCACGAAACCGACGAGGTTGCCCGCGACCGCCCCGTCGGGGTAGGTGCGGTGTGGGCGCGGCTGAGGGTACACCCAGGGAATGCCCAGCTCGCGAATCGCGCGGTAGGTCGTCGTGTCGACCGACTTGACGAGCATCGTCCAGTCGGATTCGGGGTCCGCGGTCACGGCAAGGAGCAGATCGTTGGCACTGGCGCCGGTGAGCTCGGCGATCTCGGTGAGCGCCTGCAGGACGGAGACCGTGGAGACGCTCCCGTCCTTTGCGGCCCGTTTGAACGGCCAGGCGTTGCGGGGCGATGCCGTGATGTCGTAGCGGGTCACGCTGTCCGCGAGCACGACGCCGTTCGTATCGACGATGTCACCTCGCGGCGCGGGAACGGGCACCTCGATGGCCCTCTTGTCGAGCGACTGCGAGTTGAACTCCGCGGCCTTCACGAGTTGGATGTCGACGAGGCGCACGGCGAAGACGCCCACGATCGCGAAGGTCAGGAGAACGGCGATCGCCAGTCGTCGGCGCGACACACGATGGTGGACCATGTTCCGCCTCCTCCCGAACGGGGCCGCTACCGCGTGATCGGGGACGGCAGCCCCTGCTGCGTCGACGCTACCGACCCGCTCGCCGGAGTCAGGACAGGCGCGCCAGAACCCGCGGTTCCGGCCGAGCCCGTGACAAGTCCGCCCTGGTCCGCGGCGGATCCCGCGGGGGTGACGGCCGTCATGCCGACCCCGTCGAGAAGCTCGTTGGGAACGAGCGGCCCGCCATCCGGCCCGAGGCGGATGCCGTTGGAGGCGGTCGCGGCGACGGGCGCTCCGAGAACCGCACCGTCCGCCAGCCTCAGGTACGCCGTGCCGGAGTTGGTCACCATGCCGAGCGCCTCGGCGTTCGCCGCGAGGTGCTGAGGGGATTCGAGCACCTGGAGCTCCTCCGAGAGCACCTGCTGGTCTCGCGTGAGCTCGCGCTGCTCCTGCTGGAGGCCCGCGATCTGGTACGCGCCTTCCGAGACGACGATGCTCAGGAGCAACTGCGCCACGAGGATCGCGAAAAGCCCTGCGACCGTCACGAGCGCGTAGACCGCCCTTGGTCGGGCACGCTTCTGGCCACGAGCGGGGACGATCTCGATGTGGCGCGGCCGGGGGGCGGCGCGCACGGGGCGCGGCGCGCCCACGACGGCAACGGCGCTCATGCCGCCCTCCTCACGCGCTCAGCCGCGCGAAGCCGCACGGGGGCAGACCGGGGATTGCTCGCAAGCTCCTCCGCCGTCGCTTTCTCCGCACCGCGGACGAGCAGCCGAAGGACCGGCCGGTGCTCTGGAAGTTCGACGGGCAGGCCGGCGGGCGCCGTCGTCGAGGAGCCGGCCGCGAAGGCCTGTTTGACGATGCGGTCCTCAAGCGACTGGTACGCGAGCACGACGATCCGGCCCCCGACGTCGATCGCGTCGATCGCAGCGGGGATCGCGCGCTCGAGCGCCGCAAGCTCGCCGTTGACCTCGATCCGCAGTGCCTGGAAGACGCGCTTGGCCGGATGGCCGGTGCGTCGCGCCGCGGCGGGGGTCGCCGCCTCAATGAGCTCGACGAGTTGGGCGGAGCGCTCGAGCCTCGAGGTCGCGCGCGATTCCACGATCCTTCTCGCGTAGCGCGGGGCGAGCTTCTCTTCGCCGTACGCCCAGAAGATCCTGCGCAGGTCGGTCTCGCTGTATTCGGCGAGCACGCGCGCCGCTGTCAGCGGCGACGTCGCGTCCATGCGCATGTCGAGCGGCGCATCCTTCGAATAGGAGAAGCCGCGCTCCGCGCGATCGAGCTGGAGCGAGGACACTCCGAGGTCGAAGAGGATGGCGGAGGCCGACGCGATTCCGCTGCGCTCGAACACGGCTGCGAGTTCGTCATAGACGGCGTGGACGAACCGGATGCGGCCGCCGAACGGGGCGAGGCGTTCCCTGGCGATCGCAAGGGCATCCGCATCCCGGTCGATGCCGATGACCGCGAGTTCCGGGAACCGCGTGAGGAAGGCCTCAGCGTGCCCGCCCATGCCGAGCGTGGCGTCCACGAGCACAGCCGCCGGCCGATCGAGGGCAGGCGAGAGGAGCTCCAGGGTGCGCTCGAGCATGACCGGGAGGTGGATGCGATCCACCCCCTGGTTGCCCGGGTCGTCGAAGCGATCTGTCATGGGAGGTCCGGCCGAGGATCCCGCTTCCTGATCCCCATCCGCCCCGGACCTGGCACCGGGGAAGTGTGTCAGGGCCGAATGTCGGCTGGGAGTCAGGAACCGGGAGCTAGAAGAGTCCGGGAATCACCTCCTCCGCGATGTCGGAGAAACTGCTCTCCTGCTCGGCGTAGTACGTGTTCCAGGAGTCGGTGTCCCAGATCTCTGCATGGTTGCCCGCCCCGATCACGGTGAGGTCGCGGTCGAGACCCGCATAGCTGCGCAGGAGCGCGGGGATCGTGACCCTGTGCTGCTTGTCCGGGACCTCGGAGTGCGCGCCGGAGAGGAACATCCTGAGGTAGTCGCGCGACTTCTTGCTCGTGGCGGGTGCCTGCCGGATCTTCTCGTGGAGCTCTTCGAACTCACGCGTGCTGTAGACGACGAGGCAGCGCTCCTGGCCGCGGGTCACGACGATGCCGGCCTCGAGTTCGTCCCAGAACTTCGCCGGGAGGATGATGCGCCCCTTGTCGTCGAGCTTGGGGGCGTAGGTACCGAGAAACATCGACGGTCCTCCCCCTCACGCTCCGGCCCGGATTCAGGTTGCCTCCACTTTACTCCACTTTCCACCACAAAACAACGAAATCGCCAACGTACGATCCCGTTTGGTCTGCTCAAGCCCGCAATTGCAGGGCAGACTGGAGTGGAGGGATGTGGAGGAAGATCTGCGAAACTGCTCCACTTTCGGGACAAAAAAAGGGCCGACTCGAAAGTCGACCCTCGTTCTTGAGCGTGAGGCTACTCGCCGTGGCCCTCCTGGCGCCTGTCCCACCGATCGTTCATGCGGTCCATGAAGCCGCTTCGCTCGGCTCCCCGACGATCGTCCGCACCCATCGGCGCTGCGGCGTTCTTCGTTCTCCGGAGGGCGAGCAGCACGCCGCCGAACATGACGACGAACCCGAGGACCCCGACAATGGGCAGCCTCGTGGCGACACCGACGACGATGCCGACGATCCCGACGATCCCGACGAGGATGCCGATCACGATCATCCGGTAATCGGGGCGGAGCGCGCGGTTCCCGACGGTCGCGACGAAGTCGGCGTCGTTCTGATAGAGGCTTCGCTCCATCTCCTCGAGGAGACGCTGCTCCTGCTCGGATAGCGGCATGGTCACTCCCCTCAGGAACGAGATCGGCGCTGTCGCTCCCCATTGTAGGCGTCCCCGGCTGGCTAGGCTAGGAGCGTGGCTGAGAGTACGCGATTAGTGGACCTGGTCCAGAACGCGATCGACGGCTTTCTGGATGCACGGCAACCGCATCTGACCGGTATCGCGCCTGAGCTCGCCTCCCTCGCCGACTACGCGCGCGACCTCCTTCGCGGCGGCAAGCGCTTCCGGGCGCTCTTCTGCTACTGGGGCTGGCAGGCCGTGAGCGGACGGGTCGACGGAGCCGACCCGCTGCCGGATGAGGCAGGTCACGACGGCGTGCGCGCTGCGGTCCTTGCCGCGGGGGCCCTCGAGTTCTTCCACGCTGCCGCTCTCGTTCACGACGACCTCATCGACAATTCGGACACCCGTCGCGGTGCCGCCGCGCTTCACCGCCGCTTCGAAGCGGCACATCGCGAGAACGGCTGGACGGGCGACGCCGCCGGCTTCGGGCGCTCGGCCGCCCTGCTGCTCGGCGACCTCCTGCTCGCCTGGAGCGACGAGGCGTTCGAGTCCGCCGTCGGGGGCCTCGAGTCGCATTCGGCAGCCGCTGCGGCGAGGGCCGAGTTCACGCGCATGCGCACCGAGGTCATGGCGGGCCAGTACCTCGACATCCTCGACGAACATGCCTGGCGCAGCCATCCGGAATCGGAGCAGCTCTCTCGCGCGCATCGCGTGATCGTCTACAAGTCGGCGAAGTACAGTGTCGAGGCCCCGCTCGCGATCGGCGCCGCACTCGGCGGCGGCACGGTCGACGAAATCGCTGCGCTCCGGGATTTCGGTCTGCCGCTCGGCATCGCCTACCAGTTGCGGGACGATCTCCTCGGGGTGTTCGGCGACCCTGGCGTGACCGGCAAGCCTTCGGGGGACGACCTCAGGGAGGGCAAGAGGACCGTGCTCATCGCCCTCGCGAGGGCGAAACTCCCTGCCAACGCCGTGCGCTTCCTCGACGAACTCCTCGGTGACCGGAGCCTCACGGACATCCAGGTACGAATGCTCCAGGAGGCTGTGCGGGAGAGCGGTGCCGTAGAGCACGTCGAGCGCATCATCCGGCACAACGTCGAACTCGCGACGAACGCACTCGAGGATGCGCCCATCACGGCGAGTGCGAAGCATCAGCTCATTCAGCTCACGGGGACAGTGACCGCGCGCTCCTCCTGAGCGACCAGGTCAGAACCCGAGCGCCTGCGCCACCCTGCGCACTTCGGCCTTCCGGCCGGCCCGAAGGGCTTCGATGGGAGCAGTCCCCAGGCTCTCTTCCTGGGTGAGAAGCCAGTGCATGGCCTCGTCGTCGTCGAACCCGCTGTCTGCGAGGACGATGAGCGTCCCCCTCAGTTCGGGGAGCGGCTCGCCGTCCCGAAGGAAGAGTTCCGGAACCTGCCACACGCCGTCGATCCGCGAGGCGAGCAGGGCACGATCCTCGATGAGACGGCGCACCTTGCTGACCCCGATCCCCAGGATCTCGACCAGATCGGGGATCGTGAGCCAACGGATGCCGTCATTCGATGCCGGGTCAGCGGATTTTGCCACGGTTAAAGACTGCCAGAACCCGCGGGCGCGGCAACCGCGACACGGTTGTCGGCCCACAGTTAACTTGAATCACATCCGTCACACTAATTGACACCAGATGCTTTCTGTGACAATTTTGTTGAGTCGACTGGGGAATCATCATGACGGAACACTCGGGGAGCACGTTCGAGGTGCCTCACGCCCGCCACCTGGCGCCCAAGCAGACGGGACGTGTCGCGAAGGGCGTGTTCCATACCCTTCCCATCCTTCTCGCCGGATCGATGGCCATGAGCCTCAACCTGGCCGCGAACGTCGAGCCGGCCGCCGCAAAGCGGGCGGACAAGCCCAAGGACTCGACCGCACAGCTGCGCAAGGCCGTCCAGGACGCCATGGCTGCCCAGGCCGCCACCCGGCTCTCCGCGGAGTCGACGGCGACGGCCGTGGCGGCCGCCCCGACGACCTACCGCGTCGCCGCCGGGGACACCGTGAGCGGCATCGCCGCCCGATTCGGACTCGCCACGGCATCCGTGCTCGCCCTCAACGGTCTCGGCTGGAAGTCGCTCATCTACCCTGGCCAGGTCCTGCGTCTCACCAACGGATCGACAGCCACGCCTCCCCCGGCACAGGCGGCGCCCCCTGTCGGGACCCAGGTCGCCCGCTACACGATCGTGCGCGGCGACACCATGAGCGCGATCGCCGCGCGCTTCGGGGTCTCGACCCAGACCCTCCTCAGCGCGAACGGCCTCGGCTGGTCGAGCATCATCTACCCTGGACAGTCCATCGTCATCCCCGGTCGCGTCGCCGCTCCTCCAGCCCCGGATGACGGCGCGATCGACATCACCCCCGTCGTGGATGTGACGCCGATAACACCGCCGCCTGCTCCTGCTCCCCCGGCCGCGCCGGCCGGCACGAGCTATGTCATCAGGGGCGGGGACACGATCACGGGCATCGCAGCGAAGTTCGGCGTGAGCATCCAGTCCGTTCTCGACGCGAACGGGCTCACGCGCTCGAGCATCATCTACACCGGGCGCACGCTCCTGATCCCCGGCGTCTCGTCCGCGCCAGCCGGTGTCGGCGGGGTCGTGACCCGGCTCACCGCCGAAATGGAGCAGAACGCCAGGATCATCCTCGGTGTTGGCCGCTCGCTCGGCGTGAGCGACTATGCCCTCGTCATCGCCCTCGCCGCTGCGGCGCAGGAGTCGACCCTGCGGAACCTCAACTACGGCGATCGCGACTCCCTCGGGCTCTTCCAGCAGCGCCCGAGCACCGGATGGGGAACACCGGCCCAGGTCACCGACCCCGTGTACGCGAGCAGGCTCTTCTTCGGCGGGCCGACCAACCCCAACAGGGGCGTCACGCGCGGGCTCCTCGACATCCCAGGATGGCAGTCGATGACCGTGACCCAGGCCGCCCAGGCCGTCCAGCGCTCCGCATACCCCGATGCCTACGCGAAGTGGGAGACCTCTGCTCGCGCCTGGCTCGCACAGCTGTCCTGATCTCCACGACCGAGGGCACCGGCCAAAGCCGGGGTTCACGGTGTTTTGACGGGCGACCACGGGGACCCCTCCTTAGACTTCTGCAGTGAGCAACAACACGACCGATCCCCTTATCGGCCGCTTGATCGACGGCCGATACCAGGTGCGCTCACGCATCGCGCGCGGCGGCATGGCCACGGTCTATCTCGCCACCGACCTCCGCCTGGAGCGGCGCGTCGCGATCAAGGTCATGCACGGCCACCTGGCCGACGACACCCAGTACAAGGCACGGTTCATCCAGGAGGCGAGGTCGGCAGCGCGGCTCGCCCACCCGAACGTCGTCAACGTCTACGACCAGGGCCAGGATGCGGACACCGCCTACCTCGTCATGGAATATCTCCCCGGCATCACCCTGCGTGAACTGCTTCAGGAGCATCCGGTCCTCACGACCGAGCAGGCCATGGACATCATGAACGCCATCCTGTCCGGCCTGGCAGCAGCGCACCGCAACGGGATCGTGCACCGCGACCTCAAGCCGGAGAACGTCCTCCTCGCCGACGATGGGCGCATCAAGATCAGCGATTTCGGTCTCGCCCGGGCCGCGACAGCGCAGACGGCGACAGGAAACGCCCTCCTCGGCACGATCGCCTACCTCTCCCCCGAGCTTGTCACGCGAGGCGTCGCCGACGCCCGAAGCGACATCTACGCTGTCGGCATCATGCTCTACGAGATGCTCGCGGGCGAGCAGCCGTTCAAGGGCGAGCAGCCGTTCCAGATCGCCCAGCAGCACGCGAACGACACCGTGCCCACGCCCAGCAGCAAGAACCCGCGGGTGCCAGCCGAACTCGACGAGCTCGTCCTATGGGCCACGGCCCGGGACCCGGAGCAGCGACCGCGCGACGCGAGGGCCATGCTCGAGCAGCTGCACGAGACGCAGCGCATCCTCGACGCGGGCCAGGCGACGCCGACGCGGGGCACACCGATGCCGACCATGGTCATGCCGGCCGGCCCCGTGCCGCTTGCGGGGTCGACGCCGGACCCCTCCTCGGAGTCGGCCACCCAGGTTCTCGGGACGCGGGTGAGGCACCGCACGGGGCCCATGGCCTTCGACAGCACGACCGCGCTCGCCGCGGCCGCCGAGAAGCGCAAATCGAGGGGGGCGTGGCTCTTCGCGCTCATCCTCCTCCTCGCCGCCCTCGCGGGCGCAACCGGATGGTACTTCGGATCCGGGCCGGGATCCAAGGTCATCGTGCCGACGGTCGAGGGCCAGGACATCGCGACGGCGACGTCGATCCTGGAGGAGGCCGATCTCGCGGTCTCCGATACACCGAAGCACGTCTTCAGCATCGACGTGGACAAAGGGCTCGTCGCGGGAACCGACCCCGACGCCGGTTCTGCGGTTGCACACGGCGGCGAGGTGACGCTCCTCATCTCCGATGGCCCGCAGTCGCTTCCCATGCCCCAACTCGCCGGCGAGACCGAGGATGCGGCACGCGCTCTCCTCGAGGGGAAGTTCGACGTCCAGGCATCCGAGTACCGATTCGACCCGACTGTCGCGGACGGAATCGTCATCGGTGCGTACGGCCTCGACGCGGAGGGCGCACGACTCGACCTGGCGACAGTCGGCGAATACTGGGAGGCGCAGCCGGTGACCCTCATCGTCTCCCTCGGCCCGATCCCCGACGTCGAAGGCCTCACGGTCGATGACGCCGTCCAACGTCTCAAGGACAAGGAGATTCTCGGAACGACCTCCGACGGTCTCCACGACTGGAGCGACACGGTCGAGAAGGGGAGGGTCATCCGCGTCCAGGTGCCGGAGGGGACGGTGGTGACGAAGGGAACGCTCCTTCAGCTCGTGGTGTCCGACGGCATCCAGCAGATCGATGTGCCCAACGTCGTCGGCAAACTGTGGGCAGAGGCTGAGAAGACCCTGCGGGACCTCGGATTCACCATCGAACTCAGCGGGCAGAGCGAAGCGATCGCGAGGACCTTCCCGAACACGGCGACCGTCCGATCCATCGACCCCGACGCCGGGACGACGCTCGACAAGGGGTCGACCGTCAAGGTGCGGCTGCAGGCCACCGGATAGTCAACGCGCGCCGAGCTCCTCCGCGACGAGGAACGCGAGCTCGAGCGACTGCATGTGGTTGAGGCGAGGATCGCACAGCGACTCGTAGCGGGTCGCCAGCGTCGCCTCGTCGATCTGCTCCGATCCCCCGAGGCACTCTGTGACATCGTCGCCCGTGAGTTCGATGTGGATGCCACCTGGATGAGTCCCTGCCGAACGATGCGCCTCGAAGAAGCCCTTGACCTCGTCGACGACATCGTCGAAGCGCCGCGTCTTGTAACCGTTGGGAGTCGTGAGGCCGTTGCCGTGCATCGGGTCGCTCACCCACAGCGGCTCAGCATCGCTCGCCTTGACGGTCTCGAGGAGCTCGGGAAGCACGTCCCGGACGCGCCCGGCACCCATCCTCGTGATGAAGGTCAGGCGGCCCGGCTCCCGCTGCGGGTCGAGCTTGTCGATGAGGTCGAGCACCTGCTGCGGGGTCGTCGAAGGGCCGAGCTTGACGCCGAGCGGGTTGCGCACGCGCGAGAGGAAGTCGATGTGCGCGCCGTCGAGCTGGCGGGTGCGCTCCCCCACCCACACGAAGTGTGCAGACGTGTCGTATGGCGTTCCCGTGCGCGAGTCGATGCGCGTGAGCGGCCGCTCGTAATCCATGAGGAGCGCCTCATGCGAGATATAGAACTCCGTGCGTTTGAGTGCTTCGAAGTCAGCGCCGCAGGCCATCATGAACTTGATGGCGCGGTCGATCTCCTGTGCGAGGTGCTCGTAGCGAACATTGGCGGGATTGCGTGCGAAGCCCTGGTTCCAGCTGTGCACCTGGCGCAGGTCGGCGAAACCGCCCTGGGTGAACGCGCGAATGAGATTGAGGGTGCTCGCCGCGGTGTGGTACCCACGCACGAGCCGCGAGGGGTCTGCCGCTCGTGACTCTGGGGTGAAGTCGTACCCGTTGACGACGTCGCCCCGGTAGGCGGGAAGCGTCACGTCGCCACGCGTCTCGGTGTCACTCGATCGAGGCTTGGCGAACTGGCCGGCCATCCTGCCCATCTTGATGACCGGCATCGAGGCGCCATAGGTCAGCACGACGGCCATCTGCAGGATTGTCTTGACCCTGTCACGGATCTGGTTCGCCGTGGCCGCCACGAAGGTCTCCGCGCAGTCGCCGCCCTGGAGCAGGAATGCCTCGCCCCGCGCCGCGCTCGCGAGCCGGGAGCGCAGGATGTCGACCTCACCGGCGAAGACGAGCGGTGGAAGAGTCGAGAGCTCCGCGGAGGCGCCGGCAAGAGCATCCGGGGACGGCCATGCCGGCTGTTGCGCGATCGGCAGCGAGCGCCAGTGGTCGAGCCCTTCGACGACCGAGGGGTCGGCAAGCACGACGGGCTCGGATGGATCGACCACGGTGCACTCCTTCTGCGATTCAGGACAGCCTGGCTGGCGACGGCGGCCAGCGGGTGGCGCCGGCGGGCGACGGGGAAGAGCTGCGACGATGCAGCGGAACGGGTTGTGACCCTCCTGCCAGCTTATCCGCAGCGAGCGGTCGTGTGACGGCCGGCGAAGTCGGGCACCGCGCACGCGGGCCTACCTGCTGAGGCTCCCCGTCTTCTCCTTGACCGTGCTCGCGTAGACGTCGACGTACTCCTGCCTGCCGAGGTGGCTGAGCTCGTACATGATCTCGTCGGTGATCGAGCGGAGGATGAAACGGTCGCTCTCCATCCCCTCGAACCGGCTGAAATCGAGCGGTTCGCCGATGATGATCCCCACGCGCTGGACCTTGGGGATGCGCCGGCCGATCGGCATGACCTTCTCGGTGTCGATCATGGCGACGGGGATGACAGGCACCCCGCCCTCGAGTACCATGCGGGCGACGCCCGTGCGGCCGCGGTAGAGCCTGCCGTCAGGGCTTCGGGTGCCCTCAGGATAGATTCCGAGAACCTCCCCGCGACCGAGTACGCCGAGCCCTGTGCGCAGGCTCGCCTCGGAGGCCTTCCCGCCCGACCTGTCGATGGGCAGCATCCCTGCCGCCTTGAGGAAGTTCTTGATGGCCCAGCCTTTGATACCTCGAGCGGTGTAGTAGTCGCTCTTGGCGAGGAAGGTGACCCGGCGCTCGATGACGAGCGGGAGGAACACCGAGTCGATGAACGAGAGGTGATTGCTCGCGAGAATGACGGCGCCTGACCTCGGGATGTTCTCCTCGCCGGTGACCCAGGGGCGGAAGGCCGTGCGCAGGATCGGACCCGCGATGAGGTTCTTCATGAACCAGTAGAACATCGCCAATCCTTCTCTCCGACCGCGGCGTCAGCGGCCGGGCCGACTCGACAAGCCTACTCGCGCGCGACCCGATAGAGTGATGGGACTGACCTGACCGGTACCGAAGGAGTTGCCGTGGACCACTACGACATGCCCGCCATCGTTCCTGCAGACCCGGAGGCGAACGTCACCGATCTCCTCGTGGAGAGGGTGCGCGAGACTCCCAACCTCGCACTTTTCGCGATCCCGACCGCCGACGGCGGCTGGTCGGATGTCACGGCGAAGGAGTTCCTGGGCCAAGTCACTGCCCTCGCCAAGGGCTTCGCCGCCGCGGGCATCCAGCCAGGCGACAAGATCGGCCTCATGTGCAAGACGAGCTACGAATGGACGCTCATCGACTTCGCCATCTGGTTCGCCGGGGCCGTCATGGTACCGATCTACGAGACCTCCTCCCCCGCCCAGCTCCAGTGGAACCTCAACGACTCCGGCACCGTCGCCATGATCACCGAGACCCCTGACCACTTCGCACGGTTCGATGAGGCGCACCCTGACCTTCCGCTCATCACCAACGTCTGGAAGCTCGACACCGGCGACCTCGACAAGCTCGCCGCGAGCGGCGTCGGGATCTCAGACGATGAGATCGAGCGGCGCAGGAATCTCGCCTCCGGCAAGGACCTCGCGACTCTCATCTACACGGCGGGCACGACGGGCAAGCCCAAGGGCTGCATGCTCACGCACTCGAACTTCGTCGAGCTGACCCGCAACGCGAGGGAGGCCATCCCCGAGGTGGTCAACACCGAGTCGAGCACCATCCTCTTCATCACCCTCGCCCACGTCTTCGCCCGGTTCATCTCGGTCCTGTCGATCGTCGGGGGCGTCAAGGTCGGCCACCAGCCGGACACCAAGCAGCTCCTCCCTGCGCTCGGTTCGTTCAAGCCGACCTTCCTCCTCGCGGTCCCGCGCGTCTTCGAGAAGGTCTACAACTCCTCGGAGCAGAAGGCGGAAGGCGGCGGCAAGGGCAAGATCTTCCGCAAGGCCGCGGCGGTCGCCGTCGCTCACTCCAAGGCGCTGGATGCCGGCAAGGTTCCGCTCGGCCTCGCCCTGCAGTTCGCGCTCTTCGACAAGCTCGTGCTGAGCAAGATCCGTGCCGCTCTCGGCGGGAGGGTCAAGTACGCGGTCTCGGGCTCCGCCCCGCTCGGCCTCTTCCTCGGGCACTTCTACCGCAGTCTCGGCCTCACGATCCTCGAAGGCTACGGCCTCACGGAGACGACCGCGCCGATCTCGGTCAATGTGCCGTCCAACTTCAAGATCGGCAAGGTCGGCCCGCCGCTTCCGGGTTGCTCCGTGCGGCTGGGCCCGGATGGCGAGATCGAGGCGAAGGGCATCAATATCTTCGCCGGCTACTGGAACAACGAACAGGCCACGAAGGACACCTTCGACGGCGACTGGTTCAAGACCGGTGACATCGGCACGATCGACGACGAGGGCTACCTGGAGATCACCGGCCGCAAGAAGGAGATGATCGTCACCGCGGGCGGCAAGAACGTCGCCCCCGCCGTGCTCGAGGACCCGATCCGCGCCAACCCGATCATCAGCCAGGTGCTCGTCGTGGGCGACAAGCGGCCGTTCATCGGCGCACTCCTCACGCTCGACGAGGAGATGCTGCCGGTCTGGCTCAACAACAATGGCGAGGACGCCACGATGTCGATCGAGGAGGCGTCGAGCAACCCCAAGGTTCTCGCCGAGATCCAGAGAGCCATCGACCGCGCGAACTCGAACGTCTCGCGCGCGGAGTCCGTGCGCAAGTACGTCATCCTCCCCCACGACCTGACCGAGGGCAGCGGGCACCTCACGCCCAAGCTCAGCGTCAAGCGGAATGTCGTGCTCGCCGACTTCGCCGACACGATCGACGGGCTCTACGCGGATGCACCGGCGACCCAGGGTCATTCGGTCGTCGGCTGAACCTTCCGAGACTCAGAACCAGTCAGACTCGCGGATGAGGCGCATGGCCTCGCGCCTGCGCTCCTTGTCGAGCCCCTCGATGAAGAGCTTCCCCTCGAGGTGGTCGGTCTCGTGCTGCAGTGCCTGGGCGAGCAGCCCGTCGCCGGCGAGCTCGATGGGCTCGCCGGCGAGGTCGACTCCCGTCACGCGCGCCCAGGGGTACCGCAGCCGCTGGAAGTAGAAGCCAGGAACGGAGAGGCAGCCCTCGTCGATGAGGGTCGGTTCGCCTGATACCTCGACGAGCTCAGGGTTGAGGATGTAACCGATCTCGCCGTCGATGTTGTAGCTGAAGGCCCGCTGGCCGACACCGATCTGGGGCGCGGCGACCCCTGCCCTCCCTGGCAGGCGGACGGTGTCGAGAAGATCCTCGACGAGCGCCTCCGTCGCGGGGTCACCTGGCTGGAGCGGCTCGGACACGGTCCTGAGCACCGGGTCGCCGAAGACCCGGATCTGGCGCGCCGTCACCGCGGTCCGTCCTGTGCCGACACCTCAGGCGTCCCGGCGAACGGGCAGTCCGTCGATGACGAGGGCTGCGAGCTCGCGTGCGCTCGCCACGGTGAGCGGTCGCAGCTGCCGATAGTCGATGACGGATCCGGCCGCGAGCTGTGGGTCGTACGGAATGCGCACAATGTCGCGCACACGGGACCGGAAGTGCGATTCGATCTCCTCGATCTTCACGAGGTTCGTCCCCTGCGTCGCGGTGTTGAGGGCGACAACCGCGTTGCGGACGAGGTCGCCGTAGCCGTTCGCCTCGAGCCAGGTCAGGGTCTCCGAGGCGAGCCGCGCCTCGTCGACACTGCCACCCGAGACGATGACCACGGCATCCGCCCTCTGCAGCGTCGCGCGCATGACGGAGTGGACGATTCCCGTCCCGCAGTCGGTGAGCACGATGGAGTAGAACCGTGCGGCGAGGTCGGCGACCACGTTGTAGTCGTCCTCGTCGAACGCTTCGGCGAGGAGCGGGTCGGTGTCAGATGCAAGGATGTCGAGCCTGGTCTCGTCGCGCGAGGCGAGCTCGGCGAAGTCGCTGAAGGACGTGATGGATGCCGCGCGCGTCACGACGTCGCGCACGGTCGCCCTCGTCTGCTTGTTGACCCGCTCGGCAAGCGTGCCACGATCGGGATTCGCATCGACGGCGATGACCCGATCCTCGCGAACATCCGCCATCGCCATCCCGAGGAGTGCTGTGATGGTGGTCTTGCCCACGCCGCCCTTGCGTGTGAGCACGGGGACGAAGCGCGTTCCGCCCTCGAAGTGCTTGTCGATCCTGGCCTCGAGCTCCTTGCGCGCACGCACGCGGGGCGAGTCGCCGAGATTCACGAGGTGGAGGGTGATCGCATAGACGAACGCCGGCCAGAGTCCTTCTGGGCGGACTCGCTTTCGCCCCCTGTCGTCAAGAAGCCGCTCGGAGGTGAGCATTGCGGCGGACTCTGGCGTCGACGACACGTCGCCGCGCAGCCTGCTCCTCCTGCTCTGCAATACGTCGTCGGTCGCCTCGGCGTCGATGGGTTCCGGCTCCGGCATGACCGGGATGAGCGAGATCGATGTCGTGCCGTCCACCTGCTCGAGGATGCGTCCCGCCCGCACGGGGCTGTCCCCGATCGCGATGGCAAGTTCCTCCTCGGGTGCCGAGCGCACCTGCTCCGGCAGTGTGACGTCGATCGTGAGGCTCTCCGGCAACGCGCTCGTGAGGTCCTGCGCCGTCGGTTCGGCGAGGACGTCGCCGGGGGAATCGCCTGCGGAAGCAGGCTCACCGGTCTTCCTGGTCTTCGTGGCCACAGCGGGGGTGCCCTTCCTGATCGGACCCTCTAGCTTACAACGACCGATACTCGCTGTTCGATGACGACGAGAAGATCGCCGGCGTCGACCTGCTGCGTCACGGGGATCGCGACACGCCCTACAGTGCCGGCGACAGAGCACGTGATGGCCGCCTCCATCTTCATGGCCTCGATGCTCGCCACGACCTGTCCCGCCTCGACGGTGTCGCCCTGCGCGACCTTGAGGGTCACGACCCCGGAGAACGGCGCAGGGACCTGGCCGGCATCGGTCGGATCGGCCTTCTCGGCCGACCGCCTTTCGACGGTGATGGAGCGGTCGCGTACGAAGACGGGTCGCAGCTGGCCGTTGATGACCGTCATGACGGTCCTCATGCCCTTGTCGTCGGCCTCGCCGATGGCCTCCAGACCGACGATGAGATTGACGCCGGTCTCGATCTCGACGACATGCTCCACCCCGGATCGAAGGCCGTACAGGTAATCGAGGGTGTCGATGACCGAGAGGTCGCCGTAGGTCTCCCTCTGTTCCTCGAACTGCCGCGCCGGACCCGGGAAGAGAAGTCGATTGAGGGTCGTTCGCCGGGCGACCGAGTCGCCGTCGAGGGCGGCGATATCGTCGGCGTCCAGATCCCCGACCTCGATGGAGACGGTGCGGCCCGCCAGCACCTTGGTGCGGAACGGCTCTGGCCAGCCCCCGGGAGGGTCACCGAGTTCACCCGCCATGAAAGAGATGACCGAATCCGGAATGTCGTAGTTGCCCGGGTTCGCTTCGAAGTCGTTCGGGTCGGCATCCGCGGCCGCGAGGGCGAGGGCGAGATCGCCCACGACCTTGGACGACGGCGTGACCTTGGGCGGGCGACCGAGGATGCGGTTGGCCGCCGCATACCAGTCCTCGATCTTCTCGAACTGCTCCCCGAGCCCGAGGGCAACGGCCTGTACCCGAAGGTTCGAGAGCTGGCCGCCGGGGATCTCGTGATGGTAGACCCTCCCGGTCGGCCCTGGAAGCCCGGACTCGAACGGCCGGTAGACCCGCCTCACGGCCTCCCAGTACGGCTCGAGGTCTGAGACCGCCTGGAGAGAGAGCCCCGTGTCGCGCTCGGTGTTCGCGAGCGCTGCGACGAGCGCAGAGGCCGGCGGCTGGCTCGTGGTGCCCGCCATCGGCGCACTCGCGACGTCGACGGCGTCCGCCCCTGCACGGCTTGCCGCCAGGAGGGTTGCGAGCTGGCCGCCTGCCGTGTCGTGCGTGTGCACGTGCACCGGGAGGTCGAAACGTTCGCGCAGGGCCGTCACGAGCCGTTCAGCGGCGCCGGCGCGCAGGAGGCCCGCCATGTCCTTGACGGCCAGGATGTGGGCTCCAGCCTCGACCATGCGCTCGGCAAGGCGAAGGTAGTAATCGAGGGTGTAAAGGTCCTCCTTCGGGTCGAGCAGGTCTCCCGTGTAGCACAGGGCGACCTCGGCGACCGCGACGCCGGTCTCAAGGACGGAGTCGATCGCGGGCCGCATCTGGTCGACGTCGTTGAGCGCATCGAAGATGCGGAAGATGTCGACACCGGTGCCGGCCGCCTCGCGCACGAAGGCATCCGTGACTTTCGTCGGGTACGGGGTATAACCCACCGTGTTGCGACCGCGCAGGAGCATCTGGATGGCAATGTTGGGGATCGCCTCGCGCAGCCTGGCGAGCCTTTCCCACGGATCCTCGCCGAGGAAGCGAAGCGCGACGTCGTAGGTGGCGCCGCCCCACGCTTCGACCGAAAGCAGTTCCGGGGTGAGCCGGGCGACGTGGGGGGCAGCGGTCACGAGGTCCTTCGTGCGCACGCGCGTGGCCAGGAGGGACTGGTGCGCGTCGCGGAAGGTCGTCTCGGTGACCGCGAGAGCGGTCTGGCTGCGGAGCGCCGCGGCGAAGCCGGCGGGTCCGAGCTCCCTGAGTCGATCGCGGGATCCTGGAGGAGGAGGTGTGCCGAGGTCGATGACCGGCAGCTTGAGCGCCGGACTGGCGAGATCCTCGCCGGTGCCGTTCGGCTGGTTGACCGTGACGTCGGCGAGCCAGGTGAGGATCTTGGTGCCGCGGTCCTTCGACGGCCTGGCGTGGACGAGTTCCGGGCGTTCATCGATGAACGACGTGCTGATGTCCCCTGCGGCGAACGAAGGGTCGTCGAGTACGGCCTGCAGGAAGGGGATGTTCGTCGACACGCCCCGGATGCGGAACTCGGCGAGCCCGCGCTTGGCCCGTGCGACCGCCGCGGCGAAGTCGTGTCCGCGGCACGTCATCTTCACGAGCATCGAGTCGAAGTGCGGGCTGATGCTCGTACCAGGGTCGATCGTCCCCCCGTCGAGGCGGATGCCCCCGCCGCCCGGCGAGCGGTATGTCGTGATCTTGCCCGTGTCGGGTCGGAAACCCTCCGCCGGATCCTCGGTCGTGATCCGGCACTGCAGCGCGGCTCCTCGCAGTTCTAGCCGATCCTGGCTGAGTCCGAGATCGCCGAGCGTGTGCCCGAAGGCGATCCGCATCTGCGCCTGGACGAGGTCGACGTCAGTGACCTCCTCCGTCACTGTGTGCTCGACCTGGATGCGCGGGTTCATCTCGATGAAGACGTGCTGGCCCGCCCGCTCGCCGACCGTATCGAGAAGGAACTCGACGGTTCCCGCGTTGACGTAGCCGATCGACTTCGCGAAGGCCACGGCGTCGCGGTAGAGCGCATCGCGGATGGCGGGGTCGAGATTCGGCGCCGGCGCGATCTCGATGACCTTCTGGTTGCGGCGCTGGAGGCTGCAGTCGCGCTCGAAGAGGTGGATCGTATCGCCCGTGGAATCGGCGAGGATCTGGACCTCGATGTGACGGGGCCGCAGCACGGCCTGCTCGAGGAACATCGTCGGGTCCCCGAAGGCGCTGTCGGCCTCGCGCATGGCCGCCTCGAGCGCCTCGCGCAGGTCGCCTGGGGCGTCCACTCGACGCATCCCCCGGCCTCCGCCGCCCGCGACGGCCTTGGCGAAGATCGGGAAGCCGATCGCCTCGGCGCCCGCCATGAGCTCGTCGATGTCCTTCGACGCCGGCGTCGAGGCGAGCACCGGCACCCCCGCGGCGATCGCGTGCTCCTTCGCAGTGACCTTGTTGCCGGCCATCTCGAGCACGGATTGTCCAGGACCGATGAAGGTGATCCCTGCGGCGGCGGCCGCTTCGGCGAGCTCCGGGTTCTCCGACAGGAAACCGTATCCGGGATAGATCGCGTCGGCGCCGCACTCCTGTGCTACGCGCAGGATTTCCGAGACATCGAGGTACGCCCGCACCGGGTGGCCCTGCGTGCCGATGAGGTAGGCCTCGTCCGCCTTGAGCCGGTGGAGGGAGTTGCGGTCCTCCCACGGGAAGACGGCCACCGTCCTGGCCCCGAGCTCGTAGGCGGCGCGGAAGGCGCGGATCGCGATCTCGCCTCGGTTGGCGACCAGGATCTTGCTGAACACGAATGTCCTCTCTTCGGATGCTCCAAAGACCTGCGGGCGTTCAAGGATAGTTCGCGGCACGGGGGCCGAATGGCGCACCTATGGTCGTCATCGGGCGAAGATTTAGGTTC